>JAAWBD010000024.1 GCA_022792495.1 Oscillospiraceae bacterium
AGCTGGTGAGAGCTGGTTAAAATAGTTGGTGTTGATTAGGGCGAGGGTCCACCCGTTCCCATCCCGAACACGGAAGTTAAGCTCGTTCCTGCCGACAATACTCGTCTGGCGACGGACTGGTAAGATAGGTGACGCCAACACAAAGAAGAGACGAATTTCGATTCGTCTCTTCTTTTTTGTTCTATAGGAAAAGGAATTATTGAAGGGTATGGCTATTTGTGATAAGATTTGAGAAAGTAAAGAGCGATATGGATGGGTTCCCCAAATGGTTGGAAAAGCTGGATATCTCCTACGTTCTCTTGCTTTGGAGGGTTAATAAGGGATGGATCAAGTTGAATTGCTGGATCTGATCGCCAGGATCAACACCGGGGACGAGCACATCGCTGACAGCCGGGAGAGCACCAGCTGGAAGGCCCTCCGGGAGGCGGAGGAGCTCACCGACCCCAGCCTCTTTCCGCCGCTGCAGGAGATCATCAATACCAACGAGGGAAAAACAAAGGAGAAACGGGAGCTCCGCAACGCCGCCTACTTTATTTACAGCAGACTGATGGAAAAGGTCTTTTCTCCGGCGGAGGCCTCCTTTTTCCTGGGGCGGCTTAGGGTGGAGAGGGACAAATATGTCCTATCCTCCTTGCTGGATCGGGTGTCCGATTGGGGAAGGAAGAATCTGCTTCTCCCGGCGGAGCTGGATCTCTCTCCCGTCCTGGCCCTGACGGTGGAGGAGCGCCGGTCTGTGCGCCACGACGCCGTCCGCGCCCTCTCCGCCTGCCCGGGGGAGGCGAGCCGGAAGGCCTGCGCCTACTATTTGGAGCAGAAGGACGAAAAGGCCTATCAATATGAGATCTACTACGCCAACATCGCGCTCCAGACGATCGGAGAGCCGCCGGACATCCTCCTGCTGGAGCGGTTTCTGAAAAGCCGCCGCCCGAACCTGAAGCTCACGGCCCAGTATGCCATTCAGTATATCCGGGAGCGGGTTGGGATGAGGGATAAGCCCCGTGAGACCGCTCGATAAGGAAAAAAGGAGGGATCCGGACATTGACCGGATCTCTCCTTTGCTGTACAATGTAAAGAAAGGAACAATAGGAGGGGATATATTGTGAAAAATCGGTGGCTGTGTGGGTTACTGGCGATTTTCCTTTTGCTGACCGCTCCCGGAGCTCAGGCGGCGGGGTCGGTGGAGGCCCGCACCTCCGCTTCCAGGCTTCTGGTGGATGGGGTGGAGGTATCCTGCGGGGCCTATGAGATCGCCGCTGCCAACGGATATTCCAACAACTATTTTAAGCTCCGGGACGTGGCCGCCCTGCTCAACGGAACCCCCGCCCAGTTCTCTGTGGGTTGGAACGGGCTCACCGGTGTGGTCTCCCTCACCGCGGGGGAGCCCTATGTCCCTGTGGGCGGCGAGTTGGCCTCTCTGACGGGGAGCACCTCCGCCGCGCCCGCCCAGGGGGCGGTCTATGTCAACGGCCGGCGGGCCGACCTTACCGCCTACGTGATCGGCCAGAACAATTATTTCAAGCTCCGGGATCTGGGAGAGGCCCTGGGCTTCAGCGTGGAGTGGGACGGAGCCGCCGGAGCCATTCGGATCGAGAGCGACCCCTTTGTGATGAACGTGAATATTGCCTCAGAACCCCAGACCATGGATCCTACTCTGAACTCTGCGGTGGATGGAGCCATCATGATGGGCCATCTTTTTGAGGGCCTGATGCGTTGGGAGAACAGCGGCACGGCATTTGAGGGAGCGGAGAACTGCGCCCAAGCGATCCTGATCCCCGGCCAAGCAGAGAGCTATGAAAAGCGGGTCAACGTCGACGGCACCGTCACATATACTTTCCACCTGCGTGACGGGATCAGGTGGAGCGACGGACAGCCCGTGACCGCCGGGGATTTCGTCTACTCCTGGCGGCGGTTGGTTCAGCCTTACACGGCCGCCGACTACTGCTATATCATCGACATGGTAAGGGGTTATGAGGAGGTAAACTGGTACGGAGCCGACCCTTCGACCTTGGAGGCCTCCGCTCCGGATGAAAAGACTCTGGTGGTAGACCTGAGCTATGATTGTCCCTATTTTTTGGAGGTCTGCGCTTTCCCCGCCACCTACCCCTTGCGACAGGATGTGGTGGAGGCGGAATATTCCTCCCAAAGCTTCCAAAATGGCCTGGACGGCTGGACCTATCAGGTGGAGAGCTACCTTTCCAACGGCCCCTATCAACTGGCGGAGTGGAGCCATAATTGGCGGCTGGTGATGAGCCGGAACCCCCACTATTATGACCGGAGCCGGCAGGGGCCTGATACCATTATTTTTCAGTTGATGGATAACAACAAAACAATGCTGGCCGGCTTCAATTCCGGTAAGCTGGACTTCATAGAGGACATGCCCGTGGAGGAGATCCCCGGCCTATTGGTGAGCGGCGAGCTGAAGATAGTGCCTTACAGCGGCGTCTACTATATCAATTATAATGTAGAGGCCCCTCCCTTCGACGATTGGAGAGTGCGGAAGGCCTTCACCCTGGCTATCGACAGCAGGGACATCGTGGATAACGTGACCCAGACCGGACAGGTATTTGCCTCTGGATTTGTTCCCTCCGGGGTGGCCGACGCCGGGCCCCACTCCGACTTCCGAACGGTGGGCGGAGACTATTGGACGGCCCCCGACGTCCCGGCGCAGTATGAGAAAAATGTGGAAGAGGCCAGACGGCTCCTGGCCGAGGCCGGCTATCCCAACGGGGAGGGATTTCCCGCCGTGACCTACCTTTACAATACCTCGGTGAATCATAGAATGATCGGGGAGGCTCTCCAGCGGCAGTGGCGGGAGGCCCTCAATGTGGAGGTCATGCTGGAACAGCAGGAGTGGGCCGCCTTTCTGGAGACCCGCAGGAGGGGGGATTACCAGCTGGCCCGGAACGGCTGGATCGCCGACTACAACGATCCCGTCACTTTCCTGGACATGTGGGTCACCGGCGGCGGCAACAACGATGCCCGGTACTCCGCTAAGGATTACGACGCCGCCATCGCAGAGGCCAAGTCCACCTCCGACTCCGCAGTCCGCATGGCAGCCATGCACCGGGCTGAGGACATCATCATAGGCCGGGACTGGGCTCTGGGGCCTATTTACTTCTACACCCAGAAATATATGCTCCAGGAGGATATCACGGGCCTCTACTACACCCCTCTGGGCTATTTCTATTTTGACCGCTGCCAACGGAAGTGATACCATGCGTTATCCCAATGTTCACAAAGCCATATTTATAAGCCGCCCCAACCGCTTCATCGCCAGGGTACTGCTGGAGGGGGAGGAGTTGACCGTCCACGTGAAGAACACCGGCCGGTGCAAAGAGCTCCTGGTACCCGGCTGTGCCGTCTATCTGGAGAAATCCGCCAACCCCGCCCGAAAGACCGCCTATGACCTGGTGGCGGTGGAGAAGGGGGAGCGGCTGATCAACATGGATTCCCAGGCCCCCAATAAGCTGTTTGAGGAATGGGCCCGGGGGGGACATTTCGTGCCGGGTCTTACCCTCCTCCGCCCCGAGACCACCTGGGGCCATTCCCGGTTCGACTTCTATTGGGAGGGGGGGGAGCGAAAGGGCTTTGTGGAGGTAAAGGGCTGCACCCTGGAGGAGGAGGGGTGGACATACTTTCCCGACGCCCCCACCCAGCGGGGGGTGAAGCACCTGGAGGAGCTGCTGCTGGCCAGGGAGCAGGGCTATGAGGCCGCCGTTTGCTTTATTATCCAGATGGCGGAGGTGAGGGGCTTTTCCCCCAACGACCGGACCCATCCGGAGTTCGGCGCCGCCCTCCGCAAAGCTGCCGCCGGCGGGGTGGAGGTGCTGGCCTATGAGTGCAAGATCATTCCGGGGGAGGTTGTGATGACTCAAAAAGTCCCGGTGGTGCTGTAAAAATGCTGTTGAGATGGGAAGGGAGAGAATAAAGATGGAATTTGACAGATCCCGGATCAAGGAGAAGGCGAAGGCCATTCTCCACGAGGCCCAGCCCCGGCCCTGGAAGGTGACCCTGGTCTTTCAGCTGCTGTTTTTCGCCTTGCCTTTGGCGCTGCTTTTTTCATTTACCCTGCTTATCCAGATCCTGTTCCGTTCATCTCCGGCTGAAAGGCTGATCCAGGGATTTGTTTCCTCCGGTGCCACGGTCATAACAGTTCTTCTCCTGCTTGTTTATCTGGCCCTGTTGATCCTTATGATGCTTTTGGGGGCGGGGTATCACTACTATGCCCTCCGCCTGTGGCGGCGGGAGAGCGGCTCCTACCGGGATTTGTTCCGGGGCTTCTCTATGGTTCCCCGGCTCCTGGCCCTTCTGGGGCTCATCGTCCTGTTCTCCCTGCTGTGGTTCCTCCCTGCCATTGCGGTACAGGTCGGGAGCATCCTGCTGTTCCAACGCCTGGAGGATCCGGTTCTGCTCAATGCTCTTGCCGTCCCGCTTCTTCTCGGCCTTTGGGCCTTTTGGTTCAGCAGGATCCTGCGCTACGCCCTGTCCCTCCATGTGCTGCTGGATCACCCGGAGTATACCGCCCGCCAGGCCCTGAACCGGAGCAAGGAGCTGATGGTGGGTCAGCGGTGGCGGCTGGTGGTGTTCCTCCTGTCCTTCCTGGGGTGGATGCTGCTGATCTCCCTGATCGCCTATGTGGTGCTTTTGGTCAGTATGCTGCTTCTGGGGTATTTTCTGCCAGAGCAGATGCTTTACTATCCCACCCTTGGTTCCTTGGCGCTGATGCTACTGGGAGTGACGGTTCCCGCCTGGCTGGCCTCCGCCCCCCTCGCCCTGTGGCTCAACGGGTATGTGGGAGTATCCCTGGCCGGGGTCTATGACCGCCTCCAGGGGGCTCCCTCAGTGCCCTCCACGCCCCCCTGGCAGCCCCAGCCGGGGGAGCCGGGACAACCGGAATAAGAAAAAGGACGCGTCCTCAACATAGAGGATGCGTCCTTTTTAAAGTTTACGGTTCAGGGCTCTTTGGGCGGCTCCCAGGGCTCTGGCGGCGGAGGGGGATACCCTCCGGCAGGGGGCTGCCAGGGGGGAGGGGGCGGCACGGGAGAACGTCCCTGGGCCCAGTCGTAAAATCCGGCGAAGGAGAGCTGGCTGTACCCGGTGAGCCACAACGTCATGGGGGCTGAGACCAGAAGCATCATACCGAACAGGGACAGAAGCAGGAGGGTGGACAGTCCCGGGGAGAGGGGCTGGGAGAACAGAGGGTCACGGAGGAGAAACAGGGACAGGGGAAGCATGGTGAGAAAGGCGCCCCCGAAATAGCCCAGGAAAAAGGCCGCCAGCTTCCAGCCCCAGAAGGACAGCCGCAGGAGAAAGAGCCTCCACCGCTTCCCTCTCATCAGCCGGATACTCTCCCGCAAAGCCTCCCAGGCGGTGAGCTCTGGGTGCTCTACCTTCAAAGGGACGGCCAAGGCATAGCGGAGGGTGCGGTTGAGGAGACAGCCCCAAAAGCCCAGCTCCAGAAGGAGAACAAGGAAGGGAACCCCGGCCAGCCGGGGAAAAAGGGCCAGAATCCCTCCCAGAACCAAGAAGCCGGGCAGGAACCACAGGACGGAGAAAAGAAGGAGCAGCAGAAGAAGGGGCAGAACACTGGAGCCCCGGAACAGCTCCCGCCAGTCGGCCCGCTCCCCCCGCCACAGCTTCAGGCAGTAACGGAAATACCCGGCCCGGAAAAGGGCCATGATCCCGCCGATGACCAGGAATATCAGGGGAAAGGCGGCGTTTAGGGCGGGGGGAAGCCGGTACTCTCCTCCCTGGGGCAGAAGCACCATCATAGAGGAGAGAACGAAGATCAAAGGAGAGAGACCCAGAAACACAGGCAGCACAAAGGAGAGAAGCCGGTATGCAAGGGCGGTGCCCCAGGGCTTGGGCCGGGCGCTGTGAAGGATGGCACGGGCGGCGGTTTTTACCTGATAACGGTTAAAATCCATAGAGATCCCTCCTTTTTTACATAGTAACACCGGGGATAAGAACTGTTAAGGTTTCCGGGGGGAAATGAAGAACAAAAAATGGGAAAAAACCTTGACTTACCAGACCTTCTATGCTATAATTTCACTTTGCTTGGGCGCCTTATAGGTATAATGCGCCCATTTTTCAGATGGGAGGCGTGCGGAATGCTCACGGAATTGACCAACAACGCCAAAGTCGTGGGCGCCAAGCAAGTCAAGCGGGCCGTAGAGGCCGGAACGGCCAGAAAGGTGTTTTTGGCCAGTGACGCTGACCCCCGGGTGACCGGGCCCATCTCCGCCCTGTGTGGGGAAAAGGGCGTGGCGGTGGAGACCGTCCCCTCCATGAAGGAGCTGGGGAAGGCCTGTGGCATCGCCGTGGGGGCCGCTGTAACCGCTTTGTTACAGCTGTAACCTCTTTGAAACCGGTTTTAGCGGGAAATGGGATAAAAATTCCCGTTTTCTGTTAAAATATAAAGTAACCACTGAAGAAAGGAGGAAGATTATGCCTACGTTTAACCAGCTCGTTCGGAAGGGCCGTAAGCAGGCGACCTACAAGTCCAACTCTCCCGCCATGCAGTTCGGCCTGAACACCCTGAAGAACCGTGAGACCGACCTGCCTTCTCCCCAGAAGAGAGGCGTGTGCACCGCGGTGCGTACCTCCACCCCGAAGAAACCTAACTCCGCTCTGCGGAAGATCGCCCGTGTCA
>JAAWBD010000025.1 GCA_022792495.1 Oscillospiraceae bacterium
CCGCTCCGGTGAGACCGAGGACGCCACCATCGCCGACATCGCCGTGGCCACCAACGCCGGCCAGATCAAGACCGGCGCCCCCAGCCGCACCGACCGGGTGGCCAAGTACAACCAGCTGCTCCGCATCGAGGAGGAGCTGGACGAGGTGGCCGAGTACCTGGGTCACGACGCCTTCTTCAACCTGAAGTAAGAAGTAAGTAAAAGAGTCGAAAAATCCCCCGGGCCAAAAGGCCTGGGGGATTTTTACATATTTTCCATGGCTCCAAACTACAATGGTAGGGACAGGGGGTACAAGCCAAGGCTCGCCTTACAGGAACACCCCGAAAAGCCGGTTGATGGCCAGATCCTCGTCCACATCCACGCAGATGTTGGCGTAGGGGGCGTCCATGTGCTGATTACGGCCGTCGGTGACGATCATACCCCGGCAGAGCCCGTCGCCACACTCCACCCGGGCGGGCAGACGGCGCATGAGGCACACGCTGGGATCAATGGCCACCAGCATGGCCAGGGGGTCGTGCATAGGGCAGTAGTCCAGGTTGCCGTCGCTGTCGCGGGAGAAGGCCCGATAGGGGATAAAGGCCTGGACAAGATAGTCGGCGATGGGCCTGTTCTCAGGGGCGCAGTACTCCCGCAGGTCGGCGAAGGTCTTGGAGGTCAGGTGGATTTTGGTGGTCACATCCAGCCCCACAATGGTGGTGTCAAAGCCCGCCATCAGGACGATGTCCGCCGCCTCGGGATCCCCGGCGATATTGGCTTCGGCCACAGGGGAGACGTTGCCGGGGGCGTGATAGGTCCCGCCCATGGCCACCAGGCTCCGAACCAGCTTGGGCAGGCCGGGTTCCTTTTCCAGGGCCTTGGCCACATTGGTCATTCTGCCCAGGGTGATTAGAGTGAGTTCCCCGGGATTTTCCCGGGCCAGGCGGACGATGAAGTCGCTGGCCTTCTCCTCCGCCGGCTTCTGCTGGGAGGGGGGCAGCTCAACCCCGCTGATGCCGTTGGCGCCGTGGACATGAACCACCGGCCCGTCCCACTTCCCCTTCAGGGGGGCGTTCTCCCCGATGGATACGGGGATCTCCCCCTCCCGGCTCGCCAGCTTCAGAAGGCGAAGGGTGTTTTCTGCCGCCTGGACAGCGTCGGTGTTGCCGAACCCGGTGGTAAAGCCCAGGATCTCGAACTCCGGCTTCCTCAGGGCGTACAGGATCGCCAGGGAATCGTCCACACCGGTATCGCAGTCGATCAGGATCTTCATTTTCTTCATGGGAAGGGCCTCCTTAAAAATGGTGGGGTTCTCAGTCACTGTAAAAATTGTAGCACACCATCCTCCTCCTGTCAAAGCGGGGAGTCAGCCGAAACGACGGTATTCTTCCGGTTGATTTTTGTTTTGAAAGAATGGAGAAATAGAGTGATTTCCTGGGTAATTGGATTAAATAAGAGAAAAATATTTAAAACATTCCTGGTATTTTCGTCGTATCTGCTTATTTACAAAACAGTGTTTCTTAACCAAAATGACCAATAGGAAAGCGGTTACGCTTAAGAACAACAAAGCTTTTTGCACAATAAGCATCCCAGTCGACCAAATCCATGATTTTTACCCTTTGAAATGGGGGAGACCGTTTTGGCAGTCACAATGGAGTATATCGCCCGTATGGCGAATGTGTCGAAGGCCACCGTCTCCCGGGTCGTAAACGGCAAGAAGGATGGGGTGAGCGAGGAGACCCGCCGCCGGGTACAGCAGCTCATTGAGGAGTATGAATACACCCCCAACCTGGTGGCCAGAAGCATGGCCACCGCCCGAACCAAGACCATCGGTGTGGTGATCCCAGACATAGAGAATCCCTTTTTCCCGGAGCTGGTGGGCTCGGTGGAGCGGCATCTGCGCAACTGGGGCTATACGGTGATGCTCTGCAACACCTCCCCCTCCTCCTCTCTGGAGGGGCCCAGTATCCGAACGCTTCTGGCCAAGCAGGTGGACGGGATCATCCTGGTTTCCGCCCAGCGCCAGTCCAGGGCGGCCGACCAAGGGGTAGGGAAATACGGGGTTCCCTGCGTGTTGCTGGATCGAAAAAATGACGGCATTGACTACAATGTGGGCGTCTTTGTGGATAACGAGCGGGCCTTCCAGGAGGCAACGGAGTTGCTGCTCCAGCACCGGAACCGGCACATCGCCTTTATCCGTGGGCCAGCCCATTTTTATACGTCCCAGGAGCGGTTTCGGGGGTATGTAAATGCCCTGAGGAGCCACGGGCTCCCTTTGGATGAAAACCTGCTGGTTTCCGGCAATTTTGGATACCAAAGTGGTTACGAAGCGGTAACAACTCTCCTGGAACGAAAGGCGGAGTTTACAGCCCTGATGGCCTGCAACGATATGATGGCCTTCGGAGCCATGCGCGCCTTGCAAGACAAGGGGATCGCCGTCCCCGGCCAGGTGGAGGTCGTCGGCTGCGACAACGTCCAGTTCTGCGAGATGATGGATCCGCCCCTCACCACTGTGGCCCAGCCCACCGACGAGATCGGCCGCCGGGCGGCGGAGGTGATGATGGGCCTTCTGGCCGGGAGCCGGGCGGAGAAAAAGGACATTTGGCTGGAGGCCCACGTGGTACAGCGGGGCTCCACGCGCAAACAATAAAAGGATATTTATTTAGAGGAGGAAGAATGATGAGTAAGGTAATCACGCAGATCTACGGGATCAAGAACCTGGAGGACGCATTGATGTGCGCAGAGCTGGGGGCCGACCATATCGGAGTGGCCTACGGCGAGGTGAAGCATCTGGGCAACCAGCAGAAGAACTGCGCCCAGGCCAAGCACATCTTTGACAACCTGCCCGATAACGTGGTGAAGGTGGGCCTTACCATCGCCAGCGATGTGGATGAGATCATCCACGACCTGTCCCTGTGCCTGCCCGATGTGTACCACCTCTCCGGCGACATCCGGGACATTCCCCCCGAGGGGGTTCAGCGGATCCGGGACGCTTATCCCGGGCTGAAGATCATGCAGGCCATCCCTGTCTATGTGGGAGTTCCCTTTGAGGAGCAGTGGCCCACCACCCTGGAGCTGATCCGGAAGTATGAGCCCACCACCGATTTCTTCCTCATTGACACCAAGGATCCTGACAGCACCATCGGCATCGGCGCCACCGGCGCCACCCACGACCTGAACATTGACCGGGCCATTATTGAGGCCACCAAGGTCAAGTGCATTATCGCCGGCGGCCTGGACGAATTCAACGTGGCTGAGGCCATCCATATCACCCAGCCTTACGGCGTGGACAGCTGCACCCGGACCAATTTCCCCGCCGCCTTCCAGGACGAGACTGGAAACGGCAAGGATCCTGCCAAGGTGAAGGCTTTTATCGAGGCGGCCAGAAATGCCTGAGACAAGATTTGACCGGGTCATCGTCATTGGTGACGCCTGTGTGGATGTGACGGTCTCCCTGCAGAGCGTCATGAGCAGCGGGGACGACGAGTACGGCTCCGAGCGGCTCAAGCCCATTCTCACCGGCGGCGGCACCAGCGCCAACACGGCGGTGGCCCTGAGTAAGCTGGGAGTTCCCACCGCCTTTATGGGTACGGTGGGAGACGACTATGGCGGACGGTTCATGATGAAGGAGTTTGCCCAGAACGGCATCAATACCGACTTTACCATCATGGACAAGAGCAACACCATCTTTGTGTTTGCCTTTATTGATCCCACCGGAGAGAGAACTCTGTGGGGCTTTCCCCGGGAGGACTGCTCCTATGCCCGGCTGGATCTGGAGGAAATCGACCTGGAGAAGGTGCGGACTGCCTCCTGGGTTCACTCCTCGGGCATGGCCTACATGACCGAGGGGAGCATCCGGCAGAATCTGCCCCTGATCTTTAAGGCGGCCTACGAGGCCGGGGTGCCCACCTCCTTTGACCTGAACACCCGGGTGGGGGATCCCGATAAGCTGGAGCCTGAGATCCGTAGGGCGGTGGAGGAGACTCTGCCCTATGTGAAGTATCTGCTGGGCTCGGCAAAGGATGAATTCTATTCCTTCTGTCCCAAGGAGGACTGGCGGGACAGCGTCCGCCATTTCGCCACAGAGGGACGCAGCGTGGTCTCCCGGATGGGGGGCGACGGAGCCTTTTTGGTCTCCGACAGCGGGGAAGAGCTCCAGAAGCCCTACCAGGTGACGGTGAAGAACACCACCGGAGCGGGGGACGCGTTCAACGCTGGGTTTATTGCCGGGATGCTCCAGGGCCTGTCCCTGTCCGAGGCTGTTCTCCAGGGCAGCGCGGTGGCGGGCTTCAAGGTGGCGGGGAACAGCTCCCGACATACCCCCACCCCGGAGCAGCTGAAGGAATTTATGGCAAAAACACCGAGGAAGCAGTAATACATGGAAGAGAAAAAGCAAAATAAAAACAAATATACCCTGTATGGCATCCTGGCCTCTCTGATCTGGGGGTCGGGAAACGCCTTTGGCCGGTCTCTGGCAGAGACCTTTGGCAACTATTCCGCCACCGGGCTGGGCAATCTGGGGGCGGGGATCATCTCCACCATTGTCCAGATCAAAAAGACGGGCCTGAAAAGCTATGCCCGGGCCCCCTTGAGCTACTGGCTACTGTGCGGCCCCATTTACATCATTTATAAGCTGACCACCAATATCTCCATCGGAGTGGCCGCCACCCGGGAGCAGGTGGTGACCTCAGGGCTGCTACGGCTGATGTGGCCCATGATGACCCTTGTGGTGGCGGTGATCATGTTCCGGAAGGAGAACAAGGTCTCCAAATGGTTCGGGGTCAGTATCCTCATCTCCGTGGTGGGGATCCTGGTGGCCAACACGGATGTGGAGAATTTCTCCATTCTGAACACCCTGCGGATCATGTTTGTGGATGCCTTCTGGCCCAGTGTCCTGTCCATTATCTCCTCGGTCTCCTGGGGCTTTTACTCCAATCTGAACCGGAAGATCGTGGGGGAGGAGGACTACGACGCGGTGGGGTTATTTATGATCGTCACCGGCGCCATCGCCTGGAGCGTTACCTATTTTGTGGCTGAGCCCCAGGTGCTGCACCTCCAGCAGATGGGGGAGCTTTTCTATCAGATCGTTCTGTCCAGCTTCCTGGGAACCCTGCTGTGGAATCTGTCCATGCAGAAGGGAGACCACCTGCTGGTGATCCTGGTATCCAACTTTATGCCGGTGTTCGCCACCGTTCTCAGCGCAGTGATGCTGGGGGTGAGGCTAACGGTGCCGGTGGTGGTGGGCTCCCTGATGGTAGTGGCCGGAACCCTTATGAGCAAGGCCTGCATCAAGCCCATCGAGCCGGAAAAGGAAGGCTGATATGGTAAAGTATTCCGCGGTGATCTTTGACTTTGACGGCACGGTGGCCCGTACGGCGGAGGATGTTTGGGACTCTGTCCGCTATGGGTTTGAGAGCTGCGGGCTGACGCTGCCGGAGAGTTTCTCCGGGGACAGCCGGAACCTGTTCAACGCCCCGGGAGATATGGTGGAGATGCTCTACCCCGGCTCTGACCCGGCCCTGCGGCTTCGGGTGGACGAGGGGGTGGCGCACCACTACCGGGAGATCACCAGCTACCCCAACACAGTTTTGTTCCCGGGGATCCGGGAGCTGCTGGAGCTGCTGCTGGCGGAGGGGATCCCCACCGGGATATTGTCCAACAAGGCCCATCCCGCCCTGGGCCGGGTGCTGGAGGTAAAAGGCTGGGGCAGATATTTTACCAGCTACCGGGGCTCCCTGGAGTCGGATGGGGATCTGAGCGACAAGGTGGCCCGTCTGCGGGAGTATAAAAAGCAGTTCGACCTGACGGATCCGGTCTATGTCGGCGATTCCGCCAGCGACGTGATCGCCGCCAAGGCCAACGGTTTCCACTCTGTGGGGCTCCTTTACGGGGATGGGGATCCGGCCCTGGTGCGGGAAAGCCGGCCCGACGTGCTGTGCGAGACGCCGGAGGAGCTGCGGGCCTATTTTGAAAAAGGATGTGTTTCCCATGCTGAATGATTTCAGACATTATGCGCCCACCTGCTTTATTTTCGGCAGGGACGCGGAGATGAAGATCGGGGAGACCCTGGCCGGGGACGGCGTCAAGACCGTTCTGTTGTGCCGGAGTTCTGATGAGTTTCTCATCAAGACCGGTCTGCTGGGCCGGGTAACGGGAGAGCTGACCTCCCACGGCATCCGGGTAGTGGAGCTGGACGGCATCGTTCCCAACCCCAGGCTTCGCCGGGTATACGACGGCATCAAGATCGCCCGGGAGGAGAAGGTGGACGCTGTGGTAGCCGTGGGCGGCGGCAGCGTTATCGACACCGCCAAGGCGGTGGCTGCCGGGGTGAAGTATGACGGGGACGTGTGGGACTTTTACAACGGCAAGGCGGGCAAGGCCAAGGAGGCCCTCCCTGTGTCTGTGGTCCTCACCCTTCCCGCCACCGGAAGCGAGTCGGGGGGCGTGTCGGTGATCAACAACGAGGACATCCATGTGAAGGCCCTGACCAGCGCGGATTGTCTGCGGCCCCGGTTCGCCTTCATGAATCCCCAGCTGTGCTGCACCCTGCCCCCCTTCATCACCGCCTGCGGCATCGCGGATATGTTCTCCCACGCCATGGAGCGGTATTTCTCCGACGACGATGAGATCAACTCCATCGACTTCATGTGCGAGGGGGTCATGAAGGCCATCGTCACCTTCGGGCGGAAGGTGATGGCCGATCCCCAGAACTACCAGTACCGGGCGGAGATCATGTGGCTGGGCACCGTAGCCCACAACGAGACCGTGGGGGTGGGCCGGAACCAGGACTGGTCCTCCCACAATATCGGCAACGAGCTCAGCGCCCTCTACGATACCCCCCACGGGGCCAGCCTCTCTATTATTACTCCAGCCTGGATGGAGTACGTGTATGAGGAGCACCTGTGGCGCTTTGCCCGGTTTGCCCGCACCGTCTTTGACGTGACCGAGACCGACGACCTGGCCGCCGCCAAGGAGGGCATCCGGCTCACCACCGAGTTTTTCAAGGAGCTGAAGCTGCCCACCTCCTTCGAGGAGTTCAATATCCCCACCGACCGGATCGAGGAGATGGCGGAGACCGCCAGCCACGTTTTCGGCACCGATGAGATCGGCTCCTTCAAGACGCTGAAGAAGGCGGATATCATTGAAATATTCAAGAATTCCATCAAAAAACGATAAGGAAAGAGGAAGGTGAACAAGATGCAGAAAGTCATTCTGGACTGCGATCCCGGACATGACGACGCGATGGCTATCATGCTGGCGTGCAAGCATCTGGACGTGCTGGGCGTGACCACGGTGGGCGGCAACGGCTACCTGAAGAACACCACCCGCAACGCCCTTCAGGTGCTGGACATGATCGGCAGGTCGGACATCAAGGTCTATCCCGGCCACGCAGGTCCCTGCACCGCCCCCCTGGTCATTGCGGACAACGTCCACGGGGAGAGCGGCATGGATGGCCCCCAGCTGCCCCCGCCCAGCAAGCCGGCGGAGAGCAAGCACGGGGTGGACTTCATCGTGGAGACCGTGATGAGTACCGACGATGTGGTGCTGGTGGCTACCGGCCCCCTGACCAACATCGCCTCCGCTCTTAACAAGGAGCCC
The DNA here is from genome assembly GCA_022792495.1 of Oscillospiraceae bacterium. Lineage (GTDB taxonomy): Bacteria > Bacillota > Clostridia > Oscillospirales > Oscillospiraceae > Vermiculatibacterium. The sequence goes on from JAAWBD010000025.1 coordinate 7,576, forward strand.
GAGATCGCCAAGCGGGCCAAGGGACTTTACATCATGGGCGGCGGAGCCTACTGCGGCAACTGGACCGCCGCGGCCGAGTTCAACATCGTGGTGGACGCTGAGGCGGCCTACAAGGTATTCCACAGCGGTATGCCCATCTACATGTCCGGTGTGAACCTGACCCGCCAGTGCCCTGTCCTGAAGGAGGACATTGAGACCATGCGGGGCATGAACAAGGTGGGCAAGTTTGCCGCCGAGCTGCTGGACTTTTTCGCCGGCGGTGGGGACGCCCATCTCCATGACGCCTGCGCCGTGGCCTGGCTCATCGATCCCTCTATCGTTACCTCCGCCTTCCTCCATGTGGACATCGAGCTCACCGGTACCCTGACCCGGGGCATGACGGTCACCGACCTGCGGCCCCTCCAGGGCCACACCCCGGAGGCGGACATTGATCTGACCTCCAAAAAGCGGTGGGACGACGCGCCTGAGGACTCCCCCTTCCGGGGCAAGGCACCCAACACCCACGTGGGCATCCGGCTGGACTTTGAGAAGTTCCGCAAGCTGCTGCTGGATACTCTGAGAACCTACGAGTAAGAGTCCGATTCAAATTTGTGCTCCATCGCACGAAAGTGCGAAAATATATTCATTAAAGGAGAGACCGAAATGAAACTGAAGAAGATCGTAGCTCTGACCCTGGCCATGACCATGACTCTTGGCCTCCTCGCCTCCTGTGGCAAGAAGGATCCCGAGCCCACCCAGGCCGCCAATCCTGGCACTGAGACCACCGATCCCGGCACCGAGAAGAAGCCCCTGAACATCATGATGTACGTCATTCAGTCTCTGGGCACCCTGTCCTGCGAGGATCTGATCTATGACAAGCTGGTTCAGTTCTGCGACGAAACCGGCTCTACCCTGAACACCTACGAGTGCAACAGCGACGAGACCAAGCACTCCACCACTCTGCCTGAGCTGTGCGCCAGCGGCGCCTACGACGTGATCGTCACGGGCTACTACTCCATCCCCGAGCACGTGCAGCGCGCTGCCGAGATGTATCCCGATCAGAAGTGGATCCTCTTCGACACCAGCGTGGACTACGATCTGGATTACTGCAAGAACATTGCCTCCTTCACCGCTGACCAGAACACCCTGGCCTTCATGGCCGGCGCCCTGGCCGCTCTGATGACCACCGAGACCCAGGATACCAACATCAACGAGGACAAGGTCGTCGGCTGGGTTGGCGCCGCTGAGAACACCGCCGTCAACGATTTCCTGGTTGGCTACATCGACGGCGTCAACTATGTTGACTCCTCCATTGAGGTTCTGTATTCCTACGTTGGCGACTGGGCCAACTCCGCCAAGGCCAACGAGCTGGCCAACGCCCAGTTCGACCTGGGTGCCGACGTGATCTTCACCGTCTGCGGCGGCGCCGGCTTCGGCGCCTGCGAGGCTGCCGCTGCCCGGAAGCACTACGCCTTCGGCGTGGACACCGACTTCGGCGCTCAGCTGGAGCAGAACGGCTCTGACACCGCCAACTACGTGGTCTCCTCCGCTATCAAGCAGTTCGGCGAGATCGTGTACGACGCCATGGTGAAGTTCTACAACGGCGAGCTGGAGTTCGGCAAGCTCACCAACTGCGACGTGTCCACCGGCTACCTGGAGATGGTGGAGACCAAGCAGTTCGACGAGATCGTGAAGAATGGCATGCCCGACGCTTACGCCCGCTACACTGAGATCTGCAACGATCTGGCCGCCGGCAAGATCGAGGTGGGCACCGCCGTCAACGCCACCACCGAGTACATCAACGAGAAGAGAGCCGAGGCTGCCCCCTTCTAAGCCAATCGTCTAGTATTTCCGCGTTTTAGATTTCGATTAGCCGTGCAAGCGTGGGCCGGCCGTCTTAACAGTCCAATAAGGCGGCCGGCCCGCTTGCAATCATTCCTGTGAAAGTCCCTTTCACGGAAAACGATTTGGAGAGTGACCTATGGAAAACAACGAAAAGACCGCTTTGAATGGTGATATCGTTCTCTCCATGGAGAACATCACAAAAATTTACAGCAACGGTTTCGTGGCCAACAAGGACATCAATCTTCAGCTGCGCCGGGGAGAGATCCATGGTCTGGTAGGCGAGAACGGCGCGGGCAAGACCACGTTGATGAAGGTGCTTTTTGGCCATGAGACTCCCGAGCGGGGCCGGATCCTCCTGAACGGACAGGAGGTACATATTGAAAGCCCCATCCATGCTCTGGATCTGGGTATCGGCATGGTTCACCAGCACTTCATGTTGGTCAACTCCCTGTCTGTGGCCGAGAACATGGTTCTGGGCACCGAGCCTAAAAAGAGCGGGGTTTTCTACAACAAAGAGGAAGCCATCCGCATGACCGAAGAGACCGCCAAGAAGTTTAACCTTCCGGTGGATCCCAATGCGCTTATCAAGGATCTTCCCGTGGGCTATAAGCAGCGGGTGGAGATCCTGAAGGTGCTCCTCCGCGGGGTCAAGATCCTGATCCTGGACGAGCCCACCGCTGTTCTGACTCCCCAGGAGACGGAGGAGCTTTTCGAGCAGCTGGTGGCCCTGAAGAAGCAGGGCTATACCATCGTGTTCATCAGCCATAAGCTCCAGGAGGTCAAGCAGATCTGTGACCGGATCACCGTCCTCCGGCTGGGCCAGGTCACCGGCAGCGCCAACATCGAGGATGTGTCCATTCAGGACATCTCCCGGATGATGGTGGGCCGGGATGTGATGCTGAACATTGAGAAGGAGAAGGCCAAGCCCAAGAAAACCGTCCTGAAGGTTCGGAACCTGATCCACACCAACATTTATGGTGTGAACTCCATTGATGATATCTCCTTCGACGTCCGGGCCGGCGAGATTCTGGGCGTGGCCGGTGTGGAGGGCAACGGACAGAGCGAGCTGTCAGAGACCATCTGCGGCCTGCTGCCCATTAAGAAGGGTACCATCGAGATTGACGGCAAGAGCATTGACCATAAGAACATCAACCAGATCCGGGCCATGGGCGTGGGCATGGTGCACGAGGATCGTATGATCTATGGCGTGTCCTCCACCCAGGCCATTCAGGAGAACCTGATCTCTGACCGGTACACCACCGCGCCCTACAGTGTCCACAGCATACTGGATCACAAGTACATCGACGGCTGGTCCCGGGATCGGATCACCGAGTTCCTGGTGAAGTGCGACGGCCCCGAGGCCCCGGTCAAGACCCTGTCCGGCGGCAACGTGCAGAAGGTGGTGGCCGCCCGTGAGTTCTCCTCTGATCTGAAGCTGCTCATCGCCAGCCACCCCACCCGGGGCATCGACGTGGGTGCCACTGACCTGATCCGCCGGAAGATCGTGGAGCTGCGGGATCGGCTGGATACCGCCACCCTGCTCTTCTCTGCGGATCTGAACGAGCTGATCAACGTCAGCGACAGTATCATCGTCATGTTTGAGGGCAAGATCGTGGCCTACTTTGAGGATCTGACCGACGTCACACCGGAGGTTCTGGGCGAATACATGCTGGGCGTCAAGAAACAGGACGATTCGGTAATCGGAGGTGTCATCCATGAATAAGAAGAAAGAAAAGCTGCCTTACCTGTCGGCCATTGAGGTGGAGAAGCAGTTCAGCATCATCCGTACTGCCATGGCTGCCGGTATCGCCATTCTATTCTGCTTTGTCCTCATCATCCTGAGTAGTAAGAACCCCAGCCAGGACATCATCACCTTCCTGACCGCCCCGGTGTCCAGCTTCAACCGGTTCTGTACCTTCCTTATCAAGCTCTCCCCCCTGCTCTTCACCAGCTGCGCTACCTGTATCCTCTTCTCTGCGGATACCCCCAACTGCTCGGTGGAGACCGCCTTCTTCATGGGCGCCATCTCGGCGACCGCCATCGGCACCATCCAGGGGATCCCCCCTGTGATCCATTTCCTGCTGATGGCTCTGGCCGGCATGGTTGGGGCTTCCATCGTTCTGCTGATCCCCTCGCTGCTGAACTTTACCTTCAACGCCAACATCCTGGTGTGTTCCCTGATGCTCAACTATATTATGAATCTGTTGGGCAACTACCTGGTGACCGGCCCCATGAAGGATCCCAGCGCGGGCTGGGAGGCCAGCGCCAAGATCGCCACCAGCGCCAAGCTGCCCAAGTTCATCAACATGGGCCCCTCGCAGGTTCACTGTGGCTTGCTGATCGGCCTGGCCGTTGTGGTTCTGGCCTGGTTCCTGCTCTATAAGTCCAAGTTCGGCTACGAGTCCCGCACTGTGGGTGCCAACCGCTCCTTTGCCCGGTTTTCCGGTATCAATATCGGCAAGGTGGTGGTCATGGGCTCTGTGGTGGCCGGCGCTATGACCGGTCTGGGCTCTGCCTGTGAGATCTCCGGCTACTTTGACCGGCTGCAGTGGAATACCTCTCCCGGCTACGGCTGGGACGCCATCATGATCGCTACCCTGGCCCACAACAATCCTAAGTTTGTGGTGCCGGCGGCTATGTTCGTGGCCTATATCCGTACCTCCGCTGATATGCTGAACATCACCTCCGTGGTTCCCATCGAGGTGGTGGAGATCGCCCAGCAGGTGGTCATCGTCATGATCGCCGCCAAGGGTCTGCTGTCTGGCTTGGAGAAGAAGTCGGTGGTCAAGAACGCCAAGAAGCAGATGGCCTACGTGAAAGAGGAGGGCTAAGATATGTCATTTTTTGAAGCAGTATTTTCGGGGAATACCCTGAACTCCATCCTGCGGATGTCTACCCCTCTGATCTTCATCGCCATGGCCGCCTGTATCGGACGGAAGGCCAGCATCACCAGTATCGCCTATGAGGGCATGGCCCTGTTCTCCGCCCTGTGCGGCACCCTGGGAAGCCACTATACCAATTCCCTGGGCCTGGGCGCCCTCATCGGTATCTTTGCGGGCATGACCGTAGCCATCATTTTTGCCTACTTCGTGCTCTATCTGGACACCGACGCTATGCTGATCGGTCTGGCGCTGAACTCTCTGGGTAACTTCGGAACAGTCTATCTGCTGTTCTTGCTCACCGGGCGTAAGTCGGATTCCTCCTCTTACTCCTCCTTGAGCTTCCCCAACATCGACATTTCCGCGCTGAAGGATGTACCCGTGCTGGGTGCCATTTTCAACAACACCAACGTCCTGACCTACCTGGCTATCGTGGCCACCATCGTGATCTTCATCATCATCTACAAGACTCCCTTTGGTCTGCGGCTGCGTTCTGTGGGCGAGAGCCCTGACGCCGCCCAGTCCGTGGGTATCAATGTGAAGCGGACCCGGTTTATCGTCATGCTGATCTCCGGCTTCCTGGCCTCTGTGGGCGGCCTGTTCATGTCCATGGCGTACCTGCCCTACTTCACCAAGAACATGCTCTCCGGCCGTGGCTTTATCGGTCTGGCCGCCTGTAACCTGGCTGCCGGCCATCCTCTGGGTGCCTTTGCCTGCGCGGTGCTCTTCGGCGCGGCCGACGCCATCGCCAACCTGGCCCAGACCTTCCGTATGCCGGCTCAGTTCGCCTCCATGATGCCCTATATCGTCACTATCATCGGCCTGTGCGTCACCGGCTACCGCAGCACCCATCAGAAGGTGAAGAAGGCCAAGGAAGCAAAGGCGGCCTGAGATGCCTCATATTGAGATCAAACTATACCCCGGCTACGGGGAGGAAAAACGGAAAAGGCTGGCTCAAAGCGTACTGGAGGCCGTGGTTCACGACCTGGAGGTACCTGAGCGGGTGGTTTCCATCGCCTTTGAGGAGGTATCCCCGGAGCAGTGGCAGGAGAAGGTCTACGCTCCTCTCATTGAAAAACGGGAGGGCCTTGTAAAGGCACCAGATTATCAATAATCCAGTATTGGAGCGAAAACCTTTGGGTTTTCGCTCCAATTAAGGGAGTATGGCACATGGAATATATCGTATATGGCTCGGTAATCACAAACCGGCTCATCTATACCGATGGGACCCGGATCGAGGACGTGATGGGCGGCGGCGGGTTCTACTCCCTGGCCGGCCTGCGCATGTGCACCCCCAGCGTCCTGTTTGTCTCTGCCGTAGGCCCGGATTTCGAGGACTACTACGGGGAATGGTTTGACCGGAACAGCTGCAGTAAGGACGGCCTGATCCGCAACATGGATAAGACCATCTACTGGGAGCTGGTCTACGCCCCCGACGGCACCTATGTAGAGTACTCCATCTACGGCCCGGAGCAGAACGAGAAGGACTGGAAGAACATGGCTCTCACCCCCGGAGACTTCCCCCCTATCGGGGAGGACACCAAGGGTGTGTACTTCAATTCCGACATTACCCCCGAGCTGGGGGAGATGCTTTTGGAGGCCAAGAAGCGCCATCCCTTCCAGGTCATGTGGGAGCTTCCCGCCAGCCAGATCCCCAAGCTGGCGGAGATCTACGCCAAGGACGGGATGGAGGGTCTGCGCCGCAGGCTGAAGGCGGTGGACGTGCTCTCCACTAACCGGCCTGAGAGCTTCGAGATCTTCGGGGTCTCCACGGTGGAGGAGGCTATCCAGCGCTTCCAGGAGCTGGGCCTGCCCTGCTACTACCGGGTGGGCACCAAGGGGGCCTACATGCTGGACAAGGGGGAGGTGGCCTATGTCCCCATGCTCAGCCTGGTTTCCCGGGAGGAGGAGATCGATCCCACCGGCTGTGGGAATTCCTCCACGGCGGCGGCCATGTGGGCCTACTGTGAGGGTTTTGATCCGCTTAAAACCTGCATTGTGGGGAATGTGGTAGCGGCTTACAACGTACAGCAGTATGGTCCCTATCCCGATATGCGCCAGCACACCTTCCAGGAGATGATGGGGCATGTGGAGCGGATCTATAACAGCATGAAGTAAATTTCATCCGCAAAGGAGCTGCTTATGAACAAAAAAGAGTTTGAGACCTCCCTGCTTCGGCAGGCGAGGGTGACAGAGGACATGATTCGCTGCGTCTATGACAGCGTGACCCGCCAGCTGGACGAGGCTCTCCCCATGAAGGAGATCTTCGACGCCCAGAAGATCTTTATCACCGGCTGCGGAGACAGCTGGCTGGCTGGTATCGCCTGCAAGGCCGCCTTTGAGAGCATCACCAAGATCGAGACCTACCCCATGCGGGCCATTGAGTTCTCCCGCCATCTCAGCGGCAAGAACCTGGGCTACTCCCCCAACACCCCCATGGTGCTGGTCATCTCCTACTCCGGAGAGGCTACCCGGGCCGTGGAGTGCGCCCAGCGGGCCACCGCCCGTGGGGCCAACACCATCGCCATCACCAACAATCCCAACTCCCGGCTGGCCAAGGCCTGCAACCATGTGGTCTGCGTAGGCCTGCCCGAGGGTGGGGAGTACTTCCCCGGCGGCACCACCTACAACGCCTCCATGACCGCCCTGATGCTCATCGCCATGCGGGTGGGCCGGGCCCGGAACACTATCTCCGGGGAGGATTACGAGGATATGCGCGCTGAGCTTCTCAGCTTCACCCACGCGGTGCAGGAGAAGGTGGAACAGTACGATGACGCTGCCTTTGAGCTGGCCCAGAAGTGGAAGGATCTGCGGTGTATCGACTTCATCGGCGATTACTCCGACTACGCCACCGCCTTCTTTGGCTCGGCCAAGGTCATTGAGACCTACGGCGGCTATACCACCTACGATGACTCGGAGGACTGGTGCCATATCAACTACTTCCTGTCCCAGCCTGAGACCATCGGCCGGGTGGTCATCACCAACAAGTCCACCCCCTCCTATGGCCGTGTCCAGGAGACTCTGGCGGCGGTGAAGCTGCTGGAGAGCCCCTGCATGGTGGTCAGCGACGCCGAGGCCAAGGAGTTCCCCCAGGGCTTTGCCGTATTCACCACCCCCACCCCCAAGTACTTCTGGCTCAATCCCCTGCTGCAGCACCTGCCCTTTGACCTGGTATCCGGCTATATCGCCGCCATGAAGGGGGAGACCGCCTTCCGGGACGGGATTGAGGCTTTCCAGACGCCTCTGGGCCAGAACCGGCTGAAGAACGGGACCGAGATCACAATCGTTTGAGGTGACGCATATGGTTTTTATAACAGATTTGACCTTGAGAACAGGGTCTGACGCCGCCTCTGAGATCACAGAGGCTGTCGCCGCCGCCGTTTCCGGCTGCGGGATCAAGAACGGTACGGTCACGGTGGAGGCCGTCTGCCCTGCCGCTGGCGTGGTTCGCGCCGCCGGGGATGAGAAGGTGGTTTATGATGTGGTAAAGGAGATGCGCCGCATCGTGCCCGCCCGGATCAACTTTAAGAATGAGGAGTCCCCCGAAAATGCCGCGGGCTGTATCAAAAGCACCCTCTTTGGTGCCAGCGTGACCTGTGTGGTCAAGGATGGGGCCCTAAGCGGCGGGATCTATTTCATGGATTATGACGGGCCCAGAACGTGCACCTGCCGCGTGTGCGTGATCGGCGAGTAAGGGGGAGGTCAAAATGAAGCATACGGAATATAAAAGCGCCCTTCTGGATCAGATCCGGAACTCGGTGAGGGACATCAACATGATCGCCGCCGCCGAGACCTTTGAGTTCTTCGAGGCCTGTGTGCCCGAGGCCGTTGCCGCCGGTAGCAAGCAGGTGTTCCTCACCGGCTGTGGCGACAGCTACTGTGCCGGCATCGCCGCCAAGCCCATCTATGAGAATGCCGACACCTCCACCCGTACGGGCATGGTTCCCGGCACCCCCACCCAGGCGCTGCGGAACATTGAGTTCTCCCGGTACCACAACACCTACAAGGGCTGGGAGCCCCTGACCCTGGCGGGGAACACGGTGTGCGCCGTGTCCATCTCCGGCGCCCCCAAGCGTCCCACCGAGGCGGTAAAGCGCATGGTGGCCGTGGGCGGCACCGCCATCGCCTTCACCACCAACCCCAACAGCGAGCTGGCCAAGAGCGCCAGCTACGTGGTGCCCATGTGCCTGCCGCCCTGTGAGCATGCGCCCAACGTGACCAGCTACTACAGTTCCCTGTTTTCCCTGATGATGTTCGGCTTCTACACCAGCCGGGCCAAGGGCCAGATCACTCCCGAGCAGGCCGCGGCCTGCCGGAAGGGGCTGCTGCAGTATGCCAACGCTTACAGCGGTAAGGTGATGGACGAGCTGTCCGAGAAGGCCTTCGAGCTGGCCCAGAAGTGGGAGGCTGACGGGGTGGACAACATGGACTTTATCGGGGACGGAGCCGACTACGCCACCGCCTTCTTCGGCTCGGCAAAGATGGTGGAGGCCTTCGGCGGCCTGACCACCAACGACGACTCGGAGGATTGGTGCCACATCAACTACTTCCTGAAGAATACCGATAAGATCGGCACCTTCATTGTGGCCAACACCGGTTCGCCCTCCTTCAACCGGGAGCTGGAGACCATCCGGGTGGCCTGTGAGCTGCGCAGCCATGTGGCCATCATCACCGATGGGGATCCCTCCCTCTTCCCGGCCAACGCTGTGGTGTTCCAGACTCCCAAGCCCAAGTCTCCCTGGATGGCGCCCCTGATGCAGCACATCCCCATGGACTTTGTGGCGGCCTACATCGCCTGTTTGCGGAACACTAAGGCTTTCCGCCAGGACAGCCCCATCCATCAGCGGGATGGTGCCTGTGATCGGTTCCGTCAGAGCAAGATCGAGATCATCGAATAAGGGGGGATAGAGCCATGTCGTTCATGAAAAAGTATGCGCTGAAAACCCAGTTTGAGGGAATGCACGAGATCACCGCCCAGATCCAGGAGGCCGTGAAGGAGAGCGGTGTTCAGGAGGGCTTCTGCATTGTCCACAGCAACCATACCACCGCCAGCCTGCTGGTCACCTCCTTCTGGGACAAGCGGGGCCATGTGGATTTTATGGAGGAGATCGACAAGCTGATCCCCACCCGGTATGATTACCGCCACCAGTTTGACACCCCCACCGACGCGGCGGGTCACATCAAGTCCGCTCTGGGGGGTACCACCCTGACCCTGATCGTCACCGGAGGCAAGGCCCTGCTGGGTTCCTCCCAGGGGGTTCTCTTCGCCGAGTTTGACGGCCCCAGAGACCGTCAGTTCTTCGTGAAGGTGGTCGCGGACTGAAAATTGCAGCCACCCTTTTGTTATGAGAGACCGAAGGGCCGTCTGGAGCTTGCTCCAGACGGCCCTTCGGTCTCTTTATTCGTAAAACACCGTTTAACGTTTTATGTTAGATATCTTCCAGCTCCTTCATCCACAGAGCCGAGACCGCATCGGAGGGCATCCGCCAGTCCCCCCGGGGGGAGAGGCTCACCGGTCCCACCTTAGGCCCGTCGGGGACGCAGGAGCGCTTGAATTGCTGGGAGAAGAACCGGCGGTAGAAATTGTGGAGCCACTTCAAAAGGGTATCCCGGTCATACCGGCCCTCAAAGGCCCGCTCCGCCAGCCGGAGCACCTTCCGGGGCGGGAAGGCCCAGCGGACGGCGTAATAGAGGTAAAAGTCGTGGAGCTCATAGGGCCCCACAATGTCCTCGGTGACCTGGCTGATCTCCCCCTCCGAGGGGGGGAGAAGCTCGGGGGACACTGGGGTATGCAGAATGTCCCGGAGAACGGCAGCCAGAGCCGGGTCAGTCCCGTCTGCCTGCCCCGCCGCATAGGCGGTGAGGTGGCGGATCAGGGTCTTGGGGATGCCGGCATTGACGGCGTACATGCTCATATGATCCCCATTGTAGGTACACCAGCCTAGGGCCAGCTCGCTGAGATCCCCGGTGCCGATGACCAGCCCCCCGGTCTGGTTGGCCAGATCCATCAGTACCTGGGTTCGTTCCCGGGCCTGGGCGTTCTCAAAGGTCACGTCCCGGTTTTCCATGGACTGTCCGATGTCCCTGAAATGGATCTTTACCGCCTCGGAGATGTCCACCACCTTGAGGGTGGAGCCCACCCGCTCCGCCAGCACCTCGGCGTTGGAGCGGGTGCGGCGGGTGGTGCCAAAACAGGGCATGGTGACGGCGAGGATGTCCCTCCGATCCCGGCCCAGCATGTCATAGGCCCGGGCGGTGATGAGCAGGGCCAGGGTGGAGTCTAGCCCTCCGGAAAGGCCGATGACGCAGGACTTGACCCCCGTATGCTCCAGCCGCTTTTTCAGTCCCAGGGCGGCAATGGTCAGTGCCTCCTCACACTGCCGCTCCAGCTCCTCTGGATCCTGGGGGAAAAAGGGGGTGGGGGAGAGGGGACGGGTCAGGGAGGTGGGGGAGAGGGCAAGGGAATCCGGGGTTAGGGAGCAGGTATAGAGCCCGTGGGTCAGCTGGTACTCCCGCAGTTCCTCCTGAGGGAAGGTGTTTCGCCTCCTCCGCTCGTAAGCCAGCCGGTCCACGTCGATCTCGGAGATGGTAAGCCCCTGGGCAAAGCGGTTTTCCGCCAGAATGACCCCATCCTCGGCAATGATATCGTGGCCGGAAAAGACCAGGTCTCCTGTGGATTCCCCCTCCCCGGCGCTGGCATATACATAGCCGCAGCACAGCCGAGAGGACTGGCCTGCGGTAAGGCTCCGGCGGCGCTCTGCCTTGCCCATCTCCTCATCGGAGGCGGAGAGGTTCAGAATGAGGGTGGCCCCAAGGGCAGCCAGCCGGGAGGAGGGAGGGGAGACCGCCCACAGATCCTCGCAGAGCTCCACCCCGATGGTCAGGTTGGGCATGGACTGGGCCTGGAAAAGCTGGGCGCTTCCCAGGGGGGGATTCTGGCCGCAGAAGGTACAGTGGTAGGTCATGTCCAGGGAGCCAGGGGCAAACCAGCGGCTTTCATAAAATTCGCCGTAATTGGGTATGTGGGTCTTGGGAACCAGCCCCAGGATCTTTCCTTTGTGTATTACTGCCGCGCAATTAAACAGTTTGTTTTCGAGATAAACGGGCAGGCCTACCGCTGTGATCATATCCAGATCATGGGTGGACTCCAGAATGGTGCCCAGCCCCTCCTCGGCCCCCTGGGTAAGGGTGCTTTGGAGGAACAGATCCCCACAGGTATAGCCTGTGATGCACAGCTCCGGAAGGCACAGAACCTTTACACCCTGCCCCGCTGCGTCTCTCATCAGGGCAATGATGGCCCGGGCGTTGTAAGCGCAGTCGGCCACCCGAATCTTGGGTGTTCCGGCCGCAACTTTGATAAAACCGTCCTGCATAAAAAGACCCCCTTTTGCTCTATTGTACCCCGAATTTTATAAAAAGGCAAGAGACCCCAAAAGCCCCCGGCCTTCAGCCGGGGGCTTTTGGGGTGTGTGTTTGTTGCAGAGGAAAAGAGAGGATGGATTTGGGAGGAATGTTTCAGCTCTTCCTGTGTCCATCCTTAAGATAACAGATAATTACGGCTAAACTTTGACGGAAATGTGAATAAACTGTAAATCCCAACAAATTTTATTTGCCGGAGGGCCAGGCGGAAATCCCTTGATTTTCCTGCGGGAGAATGGTAAAATACCCACGGAACAGAAAAAAAGAGGTGACAAAACAGTGACAAGAGAGGAAGCCTTTGAATTCCTGGATCGAACCGCCCGGGGTATTGCGGAAATGTTCGGCCCGTCCTGCGAGACCCTGGTGCAGGACATGGGGGATACCAGCCACCCTATCCTCTCCATCTACAACGGCCAGGTATCCGGCCGGGAGGTGGGCTCCACCCAGGATATCCTGGGCTCGGACAAGGTGCTGGATGCGGCCACCCTCTCCAACGATTTTGTGAACCTCTATGCCACCACGCCCTCGGGCTCCCAGGTGAAGTCCTCCACCTTTCATCTCCGGGGGGACGGCTTTGACCTGGCTCTGGGCATCGACTTCGACTTTACCTCCCTGGCCTACGCCAACCGGACTCTAATGGGGCTTATGAGCGCCGACGCCGACCTCCAGAGCGCGCTGTGGAGCGGGGGAGCGGGGCAGCTCTATCAGATCTTTGAGGAGTGCCTCACCACCCTGGGCAAGCCGGCGGAGGGGTTGGGAAAGAAGGACCGGATGAAGCTGGTGGCCCTGATGGATCAGAAGAACGCCTTCTCTTTCCGGAAATCGGTTCCCTTTGTGGCCTCACGGCTGAAGGTCTCCCGCTATACGGTCTACAAATATTTGGATGAGCTGGCCGCAGAGAAGGCTGGCGCCAAGAAAGTGTGATGGATATGAGCGTAAAGGAACAGATCGACCGCTATTTCGATGATCCCGCCCGCCGGGCAGAGCTGGTGGAGGCGGTGACCCGCCTGGTAGGGGTGAAGAGCGTGAGGGGGGAGCCCTCCGCGGACGCACCCTTTGGCCCTGGCCCCAAGGCCGCCCTGGAGGAGGCCCTGAAGCTCTGCGGCGAGCTGGGGTTTGCCACCCGGAACTATGACAATTACGTGGGCCTGTGCGACCTGAACGACAGCCCCACCCAGCTCCATGTCCTGGGCCACCTGGACGTGGTGGGAGAGGGCACCGGCTGGGATACCGATCCCTACACCTGCGTGGAGAGGGATGGCATCCTTTACGGCCGGGGTGTCAGCGACGACAAGGGCCCGGTCTGCGCCGCTCTTTTTGCCATGAAGGCCCTGAAGGATCTGGAACTGCCGGTGAGCAAAAATGTGCGGCTGATCCTGGGCACAGACGAGGAGTCGGGCTCGGAGGACATCGCCTACTACTATGCCCGGGAGCCCTATGCCCCCCAGGCTTTTACCCCTGACGCCGATTTCCCCGTCATCAATATTGAGAAGGGCCATTACCACCCGGACTTCGGCGCCCAGTGGGAGCCGGAGACGGCGGAGCCCCGGGTATCCGCTTTGAAGGGCGGCTTCCGGCACAATGTGGTGCCCCCGGAGGCGGAGGCCCTTGTGCTGGGGCTGACCCCCGCTGATGTGGAGGAGCTCTGCCGGACGGAGGAGGCCCGCTCCGGGGCCCGGTTTACCGTCACCCAGGAAGGGAGGGGCGTCTGTGTTCACTGCGGGGGAAAGAACGCTCATGCTGCCAGTCCCGACGACGGGATCAACGCCATCTCCGCCCTGCTGGAGGTGCTGGCCCAACTGCCTTTGGCCGACTGCCCCTCCACCAGGGCGCTTCGGGCCATGGCCCAGCTGTTCCCCTTCGGGGATACCCGGGGAAGGGCCCTGGGGATCGCCCAGTCCGATCCGGAAAGCGGGGAACTGACCCTGAATCTGGCCCTGATGAACCTTACCGAAACAGGGTTTACCTCCAAATTTGACTCCCGTGTACCCATCTGTGCGACCCGGGAGAACTGCGCCCAGGTCTGTGAGGAGACCCTGGCCCGACACGGCATCGCCGTTACCGGGGACGGGGAGATGACCCACGTCCATGTGGTGGAGGCTGACTCCTCCCTGGTGCAGACCCTTCTGAAATGCTATGAGACCTACACCGGGGTCACAAACGCCAAGCCCCTGGCCATCGGTGGGGGCACCTATGTCCACGACATTCCCGGCGGGGTGGCCTTTGGCTGTGATTTCCCCGGCTTTGACCCCAAGATGCATTCGGCCAACGAACAGGCCAGCGTAGACAATCTGATCTTGTCCGCAAAGATCTTTGCCTTGGCCATGGCGGAGCTCTGCAAATAAAAGGCCTACAGAGGAGACTGGATATGAGGAACGGAAAAAAATGGCTTGCTCTGCTCCTGGCGGCGGGGCTTGCCCTGTGCCTTGCGGGATGCGGGGAGCAGGAGGAGCCGGAGGCACGGAGCTTTACCACCCATGACGCGGAGGTCTATGTGGACGGCCTTCTGAAGGAGAACTACCTGGGGGTGGCCGAGAGCGAGTACCTGGAGCTGGTGGGGATCCGCGAGGAGGACGCCCAGGAGCTTTACGAGAGCGGCCTGGAGATGGATGTGGATTACTTTTTCTATCTCTATGACATTGACCACCCCACCGATGCGCTGCGGGAGGAGGTCAAGGAGCTTTATAAGAAGATCTACGCCTATACCAAGTATGAGGTGATCTCCGCCGCACAGCAGGAGGACGGCTCCTTCTCGGTGAAGGTGGACATGTATCCCATCGACATCGCCCAGATGGTCAGCGAGTCCTTTGACACGGCGCTGGCGGATTTCTATGAGGAGTATCCCACCGAGAGGATCAATACCATGAGCGACCGGGAGTACGAGGCCATGGATAAGCAGTGGGCCCGGCTCATTGTGGATCTCTACCAGGACAGCCTGGAGGAGATCGGCAACATGACGGTTCGGTCGGTGTCGGTGCTGGTGGAGGAGAATGACCAGGGATATTACACCCTGAACAGCGAGGATCTGGCCCGGCTGGATGGGCTGGTGGTGGACTACACCAATGCGGGTGCCTCCGCAGAGGGTGATTGAGGGATTTTTTGAGATAAGGAAAAGGAGAGCCGCGGTACCGCGGCTCTCCTTTTTTATTCTCCCAAGGGTTCCAGAGTGAGGACGGAGATCTCAAAGGCGGTGCGTTCCTCCTCCCGATCCCCCAGCACCTTTCGGTAGGTTCTGCTTTGGAGGCGCCCGGTAAGGCACACCGGATCCCCCACCTCCAGGGCTCCGCAGGAGCGGGCCAGAGCTCCCCAGGTGATGCAGGGCAGATAGTCCGCCCGGCCATACCGGCGGTTCACTGCCAGGAGAAGGTCACAGATCTCCCGCCCCAGAGGGGTACGGCGAAGGTTGGGGGTTTTGCAAAGGACGCCGGTGAGCTCCAGCCGGTTGTCGCAGGGGCCCTGGGCAGACTCCAGGGTCTTGGCAAAAAGGGTGATGACCAGCCGGGAGCCCACCCCGGAGCGGTTATTGAAGGAGCGAACCTCCCCCAAGGCCTGGTAAAGCTGGCCGGGGAGGACGGGGCAGAGGGCCAGGGTCTCCTCGGAGCACACCACGTTCAGGGTGTCCACCGCGCCGCTGAGCCGCTCCACCTCCAGGGGGAAAATAAAATAGGTCACGCCGTGGTTGGAGTGGGAGGGCTGGGCCTTGCCCGCCGCCCGTCCGATCAGGACGGCTTGATTGGAACCGATGGTCTCCATGGCTGTCACTCTCCTCTGTTGTTGGGTTCAGAGGAGTATATGAGACAGGCCCCCGGGGTAGAAGTGAAAAGTGATAAAAGGAGCCGCTACAGGCGGTTTGTTTAAAGTGGCCTGATAAAGCTGGGCTACAAGGCTCCTTTTTAACTGATGGCCTCCGCTCCCACTTTGTACCCGCTCCAGGTGCCGGATTCCGGCCATGTGGCCGAGCAGTCCTCAAAATAATAGGCCCCCAGGGGAGAGCACCACTTTTGGGCATCGAAGAAGAGGACGGGTAGGCCGAAATAGACCTGGCCGTCGTGGTCGTGGCTGGGGGAGATGGTGAACAGGCACCCGTCCTCCCACTGATAGAGAGGACGCTCCGGGTCAGAGGATACCTGGGTGAAATATCCCGCCTCCGCCAGCTCCTCATAGGTTCCCTCCACCACCTCCACCCCGTGGAGCTCCCCAAACCGCCAGGCCAGGGCAGACTTCTCGCTGTCCAGAAGGCCGCCGGGGACTTTTGACAGATCCAGGCCAGCGATGGAGATGCCGGCGTTCAGCCCCGGATCCTTCTGCCACAGGTCGTCCAGCACTTGAAGATAGAGCCCGCAGAGGTCAAAATACCCTCCGCTGGGGCACTGGAGGGTGCCGACGGAGTAGGCGTGAAGCTCGTACACCTCCCCCAGCTGGGCGGGGAAGGTCTCCATCACCATGCCGTTGAAGGAGAGCTCCACATTCATACCGTCTTTCAAATCGGAGAGCTGGGCGGGCTGGCCGTCCAGATAGACGCTGATGCCATTGTTCGCAAGGTCAACGGATAAGGTCGTGCCATCGGACTGGATTTCCTCCTTCCCGCGGGTTCCATTGAGGGACAGGCGGTAGACGCTTTTGCCGTCGTGATGGTACAATTCCCGCTCATTCAGCGGATAGTCCAGCTCGGCCAGCAGCAGTTCCCCCTCCTCCGCCCCGTCCACGATCCGGCAGGAGACCCAGTCGGGTTCCTCGCACCGGGCCAGGGAAGGGGTTCCTTCCGCAGGCTCTCTGATACCGCCGACGCCAGCTCCCGCCGGAGAGAGGGAGACGGCGGGGGTGGGGGAACACCCTGCCAGCAGGGTCAGGCACAGGAGCACAAGAAATCCGGTCTTTTTCATAGGAGATCCCTCCTTTTGCCTCTTTAGACGGTGGCTTTGGCAAAAAGTTCCCCCATCTTTCCTGTTGCCTTTTGCCTCCAATTCCCTTATAATAAAGAAAAAGGAGAGCTCCCCTCACAGGGGAAATTTGAAATGGGGGATCGCCATGGGACGCATGAAGCGCATATTAGCGGGCCTTGTGTCCGCTGTTCTGCTCCTGGGCTTCTCTGGAGGGGCCTTGGGGGCGGGGAATATCCGGTTCCAGGAGGTCACGCTGGGGATCTATATGACCGCCGGCCTCAGTGGGATCTGGTGGAGCCAGGATCCCCTCACTGGGGTGGAGACCCCGGAAAACTATCTCAGCGCAGTCTCCGACAGCTGGGCTGGGGCGGAGGAGAAGGACGCAAGCCTGTTCCTTGATTTGGGCAATACCCCGGAGGAGCTTGACCATCCCCTGGATATGGGAGTGGAGCCCATGGCCGCCGCCCTGCGGCTGGGAAGCTTTTTCCTCCTGCCCGGAACGGGAGAGAAGGCGCTGGATCCAGAGAGCAGGAAGAGCATGGAGGACGTTCTGTCCGCATCGGAATACCCCGGCCGGACTGTGGAGATCATGCAGGCGGAGGGGGAGGAGCCCTGGCTTACTTACTCCCTCTGGTTTGGAAATACGGTGGATGAGTTGACAGTGGGGATCCTGCCCCTGGGAAGGGCGGAGGATCTGGATGAGGCCGCCCTTCGGGAGGAGCGGGGCTGGGATGTGGTGATCGCCGCCGCCCCCTCGGGAACCTGGAGCGGGGAGGAGCTTGCCCGCCTGGCGGCAAAGACGGAGCGGGTGGATCTGATCCTGGTGGGCTCCGGGGAGGAGCCTCCCCCCGCTGAGGTGAGGAATGGGAAGGGAGATACCGTTCCCGTAGCAGGCGGGAAGGGGGCCTTTCAGATAGAGCTTACCATAGGGCGAAACGGCGCTTTGTCCATAGAGCCGGGAAAGCCCTTGGAGAAAAAGGGCTCAAAGGAGACCCTGGCGGAGCTGGAAAAGGCCATGGAGCCCTATAGGAAGAAGGCGGAGGCTCTGGCGGAGCAGGAGCTGGCCCCCCTGGCTGGAGACTGGGATGGGGAGAGGGATCCCTTCCAGGGTCAGAGCGACACTGTGACTGTACTGCAGGAGGCGCGGCTTTGGGTCTCCGGCGCCGAGCTGTCCCTGCTCCCCTGGGGGGCAGTGAAGGAGGGGACGATAGGAGAGCTGGCCGGGGGGAGCCTTACCCTGCGAAGCTGCTACGCCCTCTATTCCGAAGAGGTGGAGGAGCTCCGGGTGGTAGAGATGACCGGGCTCCAGCTGAAGAATTGGATGGAGAAGTGTGCCGCCCGCCTCAGCGTGGGGAGGGACGGAAGGATCTACGGCGACACCGGGACGGATCAGCTGTATGGGCTGAGCTATGCCCTTTACCTGGGAAATCCGGAGGGCAGCCGGGTGATGAATATGACCTGCCGGGGAGAGCCGGTGACCGCCCACCAGACCTTCCGGGTGGTGGTGGACGCCGCCCGCCTCACCGGGACGGAGAAGGACGAGTATGGCTGGTATGAGGCTACGGGGATCGACCTCTCCTCCGAGAAGCTTCTGACGGGGGAGGAGAGCGGAGAGGTCTGGACGCTGGAGATCTCCCCGGCCCAGCTGGCTGCGGCGTATGTCAGGAGCCTGACCGCCCAGTGGAGACAGCTGACCCCCCTTCGGGCCAGGAGCCGCTGGAGCGTCACCAAGGCCACCAGCGAGGAGTCCTTGGCCCCTGTGAGCCGGATGGAGTTCGTATCGGCTTTGTACCGGGCGGCGGGAAGTCCCCCGGTGAAAAGGTTGGGGGGCCTCTTCAGCGACGTGCCTCGGACAGGGCTGGAGCTTCTGGTGCCCACAGCCCTGGATTGGGCGGTGGAGACAGGGGTGGTGCAGGGCAACGGCGGGGGGCTTTTCCTTCCCGATACCCCCATCAGCAGGGAGCAGGCCTCCGTTATGCTCCTGCGCTTTGACGTGGCTCTGGGCAGGGGGCCCGCAGGCTCCTGGGCAACGGCGGTGCCCTACACGGATGCGGCCAACGTGGCTGCCTGGGCCTCGGAGGCTTTGATGTGGAACGTGCTGCAGGAGTACCTGCCCCCCGACGACGGCGGCAACTTCCGCCCCTGGGCGGCAGTGACGGCGGCGGAGCTGGAGGCCCTTTTGGAGAAGCTGGAGCAAAAATAGGAAAGAGAGAGGCCGGCCCCTTATGGGGGCCGGCCTTTTGGTTGGACTTACCGCTTTTCCACGTGCCGGCGGATCCGCTCCACCAGCATGTCAAGGGCCACCTGGTTTCGCCCGCCCTGGGGCACGATGATGTCGGCATATTTCTTGCTGGGCTCCACAAAGGCCTCGTGCATGGGCTTTACCGTGACAAGGTACTGGTTCACCACCGAGTCCAGGGTGCGTCCCCGCTCCTTCACGTCCCGGAGCAGGCGGCGGAGGATCCGCACATCGGCGTCGGTGTCCACAAAGACCTTGATGTCCATCAGCTCCCGAAGGGCGGGATCCACAAAGATCAGGATGCCCTCCACAAGGATGACCCGGGTGGAGAGTACCTCCAGGGTCTGGTCTGAACGGTTGTGGATGGTGTAGTCGTAGACCGGGCACTGAATGTTCTCCCCCCGGCGCAGGGCGTTGAGATCCCGAACCATCAGGTCAGTGTCAAAGGCGTCGGGGTGGTCGTAGTTGAGCTTGCTGCGCTCCTCATAGGTCATGCCCACATGCTTTTTATAATAGTTGTCGTGATAGAGGACGGAGACGTCCTCCGCAAAGCGCTCCTTCAGCTTTTCTGTGAGAGTGGTTTTTCCCGACCCGGTACCCCCCGCGATGCCGATGACCATGGTATCCATGCCAAACGCCTCCCATAGGTTTCTTTTGTCAAATTATAGCATATCCTTCCAGAAAAGAATAGCCCCCGAAGAAAAAATAGCCCTCTAAATTTCAAAATTCCCCCCTTGTGCACCGGGGCGGGAGAGGCTATAATATTCTTATCATTTCATAAACCAAAAAGGAGGCGTTCCCTTTGGAATTTTTTCGTTGTGACAACTCGGACTGCGGCTATGTGACCGAGGATTCGGGCCTGGAAAAGTGCCCTCAGTGCGGCGGGGATTTCTTTGTCCCTGTGGAGGAGGACTACATATCCGGCTATGGCTGGCTGACCCTGGCCGACCAGGCTGAGGAAAAGGGAGAGAACGAGAAGGCCCTGGACTATGTGAAGCGGGCCCTGGATGAGGAGTTCCCTCCCGCCATCTACCGTATGGGCCTGTGCTATCTCCGGGGCCGGATGGGCCTTGAGCAGGACAAGGAGAAGGCGGTGGAGTATTTCGAGAAGGTGGGGGAGATGGAGGATCCCGCCGGCTGGTGCGCTCTGGGCCAGCTCTACCAGCAGGGGGAGGGCGTGGATCAGGACTTCGCCAAGGCGGTGGAGCTGTTCCAGAAGGGCATGGAGGCCGAGTATGCCCCCGCCATCTGCTGCCTGGGCCTGTGCTACGAGTGCGGCGAGGGGGTGGAGCAGAGCTGGGAGAAGGCCACCGAGCTCTACCGCCAGTCCGCCGACATGGGCTATTCCCGTGCCCAGTGCAACCTGGGTTGGTGCTACGAGTTTGGCAAGGGCGTCCCCCAGAGCTGGCAGGACGCGGTGTACTGGTACTCTATGGCCGCCGACCAGGAGGATCCTCGGGCCCTTTGTAATCTGGGCTTGTGCTATGAAAAGGGAGACGGGGTGGAGCAGAGCTGGGAGAAGGCCACCACCCTCTACCGGGCCGCCGCCGACCGGGGCTATCCCCCTGCCCAGTGTAACCTGGCCTGGTGCTACGAGGCGGGCAAGGGCGTGGAGAAAAACCAGCAGGCGGCCCTGAAGTGGTATACCATGGCCGCCGATCAGGGGGATCCCCGTGCCCAGTGCAACCTGGGGCTCTGTTTTGAGCGGGGCGACGGGGTGGAGATCAGCATGGATCGGGCGGTGAAGCTTTACCGCTTGGCCGCCGATCAGGGCTATCCCCCCGCCCAGTGCAACCTGGGTTGGTGCTACGAGGCTGGGGAGGGCGTGGAGCAGAGCTGGCCCGACGCCATCCGATGGTATACTGCCGCCGCTGACCAGGGCTTCCCCCGCGCCCAGTGCAACCTGGGCTGGTGCTATGAGTCCGGACAGGGTGTGGAGCAGAGCTGGGAGACTGCTGTAGCCTGGTATGCCAAGGCCGCCGGCCAGGGGGATCCCCGGGCGCTGAACAACCTGGGTTGGTGCTATGAGTACGGCAAGGGCATCGGCAAGGATATGGCCGAGGCGGTGAAGCTCTACGAGGCTGCCGCCGCGCGGAACTTCCCCCCCGCCGTCAGCCGCTACGGCCTGTGCTTTGAGAACGGCGAGGAGGTGGAGCAGAGCTGGGAGAAGGCCGCCGAGCTCTACCTGAGGTCTGCCCAGATGGACTTTGCCCCCGGCATGTGCAACTACGCCTGGTGCTGTGAGTTCGGCAAAGGTGTGGAGAAGAGCATGGGGGAGGCCTTCCGCTGGTTCAACGAGGCCGCCCAGCGCAACAACGCCCGGGGCCTGTGCCGGGTGGGCCTGTTCTATGAGGAGGGGGATCAGGTAGACCAGAGCTGGGAGAAGGCCACTGAGTACTACCGCCGTGCCGCCGACCAGGGCTATGCCCCCGGACAGTGCAACCTGGCCTGGTGCTACGAGGCGGGCAAGGGCGTGGAGCAGAGCTGGGAGGAGGCCGTCAAGTGGTATCGTGCCGCCGCCGACCAGGGCTATCCCCGGGCCCAGTGCAACCTGGGCTGGTGCTATGAATCCGGCCAGGGCGTGGAGCAGAGCTGGGAGGAGGCGGTAAAGTGGTACGCCGCCGCCGCTGAGCAGAACTATGTCCGGGCCCAGACCAATCTGGGCTGGTGCTACGAGGCGGGCATGGGCCTGCCCCAGAGCTGGGAGAAGGCGGTGGAGTGGTACCGTCGTGCCGCCGAGGCGGGCCAGGCCCGTGCCCAGTGCAACCTGGGCTGGTGCTACGAGCGGGGCAAGGGCGTGGAGGTCAACTATAACGAGGCCTTCCGGCTCTACTCCCTGGCCGCCCAGCAGGACTATCCCCCAGCCCTGTGCAACCTGGGGGTCTGCCACGAGATGGGCTGGGGTACCCCCCAGAGCTGGGAGAAGGCGGTGGAGTATTATCAAAAGTCCGCCGACATGGGGGACGACGCCGCCCAGTGCAACCTGGGCTGGTGCTACGAGGCGGGCAAGGGCGTCCCCGAGGACAAGGCCAAGGCGGTGGAGTGGTACAGGAAATCCGCCGAGCAGGGCCATCTCCGTGCCCAGTGCAACCTGGGCTACTGCTACGAGGCGGGCATCGGGGTGGCCAAGGACATGACCGAGGCCATCTTCTGGTACACCAAAGCCGCCGAGGGGGGCTATGCCCGGGCACAGACCAACCTGGCCTACTGCTATGACGAGGGCATGGGGGTGGAGCAGGACTATGACACCGCCGTCCACTGGTACTCCAAGGCGGTGGAGCAGAACTACCCCCGGGCTTGCTGCAATCTGGGCTACTGCTACGAGATGGGCCACGGGGTCACCAAGGATCTGAAGGAGGCCGCCCGGCTCTATGCCCAGGGGGCCGAGGGGGGCGACGCAGTCTCCCAGTGTAATCTGGCCTGGTTCTACCTCAACGGCACCGGGGTGGAGAAGGATCCTGTCAAGGCCTTTGAGCTGTTCGGCAAGTCCGCCGACCAGGGCAACCTGCGGGGTATCTATAACCTTGGCCTCTGCTGTGATAAGGGGGAGGGAACCCACAAGGATCGGGTGATGGCGGAAAAGCATTTCCGCAACGCTGCCACCCGGGGACATATTGGGGCCATGCTGAAGCTGGCCGAGTACACGGAGCGGGGCCTGGGCGGCCTTACCCCCGACCCGGCCAAGGCCTTGGAATGGTATCAGCGGGCCGCCGACCGGGGGGATGAGAACGCCAAGAAGGAGGTAGAGCGCCTCCGGCAGGGCGGTGTCTCCGCCCCTGTGGCTCCCACCCCTGCGGCCCCTGCCGCTCCCGTGGCGGAGAAGCCGACGGAACCCAAAGAGGAGGAGCCCAAGAAGAAGGGGGGCTTCTTTAAGAAATTCTTTGGTTAAACTCCTTCGGCAAATGCAGAAATATCGGGGGGACGCCTCTATGGAAGGCGTCCCCCGGATTTTGAAAGGAGGCGGAGAGATGGAGTATACCCACTCCTGGCAGTCCCCCCTGGGCCCCATACTCCTCTCCAGCAACGGGGAGGCCCTGACCGGCCTATGGTTTGAGGGACAGAAATATTTTGGAGACAACCTCTCCCGAGAGCGGGAGGAGAGGGCTCTGCCTCTCTTTGCCCAGACAGAGGCGTGGCTGAAAGACTATTTCAGCGGGAAAGATCCCGGTGCTCCGCCGCCCCTTGCCCCCAAGGGGACTCCCTTCCAGCAGGCGGTGTGGAGGCTTCTGCTGGCCATCCCCCGGGGCCGGATCGTGACCTATGGCCATCTGGCCCGACAGCTGGCGGAGAGACTGGGGCGGCCAAGCATGTCCGCCCAGGCGGTGGGGGGAGCGGTGGGCCGCAATCCCATCTCCATCCTCATTCCCTGCCACCGGGTGGTGGGCTCCGGCGGCAGCCTGACGGGCTACGCCGGAGGGATGGACAGGAAGCGCTGGCTCCTGGAGCTGGAGGGGGAGGGAGCCCTCCTGAAGAAAGATGGCCGGGTGGATCTGGAGCGGTTTCGGTGGGAGCCTCTTCAAAATTAAGGGATTTTGCGGAAAACCCCTTGCATTTCCTCAAAATGTGTGATATTATAAAAGTCCTGTAAATGAAAAGGGCTTTTCGGGCCTGTGGTTGAAAGGAACGAGTGACTATGATCAAGATCGTTTTGACTGTGATCCAGGTTTTGCTGGCCATCTTCCTGATCGCCGTGGTGCTGCTCCAGGAGGGCAAGACCTCCGGCCTCAGCGGCGCTATTTCCGGCGGCGCGGACACCTTCCTGTCCAAGAACAAGGCCAAGAGCTGGGACGCCAAGCTGTCCCGCTGGACCAAGTGGGTAGCCATCGCCTTTGTGGTGCTGACCCTGGTGATCTCCCTGGTGTGACCAGAACCGGAACGCCCTCCCACAGTGGGAGGGCGTTTTTCGTTGGAAGATCGGAGAACAGGTCTACAAAAGGGCTTAGAATTTTTGCGTTCTGACCTGTTCGGAGCTTGACAGCTTGGAGGCAAGGTTGAATTCCAATGTATCCGGGAATCATAGAGGAAATAAGCAAAAAAGGATGGACGCAGATGAAAAAAGAGACAATTTTGACAGGTCGTTACCAGGGCTCCGGCCGGGGCTTCGGCTTTTTCATCCCCGAGGGGGCCCAGAGCCGGAGCGAGGACTGCTTTGTGCCCCCCCACCAGGGGGGCGGGGCCTGGGATGGGGACACTGTGGAGGCAGTCCTGGGGGTGGAGGATCCCAGGGAGCCGGGCCGGCGCCTGGCCCATGTGGTCAAGGTGGTGGAGCGGGGAAATCCCACTGTCACCGGCACCATCCGCCGTCTGAACCGGGAGGTCTGGCTACGGCCGGACAACGAGCGTCTCCCCGACGCCATCAAGGTGACGGGCCGGGTGCAGGTGCGGGATGGGGAGAAGGCTGCTGTGGAGATGACCGGCTTCGGCGGCGGGGTTATGCCCCCCCAGGGGAAACTCTGCGCTACCTTCGGCCCTGCCGGATCCCGCTCGGCGGCGGTGGAGGCTATTCTCTATCAGCAGAAGATAGAGCGCCAGTTCCCCCAGGAGGTGCTCGACCAGGCGAACTCCGCCCCACAGAGTGTCCCCGTCGGGGCCCTCCATGACCGGATGGATCTGCGGGAAAAGACCATTATCACCATCGACGGCGCCGCTTCCAAGGATCTGGATGATGCCATTTCCCTGGAGCGGGTGGGGGAGGACTGGCTCCTGGGGGTTCACATCGCCGATGTGAGCACCTATGTGGAGCCGGGCTCCACCCTGGATGAGGAGGCCTTCCAGAGGGGCACCTCAGTCTATTTTGCCGACCAGGTGATCCCCATGCTCCCCGTGGCCCTCTCCAACGGCATCTGCTCCCTGAACCAGGGGGTGGATCGGCTGACCCTGAGCTGCTTTATGACCATCGGCCGGGATGGTACGGTTTCGGACCATTCAGTGGTTAAGACCGTCATCCGCTCCACCCAGCGGATGACCTATGAGGACTGCAATCTCCTTTTGGGGGAGGAGGACAGCCCCCAGAAGGATTTTCTGATGAAAACTTACGCCTCCATCCTTCCCATGCTCCGGGACATGGCCCAGCTGGCAAAAAGGCTGGAAGCCCGCCGGAAAAACCGGGGCAGTCTGGAGCTGGAGACCCAGGAGAGCTATATCCTCTGCGACAGCATGGGCCGCCCGGTGGACATTGTGGCCCGCCATCAGGGCCAGAGTGAGAAGCTCATCGAGGAGTTCATGCTTGCCGCCAACGAGACGGTAGCAAAGCACCTCTTTGACTGTCACCGGCCCGCCGTATACCGGGTGCATGAAAAGCCTTCCCAGGACAAGACCGATACCCTCAAGGCCATGCTCTCCCCCCTGGGCTACTCCATTATCCAGGCCGATCATGGCTCCCTTCAGCGGGTGCTGGCCCAGGCCAGGGGAAAGCCTGAGGCTGCCGCGGTGTCCATGATGATCCTGCGGAGCATGATGAAGGCCAGATACGCCACTGAGAATCTGGGGCACTTTGGCGTGGCGGCGGACTATTACTGCCACTTCACCTCCCCTATCCGCCGCTACCCCGACCTGATGGTTCACCGCAGCCTCCACTCCCTGCTGGACGGCAAGGCAGGGGAGGCCGCAGTGAAAAAGCTGTCCAAATCCTGCGAGCGCGCGGCCCTCCAGTCCTCCCAGCGGGAGCTGGCCGCCCAGACCGCCGAGCGGGATATCGACAAGCTCTACTTTGCCGACTATATGCACGACCACCTGGGAGAGACCTTCCCCGCCGCGGTCTCCGGGGTCACCCGCTTCGGGGTGTTTGCCGCTCTCCCCAACGGGGTGGAGGGGCTGATACCCGTAGAGACCCTTCCCGAGGATCGCTATGAGTACGACGACCTGCACATGTCCCTTACCGGGGAGCGGACGGGGACGGTCTACACCCTTGGGATCCCCCTGACGGTGGTCTGCGTGGCTGCCGACCCCTCCACCGGCCGGGTGGATTTCCGCCTCCCCGGCCGGGAGGAGGTTCCCGCCAAGGAGAAGGGCTTTTCAGGAGACCGGGGGGATCACCGTTCCCGGCGCTCCGGCGGCAGGGAGCCGGGCAAGACCCCCGGTAAAAAGCGGTCAGGCCGCCCCGCCATGCACGTGCCCAAGCGGGGCAAACGGGGGAAAAAGCGATGACAAAAAGGAATATTATTCCACTATCATTACTTTTTGTATTTGCTTTAGGGGCCTGTAAGGGGGACGTCACTCCCCCACCTGCCCCCACGCCCTCCCCTGTCTCCGAGACTCTGAGCCCCACCCCCTCCCCGGAACCCACCCCCACCCCTGAGCCCGCCGAAGACGAGATCTCTGCCATGACCATCGAGGAATTGGCGGGCCAGCTTTTAGTGGTGGGCGTTGAGGGGACGCAGCCAGGGGAGGACGCCCACCGGGTCATAGAGGATCTCCGCCCCGGCGGGATCATCCTCTTTGGCCGCAACGTGGACAGCGCCCCCCAGCTTGCGGCTCTGACTAACGGCCTGAAGGAGATAAATAGGGAGGCGGGCAATATCCCTCTTTTCCTCTGCGTGGACGAGGAGGGGGGCATGGTCTCCCGGATGCCCCCGGAGGTGGCGGATATCCCCAACGCCTATGACTACTTGCGGTCAAAAAGGGGAGGTACGGAGGCTCTGGGGCAGATCCTGGCGGCAGAGTGTGCCACTTTTGGGTTTCATGTAGATTTTGCCCCCGTACTGGACATTTGGAGCAACCCGAACAATACCGTCATCGGCAAGCGCTCCTTCCACACCGATCCCCTGGAGGTCACCATCGCCGGGCCGTCGGTTGCCTATTCCATGATGGACGCGGGGGTTATTCCGGTGGTGAAGCACTTCCCCGGCCACGGGGACACAGCCACCGATTCCCATGTGGGACTCCCCGCGGTGGATAAAACCCGGGAGGAATTGGAGGACAACGAGTTGATGCCTTTTCGGTTTGCTGTGGATGGAGGGGTATGGAAGGCGCTGCGTCATACCCCCGTCCCTGCGGTCATGGTGGGCCACATCCTTCTGACGGAGGTGGATCCCCTCCTGCCCTCCTCCATCTCCCCAGCGGTGGTGGATGGCCTTCTCCGCCAGGAGCTAGGCTTTGAGGGGGTGGTATTCACCGACGACCTGACCATGGGGGCCATCTCCAACACCTACAGCCTGGGGGAGGCCGCCGTCAAGGCGGTACAAGCCGGCTGCGACATGCTCCTGGTCTGCCACGGCCTGGACAACGCCCGGGCCGCCCACGCCGCCCTGCTGGAGGCAGTGGAGGCCGGCGACCTCACCCGCTCCCGCCTGGAGGAGAGCGTAGGGCGTATCCTGGCATTGAAGGAGGCCTATGGGGTGGACGACTCTCCTGTAGGGATCCCCGATGTGGAAAAGCTGAATGAGGCCATCCGGGCCGTCATACCGTAAAAAATCCCCGCCGTACTCAGTACGGCGGGGATTTTTTGCAGTTATCTTCCAATCCACAGCAGGTTGGCGTCGCTGACAAAGTTGGGTACCGAGTACAGCACCAACGCCTGGTCAATGCCGTTGTCGGCGATATACTGGCTGGGGGAGAGCTTGCAGTACCGGAAATCCATCAGGTGGATCTCGGAGAAGTGGGGGGTCAGGAAGGGCACCAGGGAGTCGGAGTAGCTGTCCCGGATGAGCAGTAGCTTGGGCTTATCCGCATTCCCCGTTTTCACCACCCCAAGGGACTGCTGTCCCCCCAGGAACATGGAGTACTTGTCCTTCTTGGAAAGGTAGCTCTCATCGTAGAGCTCCCGGGGCTCCTCCACCGGGTTCCCTTTGCTGTCATAGGTGTGGGAGGTGACGGTGATCCCCTCCTCGGGAACGTAGATGTCCATCTCGTCAGGCTCCACCCACCGCACGCCGGAGGAGGAGAATACCGTACCGTAGAATTCGGTGGACACCGTTGTCTTGCTATACTGGGACAAGGGCACCGGCTCATACCCCAGGGCCTGGCTGAGCCCTACATAGCCGTAGTAGGCCCCCAGGCTGGTCCAGTGGTGGTCGGTGCGGTAGAAGATGGGCTCCCCCTTGTGGCCTTCCAGAGCCTGGGTCAGATCCACAAAGGGAGCCTTCACACTCTCCTGGGCCTGCTCCATCACCAATGCCTGGTCATAGTTGGGGGCCCCGGCGGGCAGCTTTTCGGCCCAGAGCTTGGCCTGGGTGGGGATGAGCCCGAAGGTGACAGGGATCCCCGCCTTCTCCGCAAAAGAGTTAACATAATTAAAATTATTTGTCAACCTCTTCTGCTCCGGCTCCTCAAACCGGGAGATGAGGGTGGAATCCTCACAGAAATAGACCCCATTGTTCTCCTGCTTACCCACCAGCCGCTCGGCATAGGCCTTGGCCGCCGTCCATCCGTCCCGTCCGGCAAACTGATCGGTGACATAGCTCTCATAGCCGGACATAAACTCCCCCGAGGTCAAGGCCTTGACGGTAAGGGCGGGGCGCTGGGCCAGGGGCCGGTTCTCCAGGTCAGAGAAATCCTGATCCGGCGTCAGGGCGTTGGCAGTGACCACCAGCCCCAAAAACCCACAGAAGAGGGCGGTGAGAAAAACGCTGTACTTCTTGTTCATAGCAAAACCTCCTGGAATGTGAAATTCGATGGATCAGAACCTGAAATAGAGAAAGGGGTTATAGGTAGCGTCCACCAGATAGCAGGTGCATATCCCCAGCCCCGCCAGGAGCAGCAGGGGCAGCAGGATCATCCTGGCCCTCTCCCCTAGCCGCGCCCAAAGCCCCTTGGCCAGGGGGGTGGAGGCCACCGCCGCCATGACCAGCATGGGCAGGTAGGACCGCAGGTAGTAGAAAAAGGCCCCGTTGGCCAGCCCGCCCCCGGCAAAGCCGAACATAGCCCCCAGATAGGACCCCAGCTGGGCGAAGTCCTCCACCGCGAAGAGGGCCCAGCCGATGGCGATAAAGAACAGGGCGTATACATGCCGCAGCCACCCCGGCCATTTTTCTATGAACCGGTTCAGGAAAAACTTCTCCGCCACCAGCAGGATCCCGTAATAGAGCCCCCATAGAAGGAAGTTCCAGCTGGCCCCGTGCCAAATTCCCGTGGCGGCCCACACCACCATCAGGTTAAACAGGAGCCGGGGCCTGGACACCCGGTTGCCCCCCAGGGGGATATACAGATACTCCCGGAACCAGGAGCCCAGAGAGATGTGCCACCGCCGCCAGAATTCAGTGAGAGACTTGGAGATATAGGGGTAATCAAAGTTCTTGGCGAACTCAAACCCCAGCATCCGTCCCAGCCCTACCGCCATATCGGAGTACCCGGAGAAGTCAAAATAGAGCTGGAAAGCAAAGGCCAATATCCCCAGCCAGGCCCCCGCGGTGGTAAGCTGGCTCACCGGGGTGGCCTTGTAGGCGTCCCACAGCATTCCCAGATTGTTGGCCAGCAGGGTTTTCTTGGCCAGTCCCACCACAAATACCTGTACCCCGTTGGCAAACCGCTCCGTGGTGTGATCCCGCCGGTCGATCTGCTCCCCCAGATCCTTGTACTTGATGATGGGCCCCGCGATAAGCTGGGGGAACAGGGTGACAAAGGTGCCGAAATTCAGGATGTTCCTCTGTACCGCCGCGTCCCCCCGGTACACATCGATGGTGTAGCTCATGGTCTGGAAGGTGTAGAAGGAGATACCGATGGGCAGGGTGAAGGGGATGCTCCCTCCCCCGGGGAGGGGCAGGCTCTTGATGATGGGCAGTACCCCCAGGCTCCCGGCGATGAAGTTCCAGTACTTGAAGAAGAACAGCAGCGCCAGGTTAAAGACCACCGAGGAGCACACCGCCAGCCGGGCGCCCCTGTCGTTGCCCCGCCGCTTGCACCGGTCTACCAGCATCCCGTGGGTGTAGTCGATGGCGGTGGAGGCGAACATGATGACGATGTACACCGGCTCCCCCCAGGCGTAGAACACCAGGTTCACCACCAGCAGTACCGCGT
Source organism: Oscillospiraceae bacterium (assembly GCA_022792495.1). Classification (GTDB taxonomy): domain Bacteria; phylum Bacillota; class Clostridia; order Oscillospirales; family Oscillospiraceae; genus Vermiculatibacterium. Next base: position 37,773 of record JAAWBD010000025.1, read on the forward strand.
TCCGCCACCGCAGAGGGATCAGATAGTAGGCCAAAAGCACCACTGGCAGATAGGTAAAGAGAAAGAATACACTGGAAAAGACCAAGGAACCACCGCCAATCTATGATTGAAAAAGGAGTATAAAAATGGTAAAGTAAAAGAAAAAGGGGGCTGGACAATGGAAGGCCAGACAATGGAAGGCCAGACAATGGAAGGCAGGATCAAATACCTGAACAGGGAGGAAAACTACGGCTACATCGAGACCTACAACCGAAAGGTGGGGGATGTGAGCTTCCGCCTGGTGGACGGGAAGCTTCAGGTGGACGACACCGTATCCTTCCTTCTCCAGCGGAGCCAGAACGGAAAATACTACGCCCGGAATGTGACCCTGGTGGAGCGCAACGAGATCCGCCGCAGCACAGAGGACAAACTGGCCTGGTGCGCGGAGGGACAGAGGGAGGAGCAGGACTTCGTGAACACTGTGGTTCCCCATCTCCACAGGGATATCATCATCAACCCGAAGAAAAAGACTGACCCCTATGCCATCGACCTGGAGGATCGGGGTCAGGGGCGGTACGCCGACCTGAAAAAACAGACCACACCATTTTTCACCGCCGCCGGCAAGGATCCCCGGTATGATCCCCGGTTTACCGTCACCTTCAACAGGAAGGACTACGAGCGCTACCGGGAGCTCTATCCCGGCTGTGACATCTATTACTGGGTGGATTGGCAGCAGCTGAGCGGATACGGTGTGTCCATCCAGCCCTTGACCGGAGTCTGGGTGGCCTCCTTTGCCAGCATGGCGGCCCTGATCGAGAGCGGACAGCTCTACCTCCACCAGTATGATCATAGGAAGACCGACGATGTGAACGCAAAGGACAGCTACCTCTTCGACCTCCGGCATCCCATCTTCCAGCGGCTGCTGTAAAATTTCACAGGAAGGGGGCGCCCCTCCGGGCGCCCCCTTATGATACCCGTTTGTTCTTACTTTGTATAGGTGTTGAACTCCTCCACCACCTCGTCGGCATACTCGGTGACGGCGAACATGATGTAATCTCCGTTGGTCACCAGCTTGTAGTTCTTCACCAGCTCCAGCTGATCGGGGAGATACTGGCTCCACTGCTCCTCCAGAAGTACCTGCCGGGCCTCCAGGGCCGCCTTCACCGTGTCCAGCTTCCCGGGCTGTACCTGGGCGATAAAGAACTCGGTGGCCTGGGTGTTCATAAAGGGCATCTTCCACACATACTCCACCAGGTCGGCGGCGTCAACGCCGTAGAAGTCGGCCAGCACCTGGTCGTCCAGGGAGTCGTCAAAGAAGGGCAGCTCCCGGGTGGCGATGGCGTCCCACACCGCCTGCACCTTGGACTCCGCGGCAGGAGCCTCGCTGGGGGCGGGCTCCTCACTGGGCTTCTGGGTCTCCGCGGGCTTGTCCTGCGCGTCCCCGCTCTCCTCGGGAGCGGAGACCTCGGGGCTCTCGCTGACCTCAGGGGAGACCTCGGGGGTCTCGCTGGGCATAACGCTCTCCACCACCTCAGGGGTGTTGGTGACCTCGGGGGTGGGGGTGGCCTGCGGCTCCTTGGAGCCGCAGGCAGCCAGGGTGAGAACCATAGCCCCGGTCAGTGCCAGGGCGGGAAGAGAAATCTTTTTCATAGGGCAAAACTCCTTTTTAATGTGATACAGTCCCTTTGACGGCAAAACAGAAAAAAGGTTCCCTCAAAAATCAAAAAATTTTTGCATCTATTTTCTCCTCCCGTCGCAGGCGGCGAGATCTCTTCCGATCCAGTCAGCTTTTTCATTTTTCGCTTTTCACTTCCTCAGTCCTCTGCCAGAGGATACCGCCACCCAAAGACCAGCTCTCCCTCCCGGTCGGTGAGACTGCTGTACCCCTCATCATACCGGTAGAGAAGGTCGCCGTAGAGGGAGTGATACCCCTGGATGGGGAAAAGCTCCTTCCCATCCAGATCGTAATACCCGGCCTGGCTCCCCTGGGAGGAGTAGGAGTAAAGCTGCACATAGCTCTCCCCCGTCAGCTCATTCTGGTCAAAGTATCCGGAGCCCTCTCCCTTCCAGCGGGCCAGGATCTTCCCCTCCAGATTTACAAGGGTGACGGTGGGGTTTTCCCCCTCGGTCTGAAAGAGGATCCGGTCGCCCCGGATCCCGTTGATCCACCCCAGGGACTGGGGGAAGGAGTGGATCTCCGCCCCCCGGATCAGCAGCCGCTCCGTCTCCCCCTGGACGGTGACCCAGCCCTCCCCCTCAAAGCCGGGGGAGCCGGCCCAGACCAGGGGGCTTTCCACCTCATGGCCCTCCTGGTCAAAGACCGCCGCCACAGACCAGTTTTCCGTCATGAAGTACCAGTAGTCCCCGTGGCGCTGGAATTGGGTAGGATATCCACCCGTGAGGGCCCTGCCGGTTTTGTCGATAAAATAGCCGTTGATCCCGTCGCTCACCGGAGCCACCCCGTGGGAAAAGGTCTCCCCGTTCCGGTAAGTGGGCGTAATGGCCCACTGCCCCGTTGCGGCATCCACATAGCCGTACCAGGCGGACGTCCCGGCTTCCATGATCTGGGCGGGGATCAGCCCATCCCCGCATTGGCCCACCCAGCAGACCTCCGGGGGCAGGGCCACCCGCTCCCCCTGGGGATCAAAGACCAGGGGGACGCGGGCGTCCGCCTCCCAGTCGTAGAGGTTGGCGGAGAGATACCCGCTGTCCGGATCCACATAGATGCCGTTCCAGTAGGCGGTGTCGGTGAGCCAGGCCGAGCAGTCCACCCGCCGCAGCTCCTTCCCGCTGTATGGATCCACCAGGGCGATGTCCCCGCCCCGGCAGGGCAGGGGGAGCCCCCCGTCAAAGGAGGCGGCCATCATCCTCTCCCAGTCGTAGTCATAGAGGAAGTCGGTACACCAGCTTCCATCCTTGGCGCACAGGGCGAACCACTCCTCCGGCTCCTCTTTCCCAGGGGCGGAGATGGGCTTGCCCAGCAGCCACACCCCGGGATACTCCGTGGGATTGCCGTAGCTGTCCCGCCCCGTCAGAGCGTGGGCCGAGGTGAACACCGGATCCGCCACCACCTCCCCCTCCGGCGTCACCAGCCCATAGAGGGAGTAGGAATCGTGGTATCCGCTCCAGCTCTCCATCCGGGTGAGGGAGGCCCCCGCGAAGGGGATCACGGCCCCATAGTCCTTCGCCGGGATCAGGCGATCCATATGCTCCTCCCGCCGCCGGGTATACTTCACCTCCGGCGCCTCATAGGGCTCCAGCTTGGACCAGTCCGTATACACCGGCGAGACAGAGACCGCCGCCGGCGGCTCCGGCGCGGGGGTGACCACAGGGGTGGCCTCTATCTCCCTCTCCCCGCAGCCCGCCAGCAGCAGGCACAGCCCCAAAACCAACCCCCGGACCCGAATGATACCCGCCCATTTTCTCCCGCTCAACATAACCCCCACCTTCCCAAGTAGGGGCGCACACCGTGCGCCCGCACAGCTTTTTCACTTTTCACTTTTAACTTTTACTGGGTTCCCTTACCGACACATACCCCTCGTGGGCGATCAGATCCTGCCCCTCCTGGCTCAGCAGCCAGTCAAAGAGGATGGCGGCGGGACTTCCCTCCGGGGTCTGGGCGTCCATCACCGCGTAGTAGGCGGTGTGGATGGGATACTCTCCCGAGCGGATGGTATCGTCGTTGGGCGCCACTCCGTCGATGTTCAGCAGCTTCAGCCCGTCGGCCATGCCCATGTCGTCAGCGTAGTAGTAGACGGTGTACCCCAAGGCCTCGGGCCTATCGTCCCAGGCCCGGACGGCGGAGAGGATCCCCTCCATGGAGGAGACCACATACTCCCCGTTGACCGGCTCCATCATAGGGATGTCCCCCATGACCTCCTTGTCCATAATTGCCTGGCTTCCGCCCCCCTTGGGCCGCTGGTAGGCCTGGATGGGAGCGTCGCTCCCTCCGACCTCCTTCCAGTTGGTGATCTCCCCGGCGTAGATTTTCCGCACCTGATCCAGGGTGAGGCTCTCCACCGGGTTGTCCTCGTTGACAAAGAACACCAGGGTCTCGTTGGCGATGGGCTCCATCCGCCAGGTCTTTCCCTGTTCGTCCCGGTAGCCGTAGGAATCCTCGCCCCCCTCGGCCACGATGAGCAGGTCGGCGTCCCCGTCCACCAGATTATAGTAGGCCCGGGAGGTCTTGTTGAAGGAGATGAGGTCACCCACTCCCTCCCGGCTCTCTCCCAGCAGCACCGCCGCCACCGCCTGGCCCAGGGGGACCGTGGCGGTGGAGCCGTCCAGCCGGGGGAAATTCTCCCGGGTAAACCGGAACTGCTCCGGCGCCGGGGTGGCCGGGGCGGTGGCCTCCGGCGTGGGAGCGGGGGTGTCCACCGGCTCCGGGGAGGACTGACAGCCGGCGAGTAGAAGAGCCAGACTCAGGCCTAAAACAGGGAAAATTTTCCACTTCATAAAATCACTCCTTTTACTTCAATATAGCACCCAAACTGCAAAATATCCAGGAACAAAGGGTTACAAAGAATCCAAAACGACATCCCTTTACGTCCGCGATGGCCCTGAAGGCCTGTATTCCGGAGGGGATCGGGCCCCGGGGGGGTGGATGGGAGGAAAAGTGGACTGGCTCTGACAAAAAATTTCAAAAACAGGGAAAAAGCTCTTTCTATCTCAGAAGAAAAGTGGTAGAATGAATTTGTATGCGGCAGACAGAACGTACTGCCTTCATTTTTGATTGAAATGAGGAGGAGCCACTATGAAAAAGACTGTTCAGACAAAGATTTTTGCCATGGCCCTGACCGGGGCCATGCTCCTTTCCCTTGCCGCCTGCGGCGCAGGGAAAGGAATGAGCACTGAGGAGGCCTCTGAGTGTGTTCAGGTAGAGCTGGACACCACCTACAAGGGCCAGTTCCAGGGCTTTGTGGACTTCTACAGCAACGTGACCACCGACGACGCCAAGAGCCAGTATGACGCCAACGTGGAGGGGGAGGCCTATGCCTTCCTCTACGGCCTTGGCCCCCAGGCCCTGGACGATTCGGGCGACAGTGTGGAGCCCACCGAGATGCAGCTCCACGAGGTGAAGGAGCTCTATAAGAAGATCTACGCCAAGGCGGACTACACCGTGGTCTCCTCCACCAAGCAGGATGATGGCACCTTCGCCGTGAAGGTGACCATCCGACCCCTGGACATCCTCCACCTGGTCAGCGACGGCATTGAGGAGGGTTTCGCCGGCTTCTGGGAGAAGTTTGAGGCTGTGGACACCGAGAGCATGAGCGACGAGGAGTTCGAGAGCTGGTATGTGGATCCCTTTGCCAAGGAGTACTACGATACCGCCCTGGATCTGCTGGAGAGCAAGATCGACGAGATGGGCTATATGGACGAGAAGAGCATCGTGATCCAGGTGCAGCAGTCTGAGGACGGCTCTCTGTACTTCAGCGACGAGGACTGGGTCAATCTGGACAACCTGATCATCGACTATAACTTCTGAGAGGAAAAGGGGCGCTGAACATGGGGCGGATCGGCTTTGACAATGAGAAGTACATAGAGACCCAATCCCGTCACATCAAGGAGCGGATCGCCCAGTTCGGCGGCAAGCTTTACCTGGAGTTTGGCGGCAAGCTCTTTGACGACCACCATGCCGCCCGGGTGCTGCCCGGCTTTGCCCCGGACAGCAAGATCAAGATGCTGACCCAGCTCAGCGACCAGGTGGAGGTGGTGGTGGCCATCTGCGCCAGCGACATTGAGAAGAACAAGGTTCGGGGGGATCTGGGCATCACCTACGACGTGGAGGTGCTGCGGCTCATCGATGCCTTCCGGGGCATGGGCTTCTATGTGGGCAGCGTGGTCATCACCCAGTACGACCACCAGGGGGCCGCCAAGGCCTTCCAGCGGAGGCTGGAGGAGCTGGGGATGAAGGTCTACCGCCACTTCCCCATCGAGGGCTACCCCCACAATGTGCCCCTGATCGTCTCTGACGAGGGGTACGGGAAGAACCAGTATATCGAGACCAGCCACCCCCTGGTGGTGGTCACCGCCCCCGGGCCGGGACGCGGCAAGATGGCGGTGTGCCTGAGCCAGCTCTACCATGAGTTCAAGCGGGGGGTGCAGGCGGGGTACGCCAAGTTCGAGACCTTCCCCATCTGGGATCTGTCCCTGGATCACCCGGTGAACCGGGCCTACGAGGCGGCCACTGCCGACCTTAACGATGTGAACATGATCGACCCCTTTCACCTGGCGGCCTATGGCCAGACGGCGGTGAACTACAACCGGGACGTGGAGGTTTTCCCCGTGCTGTCCGCCATCTTCGAGCGGATCATGGGGGAGAGCCCCTACAAGTCCCCCACCGACATGGGGGTCAATATGATCGGAAGCTGTATCATCTCCGATGAGGCGGTGAGCGATGCCGCCCGGCAGGAGATCCTGCGGCGGTACTACGACGCCCTGTGCGACCGGCGGAAGGGAAAGGGCAGCGACGAGATCGTCTACAAGCTGGAGTTGCTGATGAAGCAGGCGGAGGTGACCCCTGCCATCCGGCCTGTGGTGGGGGAGGCCCTGATGATGGCTGAGACCACCGGCCGGCCCGCCGCCGCCATTGAGCTGCCTGACGGGCGGGTGGTGCGGGGCAAGACCTCCGACCTGATGGGCCCCGCCGCGGGGGCGGTGCTGAACGCCCTGAAGGCTCTGGCGGGGATCCCCCGGGAGCTGGATCTCATCTCCCCCGAGGCCATCATGCCCATCCAGCATCTGAAGGTGGAGCATCTGGGGAGCAAGAACCCCCGGCTCCACACTGACGAGGTGCTTATCGCCCTGGCCTCCAGCGCCATTGGAAATCCCCTGGCGGACAAGGCCATGGATCAGCTGGCCCTGCTGCGGGACTGTCAGGCCCACATCTCGGTGGTGCTGTCCTCGGTGGACATGCGGATCTATAAGAAGCTGGGGCTGCAGGTGACCTGTGAGCCCAAGTATGAGACGAAGAAGCTGTATCACCGGTAGGGATAGGAAAATCAGAGCAGGGACGGTTGGGGATTCCAACCGTCCCTGGTTTATTTGGGTGTATGGGAATGTACAACCTTTCTTTGTGGGGTGATATGGGGCGGCCCTTTTTGGGGGCCGTCCCGCTGGCGTGGGGGGTGGAGGATGGTGTGGCAACCCGACGTGCTATTTGGGCTCTCTATCGGAGGGGAAGTTGCCGTTGTTGGATTGTATTTCTCCTTTCACTGAGTGGTCTGGGGGACTATTCTTTGCCGCCAAAGAATAGCCCCCCAGGCCCCCCAAGAAACCGCCAGAGAGGGAGAGTTTCGACTCTCTCCCTCTCTGGACTCTCCCTCTCAACGACCAAAGAAGGGCCGCTGCGGCGGCCCCTCTTTGGAATCTCCCCTTAGTTGGTTTGCTGTAGGTTATTTACCCCCACGGCTTACGTTGTTACGCCGTGGGGGTTCGATACATTAGTGTTCTAACGTTTCGTGTTCTTGCCCCCAAAGTCCCAAGGGCAAGGTCAAGGGCCGTGGACGGTAGAGCGTTGAGGTTTTAGTAAGGAGAGGAGCCAGGCTCGGGGCTGAGTAGGATGGAGGCGGCGATCAGGCAGCGATGTCTTTCTCTGTGTTCCACAGACGTACGCACGGGTGCGGGGCAAGGGGGATTTATCGCGTAAAGACGTTAGAGCCGAGCCTGAGTACACTTGGTCTTGACCTTAGGGCTTTCTTGGAGAGCGCGAGAGGCCATTCTTTGGCCCCTCAAAGAATGGTCTCTCGCATCACCCAGTGAGAGGGTTGATAGCAACCACCAGACAAACGGTACCGCCTACCACGGCGGGCAGGTTTGGTACCCGCCCCTGCTGAGGTAGACATTTGTGGGGAAGAGGGGGAAAATCAGCCGTTCTTCTTGTACTTTTTCAAGAGATCTTCGATGGCCTCGTCAATCAGCCGGGACTTCGGAATTCTGGTTTCTTCCGCAAGGGCGTTAAATTCTGCCATCAATTCATTCTTCAGGGAGGAGGTAAAACGAGTTCGATTTACCAGCAAAGCATCTGCCATAATAAACACCACCTTGCACTATATTGCACCAAATAGTATATATGTGGAAAAAATGAAAAACAAGGGGTTGCATTTTATGTAAGGTAGTGTGTAATAGTGCAAGGAGATGCTTGCCATGAAACAACCGACGAGGAATATTGGACTCCGGATCCCCGGGGAGGTTTTGGAGAAGCTGCGGTATATCGCCCGGGAGGAGTGCCGCAGCACCAGCAGCATGATCCGGGTGCTGGTGTATGAGTGTGTGGAGCGGTACGAGGGGGAGCACGGGGAAATTTTATTTTCCGGCTGTGTTGACATGGAAAAAAGGGGAGAGTAAAATAAAGGCTTGAAAAATCGGCAAGGGGGCCGAAAAAAATACCGGCAACGAGGTCGGGCAGGAGGGAATGGTATGAGAACAAAGTACGTGTTTGTCACCGGCGGCGTAGTGTCCGGGCTGGGAAAGGGGATCGCGGCGGCCTCTTTGGGGCGGCTTCTCAAGGCCCGGGGGTATAAGGTGACCATCCAGAAGTTTGACCCCTACCTGAATATCGACCCGGGGACCATGAGCCCCTTCCAGCATGGGGAGGTCTTTGTCACCGAGGACGGGGCGGAGACCGACCTGGATCTGGGCCACTATGAGCGGTTCATCGACGAAAACCTCACAGTCCACTCCTCGGTGACCTCGGGGAAGGTCTATTGGTCGGTGCTGAACCGGGAGCGGAGCGGGGACTACCTGGGGGGCACGGTTCAGGTCATCCCCCATATCACCGACGAGATCAAGAGCAGGATCTACGCCGCCGGGCGGGAGACCGGGGCCGACGTGGTCATCACCGAGATCGGGGGCACGGTGGGGGACATTGAATCCCAGCCCTTCCTGGAGGCCATCCGACAGGCGGCCATTGAGGTGGGGAGGGAGAACAGCCTGTTCCTCCACGTGTCCCTGGTGGTGGCCATCCCGGGCACCGGGGAGCTGAAAAGCAAGCCCACCCAGCACTCGGCCAAGGAGCTGCTGAGCCTGGGCATCCAGCCCGACGTGATTTTGTGCCGCTCGGACTATGACATTCCGGAGGATATCCGGCGGAAGATCTCCCTGTTCTGCAACATCCCCCCGGAGAACGTGATCCCCAACCTCACCGCCCCCATCCTTTACGAGGTGCCCCTGATGCTGGAGGAGGCGGGGCTGGGCCATGCCGTCTGCAGGCGGCTGGGGCTGATGGATCCCCAGCCCGACCTGGACAGCTGGCGCGCCACGGTGGAGCGGGCCAAGGGGGCGAGGGGGCGTGTGAGGATCGCCATGGTGGGCAAGTACATGCAGCTTCACGACGCCTACCTGTCGGTGGCCGAGGCCCTCCACCACGGGGGGATCGAGAACGATGTGGCGGTGGATATCGACTGGATCGACTCCGAGCAGGTCAGCGACGGCAACGCCGCCCAGGTGCTGGGGGAGTGTGACGGGATCCTGGTCCCCGGCGGCTTTGGGGAGAGAGGGGTGGAGGGGATGATCTCCGCCATCCGCTACGCCCGGGAGAACGGAGTTCCCTATTTCGGCATCTGCCTGGGGATGCAGATGGCGGTGGTGGAGTTTGCCCGGCATGTGGCGGGGATGGGGGACGCCCACTCCACGGAGTTGTGCGACCACACCGACCACCCGGTCATCGACCTGATGAGCGACCAGAGGGGGGTGACCCAAAAGGGGGGCACCATGCGGCTGGGGGCCTATCCCTGCCATATTACGGCGGAGGGAGTCAATCTTCAAAAGGCCTATGGGATGGAGGACATTCAGGAGCGGCACCGTCACCGCTATGAGTTCAACAACGACTACCGCCAGGTTCTTCAGGACGCGGGGCTGGGCCTGGCGGGGCTCTCCCCCGACGGGGGGCTGGTGGAGGCGGTGGAGCTTTCCGGCCACCCCTGGTTCGTGGGGGTGCAGTTCCACCCGGAGTTTAAATCCCGGCCCAACAGGGCCCATCCCCTGTTCCGGGAGTTCATCGCCGCAGCCAAGATACACCGGGGCAGATAATTCACAAGACCAGGAGGCCGACAGGGGCGTCCTGGTCTTGTCTTTTGCCATACCGGATGATAAAATATGAAAAGTTGGAGGGTGGATTTGATGAAGAAATATGCCTTTTTACTTTTTGTTGTTTTGAGCCTGTCCCTGCCCGTTGCCGCCTTGGCGGCGGAAGAAACACCTGTCCCATGGTACACGGATGCGCAGGCCTATGTGACCGGGAGGGGGATCATGACGGGGACGGACCGGGGCTTTGAGCCGGAGACCGCCATCACCTACGCCACGGTGTATCAGGTTTTTTACAATATGAGTGGGCAGCCCCAGATAGGATTGCCCTGTGGAGGCGGCCGCCGGCCAATGGTATGAGGCGGCGGCAAGCTGGGCGGTGGGGATGGAGATGGCCAGCGGCGACACTCCTTTTGACAAGGTCATTGACAGGGGCGGTATGGCGCTGCCCCTTATGAAGTATTATCTCAGGCAGGGGGGAGAAGGGCGCTCAGAGCTGATGATCGATTCTGCCTCAGAATTATATCCTATGTGCGAGCAGAGGAGTGAGGAGGCATTCGCCCTGGCCTTTTGCCAGGAGGTGGGGCTGCTGAAGGGGGATGAGGCGGGAAGCCTCCGCCCCTATGCGTCCCTTACGCGGGCGGAGTTTGCGCAGATATTGATGAACCTGGAGCGGCTGCTTTGTGAACAGGGAGCCTCCGGTTTTGGCGGAGGCCAGATGGGGGAGACAGAGGCTGCCGGTTATGTGGAGGGGCTGATAAGGGCCGTTTACCTGGGTCAATTTGACGAAAGCTATCTGCAGATGGCTGGGATCGCCGCGGAGGAAGCGCAAAAGGGCTATGAGGAAAATCTGAGATCGGCAGCAGAAGCCTTTGCTTTTCTGTTTCACATCCAGGAGCCTGACGACAATTTTCTGGCGCAGCTGGAGAAGGTTTGGGGGAAGGCTTACCAACAGATCCGGTATGAGGTGGGGCCGGCTTTCGGCCAAAAAGACGGATCCTGTTATGTGGCGGTGAATGTGGAGCCGGCAGATACGCTCCGGCAGGTGGGCGGCGAATGGAGTTGGATCGTCATGGCGGCCCAGATCAGGCATTATGATCTTGTAAGGGATAACGAGGATTTTGATTTTTTGAAAGGGATGGAGGCCAGGGATGAGGAGATAGCCGAGCTGCTTTTGAAGGTCTTTGAGGAAAAGCTTTCACAGGTGAGCTATGGCTCTGACCGCTGTGTTTTCATACAGGTAGAGCGGGATGAGCTGGGGATGACCCATGCCAATCCCTATGATTTGGGACGGCTGGACGCCCTCATGTTTCAGGATGCCTTTGAGGAGGAGAACGGGGCGGAGGAGAGCGAAAATGGTTCTGAGGGCCCCGCTCTGAATCATTCCGGATTTACCCTGTTTACCCCGGGAGAGACATTCCAGCTGGAATTTCTCCAGGATATACAGGGGGAGATCATCTGGACGACCAGCGATCCCGGTGTGGCAGAGGTGGATCGGGAGGGAGCCGTCACCGCCGTGGGGCCCGGGGCTTGTGAGATCACCGCCACATTGGATACTGGTTTGGCGCGTTCCTGCGAGGTGCGGTGTTATTGGAAATAGAGAGGCCGTTTTATATCTTTTTTGCATTTTTTATGATTGTGTGTTATAATGCCAGCGTATTATAGTCCTGCGAGACATATAAAAGGAGGAAACGTCTGTGGACGACCCCATACCCTTACTTATCCTGTTAGCTGTGCTCCTCTGCGCATCCTGCGCCGCCATCGTCTATCTGCTTATCCGGATCCGGGAGCTCAATAAGAGAGCTTCTGAGGAGGATATCCGCCAGATGGTGGACATGGGGGAGGAGAAGGGCGCCATTGAGAAGGAGGAGAGGGAACTCATTGAGAATGTCTTTGAGTTCAACAACTCCACCGCCGCCGACGTGATGATCCACCGCACCGATGTGGTGATGCTGTGGGTGGACGACCCCCAGGAGGAGATCATGGAGACCATCCGCACCTCGGGGCTCACCCGGTTCCCGGTCTATGAGGAGGACACCGATGACATCATCGGGATCCTGAACACCCGGGAGTATCTTCTCAACGCCCAGGAGGAGAAGCCCAAGCCCCTACGGGAGCTGCTGCGGGAGGCCTACTTTGTGCCCGAGACGGTGCGCTCCGACGTGCTGTTCCGGGACATGCAGAGCCGAAAGACCCACTTTGCCGTAGTGGTGGACGAGTATGGCGGCACCAGCGGGATCATCACCATGGAGGATCTGCTGGAGGAGCTGGTGGGAAACATCTATGACGAGTTCGATCCCCAGGACGAGCAGGAGATCGAGGCCCTGGGGGAGAACCTGTGGCGGATCTCTGGCGGGGCGGCCCTGGAGGACGTGGCCGAGGCCTTGGGGATGGACTTCCCGGATGACGAGGAGGCCGAGACCCTGGGTGGTCTGGTTTTCGCCAAGCTGGACGTGATCCCCGCCGACGGCACCCACCCCACGGTGGAGACCGACGGGCTCCGGATCCAGGTGGAGGAGCTCAGCGACCGCCGGGTGGAGTGGGCCAGGGTTTCCAGGGTGGAGACTGGAGCGGAAGAGGAAAGCGAAAAGTAAAAGGAAAAAAGGAAAAAGAAAAAGATATGGGGTACCGCCGAGGGCGGGCACTCGGGGAGTCCGGTTTGACCGGGCGTATATCTTTTTGCTTTTTCCTTTTTACTTTTTTCCTTGTTTCCTGTATAATATCTGGTGCGCGAAATCACGAAGATGAGGAGAACATGCATGGACAATATCATCCGTATCCTGGCCGGGGAATTGGGCCAACCAGAAAATTATGTAAACAATGTGGTGACCCTTTTGGACGAAGGGAACACCATCCCTTTTATCGCCCGGTACCGGAAGGAGATGCACGGGGGAATGGACGACACCGTGCTCCGGGAGCTGTTTGACCGGCTGAATTACCTCCGGAACCTGGACAAGCGGCGGGAGGAGGTCAAGGGGTCCATCGAGGAGCAGGGCAAGCTGACGGAGGAGCTGTCTGCCGCCATCGACGCCGCCTCCACCTTGGCCGAAGTGGAGGATCTCTACCGGCCCTACAAGCAGAAGCGGCGCACCCGGGCCACCGTGGCCCGGGAGAAGGGGCTGGAGCCCTTGGCCCTCCTCCTCTATGCCCAGGAATCTGACTGTCCGGAGCCTACCGTGGCAGCGGAAGATTATGTAAACTCTGAGAAGGGCGTGGAGACCGTGGAGGAGGCCCTCCAGGGAGCCAATGACATTATCGCAGAGATGATCTCCGACGACGCGGAGGTGCGGAAGCTGCTGCGGGAGTATATGCTCCGTCACAGCGTCCTGTCCTCCCTGACGGCCACCGAGGAGGACAGCGTTTACCGGCTCTACTATGACTTCAAGCAGCCGGTGGTGCGCCTCCAGGGGCACCAGATCCTGGCCATCAACCGGGGGGAGCGGGAGGAGATACTGAAGGTCTCCGTTCTCACCGAACGGGAGCAGACCCTGCCCCTGCTCTACAGGATGGTGGTGAAGCCCGGGTCGGCGGCCACGGCCTTTGTCACCGCCGCCGGGGAGGACGCCTATGACCGGCTCATCTACCCCTCCCTGGAGCGGGAGATCCGGAATGCCCTCACCGAGCGGGCCGACGAGGGGGCCATCAAGATGTTTGGGGCTAATTTGAAGCCCCTTCTCATGCAGCCTCCGGTGAAGGGGAAGGTGGCTATGGGGCTGGATCCCGGCTACCGCAACGGCTGTAAGGTGGCGGTGGTGGATCCCACGGGGAAGGTGCTGGACACCGCGGTGGTCTATCCCACCTTTGGGGAGCGGCAGAAGCAGGAGGCCATCGCCGCCCTTGCCAAGCTGGTGAAGAAGCACGGGGTGGAGGTCATCGCCATCGGCAACGGCACCGCCTCCAAGGAGACCGAGATCATGACCGCCGAGCTGCTGAAGGTGATGGGCGGCGGGGTGAGTTACATGGTGGTCAGCGAGGCGGGGGCCAGCGTGTACTCTGCCAGCAAGCTGGCCGCCGAGGAGTTTCCCCAGTATGACGTGAATCTCCGCTCCGCCGTGTCCATCGCCCGACGGCTCCAGGATCCCCTGGCGGAGCTGGTGAAGATAGACCCCAAGGCCATCGGGGTGGGCCAGTACCAGCATGATATGCCCCAGGC
>JAAWBD010000026.1 GCA_022792495.1 Oscillospiraceae bacterium
GTCATATCGTAGTCGGAGATCACGCCCTCCCGCAGAGGGCGGATGGCCACGATGTTGCCGGGGGTACGGCCCAGCATCTGCTGGGCGTCAGTGCCTACCTTCAGGAGCTTGCCGGTATTCTTGTCGATGGCCACCACGGAGGGCTCCCGCAGGACGACCCCCTTGCCCTTGACGTAAACCAGGATGGAGGCGGTACCCAGGTCGATCCCGATGTCTTTACTGAACATATCAGCACCTCATATATCTTTCCGTTTCGGCTATTGTTGCCGGAACCTGGTTGATTTAGACCTTCCTATTATATCTACTTTCTTTCCACTTTTCAACGGAAATAGCGAAAAAAAGCAAATTCATTTCCCCGCCTTGGCCAGAGTGGCGCAGAATATCCTCTCCGCTCCCGCTAACCGGAGGGTCTTGGCGCACTCAGCCAGAGTGGCCCCGGAGGTCACCACATCATCCACCAGCAGGACGATCCGCCCCTCGAAATTCCCGGGCTCCACAGGGACATAAGCTCCCAGCAGGTTGGCCCTTCGGGCTGCCTCCCCCTGGATCCCCGACTGGGCGGGACGTTCCCGCTTGTCCACTGTACGGAGAACAGAAAGCCCTAAGCGCCGCCCCACCTCCCGGGCCAGCAGCTCAGCCTGGTCATAGCCCCGCTGCCGCAGCCGCTTTTTGGACAGGCTGGGCCAGGAGACCAGGTCGGCGGTGATCCCATGATCCCCCACCGCCTGGGCTGTCAGCGCTCCAAAGGCCACGCTCCGGGCAGAGCGGCCGTCAAACTTGTATCCGTGGATAGCGGAACGAACCTTGTCCTCATACCGAAGGGCAGAGACGCAGCCCGCCGTCAGCTCCACCTCAGTCTCCCCCGCCCTTCCCTCCAGCCAGGGCAAGCCCCGCTGGCAGTCTGGACACAACAGCTCCCCCTTCTCCAGCAGTCTGCCGCAGAAGGGACACTTGGGCGGAAAGAGGAGATCCAGAACCCAATCAAGAACGGGCATTTTTGATATCCTGCTCAGTGATAGGGCCGTGTTCCTTCTCAAATCTACGGATATTTTCCTGCATCAAATGGACGATCTGGCCGCTCATAGAGCGGCCCTCATAGGCCGCCACATACTGGAGGTCTCTCTATCCATCCGGATACTGAGATAACAGTCTTTGCTCATAATTCTTTCCCTCCTATACGAAAGAAAGCATATCCATTTTAGGTCAGTAGTAGTTTGATCTTAGCTCGATTCTATTTCATTTTATTAAAAATATAGGAGTCACATCATTCACACCGCACTCCCACAGCTTTTTAACTTTACATTCCCTCCGCCAGCCGCCACCGCAGTCCGGAATACCGCTTGGTCTGGCGGTTGTTGGCAGTCATCTTCGCCACTGCCGTCTCGTCCCCCACAATGACCAGCAGCTCCCGGGCCCGGGTAATGGCGGTGTAGAGCACCCCTCTGGTCAGCAGCCGTGGGGCGGTATCCAAAGTCACCAGCACCACCGCCCGGTACTCGCTGCCCTGGGATTTGTGGACGGTGACGGCGTAGGCCGGCTCCAGCTCCCCCAGCATATCGGGGGCATACTCCACCAGCCGTCCCTCAAAATCCACGGTGATCAGCTCCCGGCGGTTGTCCACCTCCACGATGTGCCCGATATCCCCGTTGAAGATCCCCATTCCCGCCTCCAGGCCGTCGGCAGTTTTCCAGAGGATGTCGTAATTGTTTTTCACCTGCATGACCCGGTCTCCCTGCCGGAAGATATAGGCGCCGAACTTCCGCTCCCCCTTCCCCTCCGCTGGTGGATTCACCGCCTCCTGGATGGCCCGGTTCAAGCTCCCCGTCCCTCCTCCATACTTTCGGGTAGGGGAGAGCACCTGGATCTGATGGGGAGGGATCCCCATGTTTCCGGGGAGCCGGCTGCTCACCAGCTCCACCACCGTCTCCTCCGCCAGAGCCGGATCCGGCCGGCGAAGAAAGAATACGTCCTGGCCGCTGCTGTTTTTCAGCTCCGGCACCACCCCCTGGTTCACCTGGTGGGCAGAGCGGATGATGGCGCTTTGGGCCGCCTGACGGAAAACTTCTGTCAACCGAACCATAGGCACTATCCCGCTGCGGATCATATCGGAGAGAAGATTCCCCGCCCCTACAGACGGAAGCTGATCCGGGTCTCCCACCAGTACCAGACGGCAGTCCTCCCGAAGTCCGGACAGCAATGCCGCCATAAGTGTTATGTCAACCATAGAGGTCTCGTCCACGATCACCGCGTCAGCCTTCAGGGGCTCCCGTTCGTTGTGGATAAAAACCAGAGTCCCCGTCTTGGGGTCAAAGTGAGTCTCCAGCAGCCGGTGAATGGTGACCCCCTCCATGCCGCACAACTCCCCCATCCGTTTGGCGGCTCGGCCCGTGGGGGCGGCCAGGGCAGTCTCCAGCCCCATGCTCTCAAAAAGGGCCAGGATCCCCTTCAGGGAGGTGGTCTTTCCCGTTCCGGGGCCCCCAGTAAGGAGCATGACCTGGTGCCGGGCCGCCGTCTCCACCGCTAGCCGCTGCTGGGGAGCATAGGTGATCCCCTGCTCCCTCTCGATCTGGGAGATGAGCCCCTCCATGTCCTCCGGCGGGCACAGCTCATTTTGGCTCATGAGGGCGATCCGCTGGGCCACCGTGGTCTCGGCCTCCCAATATTCCGCCAGGTAGCAGGCGTCCTCCCCCGCCACCGACTCCCGGAGCACCGTCCCCCGCTCCAGAAGAACCTCCAGCGCCTCCTCCACCGTCTCCGGATCTGGGATCCCCAGCAGGGCGGAGGCGGCCTGGATCAGCTTCTGCCGGGGCAGAAAGGTGTGCCCGTTGTCCAGGTTGTGCTGAAGGGTAAAACTCACCCCCGCCTCCAGGCGCTGAGGGTGGTCGTCCGCAAAGCCCAGCCGAATGGCCAGCTGGTCGGCCTGGCTGAAGGGGATAGCCACCTCCCCCTCAGTAAGGAGGTAGGGATTGGCCTCCACCCTCTCCCGGGCCCGGTCTCCAAACTGCCGGTACAGGGGCATCCCCAGCTGGGGCGGTAGATCATAGGCGGTAAGAAAGTCCAACAGGCGGCGCATCCCCATCTGGAGGCGAAAAGCCTCCCCCATGGCCTCGGCCCTTTTTTTTGTGATCCCCTTGATGACAGTAAGTCTTTCCGGGCTGCTCTCCAGCACCTCCAGGGTCATCTCTCCGAACTCCTCCACCATCCTCCTGGCGGTAGCCAGACCGATCCCCCGCACCGCCCCGGAGGACAGATAGTCAAAGATGGCCTTCTCCCCTACCGGCAGTTCTCGACGGGCCACCTCAGCCTTGAACTGCTGGCCATAGGTGGCATGATGGATCCAGGAACCCTGGGCAGTAAGGCTTTCCCCAGGGGCCACCCCCGGGATACAGCCCACCACCGTTACCGGTTCCTCCTCCCCTACATCCAAACGGAGAACGGTATACCCGTTCTCTTCATTCTGATAGATCACCGAATCTACGGTACCCGATATGTACTCCATATTCGTTTCCACATCGGCACCCCCCAGTAAGTGAAAAGTGAAAAAGTTATTATTTGTGGCCGCCCTCAGGCGGTCTCATTAAAATAGTCCAGCCCCGCCGGACACCACATCTTTTCATTACTTTTTCATTTTTCAACTTTCAACTCTCTTTTTATCTGTCCCGCCAAATCGGACAGTCTGCAGATCTCCACCCCCGGCTCCCGCATACACAGAGCGGCGGCGATGGCCCGGCCCGTAGGGCTCAGGCCGCAGTCCACAATGACCAGACTCCCCAGCAGCATCCCGCCGCCCCGGAGCCACAGAAGGCCCCGAACCGCCTCCTCCAGCGTCTCCCCGTCCCCTGTTCCCGGCACTAGGGACACCGTCTCCTGATTTCCCGCCGGGGTCAGAAGCCGGCCAAAGAGGAGCCAGCTCAGGCTCAGCAGTCCCGCCACAGCAAGCAGGGACAAGATCACTTCCAAAACAGGTCTCATCACACTTCACCTCTCCCCATTTTACGAAAAAATCGGAGAAAGGTGCGCCCATCAGGCCATAACAGCGGTAAAAAGGTTGATTCCCAGATGAGTCAGCCCGGTCATGATGCACCCGGCCAGAATGACCCCCAGGATGATGGAGGGCATAGCTTTCCGAAGGGGCATATCCAAAAAAGCCGCCGCCAGGGCCCCGGTCCAGGCCCCAGTCCCTGGCAGGGGGATGGCCACGAAAAGCAGCAGGCCCACATACTTATAGCGGTTCACCTTTTTCCCCTTCAGATGGGCCTTCCGCTCCAGGGCATCCACTATACCGTCCAGCTTGTGAAAGTGTGCCCGCAGCCACTGAAAGATCCGGCGGATATAGATGATGATGAAAGGCACCGGCAGGATATTCCCGATGACGGCGGCGATAAATGCCACTGGGTACGGTAATCCCAAGGTCACCGCCCCGAAGGGGATCCCGCCCCGCAGCTCCACAATGGGGATCATAGATACCAGGAGGGTGAAAATAAATTCGCCCCCCATGGTGGTCTCCAGCCAGTTCAGAAGCTCCATCTTTTCACCTCTCCTTTCCCATATTTCGTATTCTACCACAGAGATGGATCGCAAGGTATAAACAATTCATTAAAATTGATGTGCTTTGACCTATTTACTTTTCCAGCATCCGCTTCAAATATTGTCCCGTGTAGCTGCCCGCACAGGCGGCCACCTCCTCGGGAGTGCCGGTGCAGACGATGTGGCCGCCCTTGTCCCCTCCCTCGGGGCCCAGGTCGATAAGGTGATCCGCCGTTTTGACCACATCCAGGTTGTGCTCGATGACCACCACGGTATTCCCCTTCTCCACCAGCTGCTGGAGCACCTCGATGAGCTTGTGGACGTCATAGCTGTGGAGCCCTGTGGTGGGCTCGTCCAGGATATAGATGGTTCGCCCGGTGGACATCTTGGCCAGCTCGGTAGCCAGCTTCACCCGCTGGGCCTCGCCGCCGGAGAGCTCGGTGGAGGGCTGGCCCAGCTTGATATAGGACAGGCCCACCTGGCTCAAGGTTCGCAGCTTATTGTAGATCCGGGGCAGGTTCTCAAAAAAGGGCAGGGCCTCGTCCACTGTCATCTCCAGGACTTCATAGATATTCTTTCCCTTGTAGCGCACCTCCAAGGTCTCCCGGTTGTACCGCTTTCCATGGCATACGTCACAGGGGACGTAAATATCAGGCAGAAAGTGCATCTCGATCTTCAGCAGTCCGTCTCCGGAGCAGGCCTCGCACCGGCCGCCGCGGACGTTAAAGGAGAACCGGCCCGGCCCGTAGCCCCGGGCCTTGGCGTCATTGGTGGAAGCAAAAAGCTCCCGGATATCGTTGAAGAGCCCTGTATAGGTGGCCGGGTTGGATCGGGGAGTTCGGCCGATGGGAGACTGGTCAATGGCGATGACCTTGTCCAGATACTCCTCCCCTTCCATGGCGGTATGCTTCCCGGGCCGGGTCTTGGCCCGGTTCAGGTCGGCGGCCAGGGTCTTATAGAGGATCTCGTTTACCAGGGAGGATTTTCCCGACCCAGAAACCCCGGTGACACAGGTAAAGGTGCCCAGGGGAATGGACACATCCACCTTCCGCAGGTTATTTTCCTCCGCCCCCCGGATGGTAAGGAATTTTCCATTCCCCTCCCGCCGGGTTTGGGGCACAGGGATCTGCCGGGCTCCGGAGAGATAAGCCCCTGTGATGGACTCCGGGTTTCCCATGATCTCCTCCGCCGTGCCCTGGGCGATGATCCGTCCTCCGTGAACTCCCGCCCCGGGGCCCACATCGATGATATGGTCGGCGACACGCATGGTATCCTCGTCGTGCTCCACCACCAGAAGGGTGTTCCCCAGATCCCGCAGCTCCTTCAGGGTCTCCAGCAGCTTGTCGTTGTCCCGTTGGTGTAGGCCGATGGAGGGCTCGTCCAAAATATACAGCACCCCCATGAGGGAGGAACCAATCTGGGTGGCCAGCCGGATCCGCTGGCTCTCTCCGCCGGAGAGGGTTGCGGCGGCCCGGGACAGGGTCAGGTACTCCAGGCCAACAGACTGGAGAAATTTCAGCCGGGCCTTGATCTCCTTCACGATCTGTCCCGCGATCATGGTTTTCTGCTCATTCAGCACCAGCTTGTCCATGAAATCCAGGGCGTCGGTCACCGATTTACGGCAGTAGGAGTCGATATCCATCCCCCCCACCGTCACCGCCAGGGACTCCCGGCGCAGACGCTTGCCATGACAGTCGGGGCAGGGCCGCTCCGACATGCACTCCTCCAGCTCCCGGCGCATGGCGTCGGACTGGGTCTCCCGGTAGCGCCGCTCCAGGTTGTTGCAGATCCCCTCAAAGGGCTGCATCAGCGTCCCCTGGCCGTTGGCCCGGTCATAGGTGAGCTTCAGTTTCTCCCCCTTGGTGCCGTAGAGGATCACATCCAGCACCTCTGCCGGCAGATCCTTCACCGGAGTGGTCAGCTTGAACTTATACTGCTTAGACAGGGCCTCAAAATACATCCGGGAGATGGAATCCCCCTTGATGTTGTTCCACCCGCTGGCGGTGATGGCTCCGTCCAGGATGGACAGCTCCCTGTTGGGAATGATCAGGTCGGGATCCACCTTCAGCTGTACCCCCAGGCCGGTACAGGTGGGGCAGGCGCCAAAGGGGTTGTTGAAGGAGAACATCCGGGGGGTCAGTTCCTCAATGGAGATGCCGCAGTCCTCGCAGGCGTAGTTCTGGGAGAAGGAGATGTCCCGATCCTCCCCCACAATATTGATGATGACCAATCCCCCTGCCAGGCCCGAGGCCACCTCCACCGAGTCGGTGAGCCGCTGGGCGATATCCTCCCGGATCACCAGCCGATCCACAACGACCTCAATGTTGTGCTTTTTGTTCTTATCCAGCTTGATCTCCTCTGAAAGATCGTAGAGGGAGCCATCCGCCCGCACCCGAACATAGCCCGACTTCCGGGCGTCCTCAAAAATCTTCAGGTGCTCGCCCTTCTTCCCCCGGATCACTGGAGCCATGACCTGGATCCGGGTAGCCTCGGGCAGCTTCATCACCTGGTCGATGATCTGGTCGATGGTCTGCTGCTGGATCTCCTTCCCGCAGATGGGACAGTGTGGAGTTCCCACTCGGGCCCAGAGGAGCCGGAGGTAGTCGTAGATCTCGGTGACCGTACCCACAGTGGATCGGGGATTTTTGGAGGTGGTTTTTTGATCGATGGAGATGGCGGGAGACAGGCCGTCAATGGAGTCCACATCGGGCTTCTCCATCTGGCCCAGGAACATCCGGGCATAGGAGGACAGGCTCTCCACATACCGCCGCTGACCCTCGGCGTAGATGGTGTCGAAGGCCAGAGAGGACTTGCCCGAGCCGGAAACACCGGTGAGCACCACCAGCTTGTCCCGTGGAATAGCCACATCCACATTCTTCAGATTGTTGGCGCGGGCGCCTTTGACTACGATGGTATCCTGCATGGGAATATCTCCTTTGTGTTCTCTTCAATTTTCGATCCGAATAACAGCATAATGGAATGATTTTTTAATGTCAAGAGGGAACTTTTGAAACCTTTTTATGCTGTTTCTGTCAAATCAAGAGTGCACTCCATGGGCGGAAAAGGAGGAGCAGGGCACAGACAGCCACCACGATGGCCTCCCACACCATGCCGCCGGTGAGCAGTACCTTGGCCGCCAGAAGGCCGTAATGTCGCCAGCCCTCATAGGAGTTGATGAACTCCAGCTCCATCCTTCCTGCGGCCTTCCACTTGGTGCGAAGGAAGAGGAGCAGAATCAAAAAGGCAATATTGGCGACCAGCATAATGGTCACCACCATGTTAAGAGCCGTATTCAGCCAAATCAGAAGAGCGGCAAAGGCAGCCAATATAAATAACAGCGGCCAGCAAAAGATGATCACCAAAGAAATGAAGCCCATTTCCATTCTCCTCTTTTTCTCTAACAGCGCTTAGGTCTTTCTTCTCTTTTTCGGCAAAGGCGTGACCGCCTCCGCCAAGCGCACCGCCTGACGGAGGGTCTCCCGGTCGTCCGGATCCAGGACATAGTGGGGCTTGGCCCCCTCATAGGGTGGGACAATGGGATGCTCCTTCAGCAGCGCCTCCAAATTCGGAAGCATCTTGACCATTGCCCGGTCATCGCAGATGATGAGCACAGGCTTATCGTTGCAATAGATCATATACTCCCCAAACATCTTCCGGGATCGAATGGAGCCCAAACCCTCCAGCTGTTCACAAAGGTATTCCACAAATTCCGGGCTACTCGCCATGATAGCTCTCCTTTCTCTTCGCTCCGGGGATCATTCCCCGAAATTTCCAGCCACGTCCTTCAGCATCTCCCGGATGGGCAGATCATAGGGACAGCGGGTCTCGCACAGGCCACACTCCACGCAGGTCGAGGCCTTGGCCTCCATGGCGGCATACCGCTTTCGGGCCCAGTCGGCCAGTCCCTCATAATGCTTAAGATAGTTGTTGAACAGGAAGGCAGAGGGAATGTTGATCCCCACGGTACAGGGGGCGCAGTAGCCGCACCGGCGGCAGAAGGTGGTGCCCAGGGTCTTGCGGATGGTCTCGCACCTGGCTGTCTCCTCCCCGGTCAGGGGGCCGAAGTCCTCGGCGGCGGCCGCATTCCGATCCACCTCCTCGGCGCTTCCCATACCGGGGATGGAGATATCCATGACCCCAGAGGCATCAATGAACTTCAACGCCAGAGTCCAGTCCTCCAGATTGCCGCCGGCCATGGGCTTCATGCAGATGGTGCCGATCCCCTTCTCCCGGGCCAGGCATAAGGTCTCAGCGCCCTGGTTTTCCACGATGTTGAAGGGGAACATAACGGTCTCGATCCTGTCGGCGTATTCCTCCACCGCCTTCTTCAAGGCCTCCAGGCTGTGGAAGGTGGCCCCGATATGGCCGATCTTCCCCGCCTCCTGGGCCTCCGCCAAAGCCCGGTAAGCTCCTTCGGAGCCAAAAACCTTCTCGAAATCCCCCAGGGGCAGATTGTGGAGCTGGTACACATCAATATAGTCGGTGCGGAGGTTCTTCAGGCTGGTCTCCACATCGGCCCTCATAGCCTCATAGGTGCGGGCCATGGACTTGGTCGCCAGGATAAATTTTTCCCTTCTCCCCTCCAGGGCAGCCCCCAGATACTCCTCGGACACCGTATAGCCCCGGGCGGTATCAATGTAATTCATGCCGTGCCGCTCCAGAGCGTCCACCACCGCCACAGTATTGGCCGCATCGCTTCTCTGGATGGGGATCCCTCCGAAGGATACCACCGCACACCTCAGCCCGGTTTTTCCCAGCTCCACATATCTCATGGTCTCCCGTCTCCTTCTCTTTCAAATAATTGATTTATGGTCACAGATACCCGTGCTCCACGTCCCAGCGGATCCACTCTCTTGGCCAGCCAGCCCCCGAAAAAGGCAGAGAAGAGCCCGACGAACAGGGCTAGCATCCCCACCACCAGGATATCCAGCCCAGCCAAGTCAGCCAGAAACAGCGCGTCACTGACCCATTTCAGCCCTTACCAGCACAGGGCAAACAATAACAGGGAAAAGACCATATGAAGGATCCACTTTGTCATTTCCGATCGAACCTCCTTTTTTCGCCGCCTCAGATAGGATCACCCAATCATCTGCCAGGGCGGCAGCTATCTCTCGCAAACAGTCCGCCCTCTCTCGGCTCGCGAAGCTCTGAAAAACTTTTTCCCCTTTGCGGCTCCTCTGTCTCATTTCCCCCTCAGCTCAATGATCCGATCCCGTAGTACCGCCGCATATTCAAATTCCAGCCGTTTGGAGGCCTCCTTCATCTCTTTCTCCAGCTTCTCGATGGCCTTCTCCAGCTCTGTCCGGGTCATCTTGTGCTTGCTGCGCAGGGCCCGGTCGGCCTCCTCCTCCGCCTCGGACAGATTCACCACATCCCGGACGGACTTGATGATGGTCTTGGGGACAATGCCGTTGGCCTCGTTATATTCGTTCTGCTTCTTCCGCCGCCGGTCGGTCTCCCCGATGGCCGCTAGCATGGAAGGGGTCATCTTGTCGGCGTACATGATGACCACGCCCTCAGCGTTCCGGGCAGCCCGACCGATGGTCTGGATCAGGCTGGTCTCGCTGCGGAGAAAGCCCTCCTTATCCGCGTCCAGAATGGCCACCAGGCTCACCTCGGGCAGATCCAACCCCTCCCGGAGGAGGTTGATGCCCACCAGCACATCATAGGTTCCCAACCGCAGATCCCGGATGATCTCCTGCCGTTCGATGGTATCCACGTCATGGTGCATATACTGAACCTTGACCCCCACATTCTTCAGGTAGGAGGTCAGATCCTCCGCCATCTTCTTGGTAAGGGTGGTGACCAAAGTCCGCTCTCCCTTAGCCACCCGCTGGTTGATCTCCCCCAGCAGGTCGTCAATCTGCCCCTCCACAGGCCGAACCTCCACCTTGGGATCCAGCAGCCCCGTGGGCCGGATCACCTGCTCCACGATCTGCCCTGAGCGGCTACGCTCGTACTCTGCCGGAGTTGCGGAGACATAGATCACCTGGTTGAGCCGTTCCTCAAACTCCTCAAACTTCAGAGGCCGGTTATCGAAGGCACAGGGCAGCCGGAAGCCGTAGTCCACCAGGGTGGTCTTTCGGGCCCGGTCGCCGTTATACATAGCGTGGACTTGGGGCAGGGTCACATGGCTCTCGTCAATAAACAGCAAAAAATCCTTTGGAAAGTAATCAATAAGAGTCATGGGGGCCGATCCCACAGGCCGGCCGGAGATGACCCGGGAGTAGTTCTCAATACCCGAGCAGAACCCCAGCTCCTGGAGCATCTCCACATCATACATGGTTCTCTGCTTCAGCCGCTGGGCCTCCACCAGCATGTTGTTGCTCTCAAAGAAGGCCACCCGCTCCTCCATCTCCCGATAGATCTCCTGGATAGCGGCGGCCATCTTCTCCCTGGGGGTGATATAGTGGCTGGCAGGGTAGATAGGAATGTGCTCCAGCCGGCGGATCACCGCCCCGGTGACCACATTGATTTCGCTTAAACGGTCGATCTCATCCCCGAAGAACTCCACTCGGATGGCGGTATCCCGCCAGTAGGCGGGCCAGACCTCGATGGTGTCCCCCCGAACCCGGAACATGTTCCGCTCCCAGGCGATGTCATTTCGCTCGTAGCGATCCTCCACCAGCCGGCGCATCAGCTCCTCCCGCTTCAGCTCCTCCCCCACCCGGAGGGGGATCATCATGTGGGCATAGTCGTCCGGCTCCCCCAGACCGTAGATGCAGGATACCGAGGACACCACGATCACGTCCCGCCGCTCAATGAGGGAGGCGGTGGCGGAAAGCCGCAGCCGGTCGATCTCGTCGTTCACCGAGGAGTCCTTCTCAATGAAGGTATCAGTGTGGGGGATATAGGCCTCAGGCTGGTAGTAGTCATAGTAGGAAACAAAATACTCCACCGCGTTGTTGGGGAAAAACTCCTTGAACTCAGCGCAGAGCTGGGCGGCCAGGGTCTTGTTGTGGGCCAGCACCAGGGTGGGCCGCTGAACCTTCTCAATGACCTTGGCCATGGTGAAGGTCTTACCTGAGCCGGTAACGCCCAGCAGGGTCTGCTCGGAAAGGCCGTTCTCCACCCCCGCCGCCAGGGCCTCGATGGCCTGGGGCTGGTCTCCGCTGGGCTCAAAGGGACTGACTACCTGAAATTCGGGCATGGATCGGCCTCCTCTCTGCCTGGTTGGTCTCCCTATTGTACCAAAACATTCGTTCTATTACAAGGGGTTTCACGAACAAATTTTCGATTCTTCTCAAAAGGGAACGTCGCTGGCCCGGAGGGATACCATATCATCATCCACAAAGATCAGATGATCCTCCAGGATCACCCCCACCGCTTCCAGCACCTGACTCATCTGCACCGTAGTCATTTTATCCGCCGCCGAGGGCAGGGCAACGCCAGAGACATGGTTGTGGGCCAGAATGACTTTGGAGGCATTGAGAGACAGGGCGGTCTCCACCGCCGCCCGGATGGTGAGCTGAACGGCATTGACGCTGCCCTCCCCGATTACTCGAACCCCCAGGCTCTTCCCCTTCCCGTCCATGCAGAGGATGCAGGCCCGCTCGGTTCTGGCCCCGAAGAAGTAGGGCTGGAGAATGGCCCGGGCATTCTCAATGGTCTGAACGATCTCCCCCATCTCCACCCGGGAATTCAGGTACCGGCCCGACAGCTCCTTCGCTGCCTTCAACAGAGTTACAGCATGGGTGCCCACCCCCGGCGTTTTCTCCAGCTCCGCCGGCAGGGCGTCCAGCACCCCGGCCAGAGAGCCAAACCGCTCCATCAACCCGTGGGCGGCAGGGTTGGTGTCCCCCCTTGGATTCGCGTAAAACAACAGCAGCTCCAGCAGCTTATGGTCAGGAAAGGAATCCGGCCGGGCCAGAAACTCTTTCTTGAACCGCTGACGGTGACCGTCGTGGATAGACATAGGCGCCCTCCCCCTTTCGGATTTCTCTCTATTCGGCATAATATTATACCATTTTCCCCCGTCTCTTACAAGGGTGAGCTCCACCGGAGATCTCCCCTCCCTCTCACCATTTTCACTTATCCTACGTAGAATACATTGACGTGGGCAGGAGGGGGGCAAACCATGGAGGAACTAAAGCGGGATCTGGAGACCCTGAATATTTCCCTGGTCTTTCTTATCCTGATCATTCTGGCTGTCCTCCTCTCCCTGTGGTCGGCCCTCCTTCAGCGGGAGCAGCTGACCCTCGCCATCCGGGGCGGAGAGCCCGGCCGGATCCCCGACCCCAATCCCATCCGGCGGCAGGGCTCCGCCATCACAGTGGGCTGTCTTGGCTTTTTCCTCTGCCTGGCCCTGAGTACCCTGTCAAAGGCCCGGACGGCGGGGGATCCGGCAGCGGAGCGTTCAGCCCAGGTCAATGTGTGGGCCTCCCTGCTGGTGCTGCTGGCCGCCATCCTGCGCCTGGTGGATCTGCAAACGGTGGAGCGAGAACCCCAGACCGCCCTGCTGGAGGAGACCACCCTGCCCGACTGACCACGGACAAAGGAGTGAGACAATGGCATATTCTGACCTGGAGCTTCTGGCCCGCATCATCAAATGCGAGGCGGGGGGTGAAGGGGAAAACGGCATGAAAGCGGTCGCCAGCGTGGTGATGAACCGGGTAAACATTACATACGGCGAATACTCCCGGTACAAAACTGTCCGGGCCGTAGTGTTCCAGCCCCGGCAGTTCGTCTGCGCCATGGAGACCGTCAGCGGAGAATATAACGCCCAGAACATCTACAACATGGCTCTGGAGCAGATCCATTGGGATATTGCCCAGTGGGCCATGGCGGGCAACCGGCTCACCAACCTGGGCACCGCCCTATGGTTCTTCAATCCATACAGTCCCGAGTGCCGTACCTATTTCCCCACTAAGGTGGGCGTCTTTGCCATCCGCATCGGCGACCACTGCTTCTACAACCCCACCGACGCATATGCGGATACTTAAACGATTCAAATTTTAGGAGGCTGTGACTATGGCAAGACTTTATCCCAACGGCTCCCCCGCCGTCACATACAGTGCCGCCGACATGGCGGGCATGGCGGGCGCGGAAGCCACCGGCATCAACACCCCGCCGGAGCAGGACTTCAACACCCCCGCCATGGCGGGATCCATGCAGCAGTTTTTGAATGACAACCTGGGCGAGTATGTGGTCATTGAGTTCCTCATCGGCACCCAGACCATGACCCAGAAAGCGGGGATCCTCTACGCCGTGGGTACCAGCGTGGTGACTCTCTACGAGGAGGTCAGCCAGACCTTTATCACCTGCGACATCTTCTCGGTGAAGTTTGTCACTTTCTTTCTCCCCGGCCACCGCCCCTGGGAGGCCAACCATCCCCTTTTCCCCACCAGTGGGATGCGGGGGGTGGCCGCCGCCCCCACCGCCCCTTCGGGCGGTTGCATCGGCGCCGGCTGCGGCGGCTACAACGGGCCCATCGTGTAAAAAACACAGCCCTGCCCATACCTGGGCGGGGCTGTGTTTTTTATATAAAGGGAGGTCGCTCCACCATGATCTCTTCCCCTTCTATGTGGGACATCTCCGGTAGAGCTCGGTCTCGTGCCGCAGCTTCCGGGCCAGCTCCGGGGTAAAGGCCCCGGGCAACGCCCGCCACTTCCAGTTGGTTCCCAGGGTAGAGGGTTCGTTCATCCTGGCCTCCCTCCCCAAACCCAGCAAATCTTGGGCCTGAACGATAGCGGTGCCGGCAGGGGAGGCCCAGACCCCCCGCATCAGGCCCCAGTTCAGCCCCTCGGCCTCGGTAAGCTTCAGATAGTCCACCGCCAGGGCCCGATCCTCCTCCGTCAGGCTCTCCAGCCAGCCCAGGGCGGTATCATTGTCGTGGGTTCCTACATAGGCCACACAGTGCTTATCATAGTTATGGGGCAGGTAGTCGCTCTCCTCCCCCCTGCTGTCGAAGGCAAACTCCAGCACCTTCATCCCCGGGAAGCCGGAATCCCGCAGCAGCTGGCGTACCTGGGGAGTCAGGTATCCCAGATCCTCTGCGATGATGGCCTGCCGGCCCAGGGCGTGCTCCACGGCATGAAACAGCTTCATCCCCGGCCCCGGCTTCCACACGCCCCGGCGGGCGTTCTCATCCCCGTAGGGGATGGCGTAGTAGCTCTCAAAGCCCCGGAAGTGATCGATACGCAGAAGATCATAGAACCCCCGCTGGCGGCGGATCCGCTCCACCCACCAGCCATAGTTGTCCTTCTCCATCCGATCCCAGTCAAAGAGAGGATTGCCCCAGAGCTGGCCGTCGGCGGTAAAGCCGTCGGGGGGACAGCCGGAAACCTCCACCGGCCGCAGCTCGGCGTCCAGCTGGAAGAGATAGGGCTTTGACCAAACATCTGCGGAGTCCAGGGCCACATAGATGGGCAGATCCCCGATGAAGCGGACTCCCTGGCTGTTGACATACTCCTTCAGGGCCCGCCACTGGTGGAAAAACAGGTACTGAAGCCCCTGGTGGAAGGCGATATCCTCCGCCAGCTCCCCCCGCGCCTTGGTCAGGGCGGAGTTCTCCCGGCGGCGAAGGGGCCCCTCCCACTCCCACCAGGGCCTTCCCCCGCTGTGATCCTTCAGAGCCATGAAGAGGGCGTAATCCCGGATCCAGGTGCCATTCTCCGCCAGGAAAACGGGGTAGTCCGCCGGGGGCTCCTCCATCAGCCGCTCCACCGCCCTGCGGAGGATGGGAAAGCGCTTTTCGTGAAGAAGGCCGTAATCCACCCGCTCCGGGTCGGCCCCAAAGCCCTCCCCGGCGTACTCCTCCCGCTCCAGCAGCCCATCCTCCGCCAGCTGATCCAGGTCGATGTAATAGGGGTTTCCGGCAAAGGTGGAGAAGCTCTGGTAGGGGGAATCCCCATAGCTGGTGGGGCCCATGGGCAGCACCTGCCACCAGGTCTGGCCCGCCGCCGAGAGAAACCGGGCAAACTCCCGGGCGGCCTCCCCCATAGTCCCCACTCCATGGGGGGCGGGCAGGCTGGAAAGGTGGAGCAATACTCCGCTGGTTCTCAAAAGACATCCATCCTTACTGTGTAAGATAGGCCCCTCTATCTTACCCCACATCCCCCGTCTGCGCAAGAGATTTTTAGGATTGACGGAGAAGAAAAAATATGATAGACTTTTCATTCGGAAAGTCTGCGCTGATGTGGCTCAATGGTAGAGCATCTCACTCGTAAGAAGTTGTCCTTTTCTCCCGTTAATATAGAAAATCATTGTACCACAAGGGTTTCAGGTAGTCAA
>JAAWBD010000027.1 GCA_022792495.1 Oscillospiraceae bacterium
GGGGTTTTCCTCCTATTTCAGGCTGTCGCTGAACTCCCGCAGCTCTGCCTGCTTCTCCTTTGGCAGGCAGGTGTATTCGGTTTGGGTGACGGCGCCCTCCAGGCAGTAGAGGTGAACCAGGCAGACGTTGGGATAGAGGGCCTTCAGCCTTCGGTAGGCCTCTTTGGCGCCCACCGCCATCAGCTCTTCGGCGCAGTCGATCCCCACGGAGCGGAGCTTCCGATCCATCTCTTTTCCCAGATTCATCATGCTTGCCAGCTCTGCCATGGCCGTTCCTCCTTATCTTCTTTCCTCTCCCTTGCTCATCCGGCTCATCAGTCCCAGGGAGGCCAGGCTCAAGGCTCCGCCCAGCAGGAAGGCGGCGGGGAGACTTATCTCGGACAGGCGGCCCAGAAGGAAGGTGGCCGAAATGGTCACGCCGTTGAGCAGCACCGCCTGGGCGCTGAGGGCAGTAGCCCGGTCCTCCGTCTTGACGCTCCGGTTCTGGATGGTGGCCTGCAGAGGCTGGTACAGGTTGAAAGTCACCCGGAACAGGGCCACCGCCAGCACCGAGAGGATCATGCTTCCCGTCAGGGCCAGGGTAAGGCAGCACAGGACCGGGAGCAGGGGCAGCAGGATCAGGGCACGCCGTTCCCCGATCCTTTCCGTCAGCCGGGCGGAATATCCTCCCAACAGGCCGCACAGGGTCATAAACGCGTAGGCCGCCCCCATGGCGGCAGCGGACATGCCCAGGCGCTGATACTGGGCCTGGCTGTAAAACACGGTGACCATCTGCTGGGCCGCGCCCAAAAGGGCGGCACCGGAGAGAAACAGCAGGAGCCTTCTCTGGCCCAGGGTCTCCCGGAGGATCCTCCCAAAGCGGGTCAGGGCCTCCCGCCCCCCGCGGCGGTCGGGGGCGCGCACCTCCCGGAGGCCCAGGGACAGTAAGGCCGCGGCGGCGTAGCTCACCGCCGTGAGAAGCCCTGCCAGGCGGTAGTTCTCCCCGATCAGGAGGGTGTAGACCCCTGTGGCCACCAACAAGCCCAGGATGGCCATGTTGTTATAGACCCCAAACACACGGTGGGCCTCCCCCTCCGGGCAGGACAGGTACAGGATCCCCGTGTCAATGCCGGAGAGGCCCGCATCCACCACCCCCAGCAGGATCCGCTCCAGGAGGAAGCCCCCGAAGCCCCTTGCCTGCCAGAAGATCAGCTTGGTGACAAAGTACAGGCCGGAGCACAGAACCATAGTTCTCCGGTATCCCAGCCGCTCCGCCAGAAGGCCCCAGGGCAGC
Organism: Oscillospiraceae bacterium; assembly: GCA_022792495.1. Classification (GTDB taxonomy): domain Bacteria; phylum Bacillota; class Clostridia; order Oscillospirales; family Oscillospiraceae; genus Vermiculatibacterium. The sequence continues at coordinate 1,274 of JAAWBD010000027.1, forward strand.
TCCAGGGCCACCGAGAGGGCCAGGGATATCCCCTCCATAAGAGCGATCTGGCCCAGGCCCACCCCCGCCGCCCGGCGGTAGAGGGTGGCGATGGGGCCGTAGAACACCATGCCCTGGAGAAGGGCCACAGCATATAAAATGGGTATATTCCGTGATTTAGGCATAATAATACCATCCCTATCTCTGAATTTCCATGACCAAAGGGCACCCCGGCGGGGCACCGCAGCTTGGCTATGAAAGGGTTCAGATGGGACGGTACATAGGGCAGGGCTCCTCTCTTCTCATTAAGGTCAGGATAGCATAATGGGAAGGGATTGTCAATGGGGGCAGGAGGCCACGCCTCCTGCCCTTCTCCCCCTTCGGGACAGCGGGGTCACTGATGCTTTCGGGCCGCGTATATCATGGGAAGGAAAAAGCTGAGGGCGAAAAACAGGGTCAGGTACAGCAATCCCATGCCGGAGAGCAGGCGGCGGCCCAGCCAGAAGACCGGGGGCCAAAGCACCGCCGTACCCAGCAGCCAGCCCCGGGCCGCGGCGATGATGTGAGGCCAGTTGCTGTTGTTGAAGCGGACGCCGGGAAGATTCATGCGGAAAATCCCGTCAGAGTAGATGGAGATCTTATTCTCGTCGTAGTAACGGGGCAGGGTTTCCTTGACAAAAAAGCAGAAGTAGGCCCCAAAGCCCAGGGACAGGCCCTCCACCAGGAGAAGGAAATCCCACAGCTCCACCGCGGAAAGCTGGTTCATGGCGATGAGGGCCGTGGTCTCCAGGGCCGCCAGGGCGGCGCAGGCCACCCAGGCTTTCCGCCAGAAGCGGCTCTTTTTTGCCCTTCTTCCCCGCTCCTCCTCAGAGAGCCGGACGGCTCTATTGACAAGGTCTTTTACTTCACCGTTTTCCAAGGTCTCCCCCGTCAGCCGTTCCCCCTTGAGAAGCTCGGCCACGCTGACCTCCAGGAGCTGGGCCAGAGGGGTCAAAAGACTGATATCCGGAAGGCTCTGGCCCCGCTCCCACTTGCTCACCGCCTTGTTGGAGACAAAGAGCCTGTCGGCCACCTCCTGCTGCGTAAAGTCTTTCTCCTTGCGGAGCTGAAATAAAAAGGCACCAAACTTTTCCCGGTCTATGGATTCCATGGTCTTCCCTCCTTGTCCTCAAAGCATAGCATTTTCCCTCTTTTCCGTCAATCCACGGCTGGTAGAATGGGGGATTTTCCTTGACGGACAGGGAGTGAGAGAGTAAAATAAATTCAAATTCTCCCCGTAAGGAGGTTCTTTCTATGAGAAGCGACAATGTGACAAAGGGGGTAGACCGGGCACCCAACCGCTCCCTTTTCTACGCTCTGGGCTACACCAAGGAGGAGCTGGAGCGGCCTCTGATCGGGGTGGTCTGCTCCTACAATGAGATCGTTCCGGGGCATATGAACCTGGACAAGATCGCCGAGGCGGTGAAGGCCGGCGTACGGGCAGCGGGAGGCACCCCGGTGGAGTTCCCCGCCATCGCCGTGTGCGACGGCATCGCCATGGGCCACATCGGTATGAAGTACTCCCTGGTGAGCCGGGATCTCATCGCCGACTCCACCGAAGCCATGGCCATGGCTCACCAGTTCGATGGACTGGTGATGATCCCCAACTGTGACAAGAATGTCCCCGGGCTTCTCATGGCGGCGGCACGGGTCAACATCCCAACTATCTTCTGCTCCGGCGGCCCCATGCTGGCGGGACGGCTGGAGGACGGGCGGCGCACCTGCCTTTCCCACATGTTCGAGGCGGTGGGCGGATACTATGCCGGGAAGCTGGACCAGGCAGGGGTGGAGGAGTACGAGAACAACGCCTGCCCCACCTGCGGCTCCTGCTCGGGAATGTACACCGCTAACTCCATGAACTGCCTTACGGAGGTACTGGGCATGGGACTGCGGGGCAACGGCACCATCCCGGCAGTATGGTCGGCCCGGCTGCGGCTGGCCAAGCACGCGGGAATGCAGGTGATGGAGCTGGTGAAGAAAAATATCCGGCCCCGGGATATCATGACCCCCGCCGCCTTCCAC
>JAAWBD010000028.1 GCA_022792495.1 Oscillospiraceae bacterium
AAGTTCAAGACCCTGGCTGAGACCAACGCCACTTCTGTGGAGGTGGACGAGTGGGGCAAGCGCCGTCTGGCCTACCCCATCCAGGATCAGACCGACGGGCATTACGTCCGGCTGACCTTCTCCGCCGCTCCCGCTTTCCCCACCGAGCTGGACCGTATCTTCCGTATCACTGACGGCGTGATGCGTTCCATGATCGTCTGCCTGGACGAGTAAGGGAGGACCAGGATGCTCAATCGTATCATTATCATGGGCCGGCTGGTGGCCGACCCGGAGCTGCGGACCACCCCCACCGGGACCCCTGTGGCCACGGTGCGCCTGGCGGTGGACCGGGACTTCAAAAATAAGCAGACCGGCGAGCGGGAGACCGACTTTATCAACGTGGTCGCCTGGCGCCAGACCGCTGAGTTCATCAGCCGCTACTTCACCAAGGGCCGGATGGCCGTGGTGGAGGGCCGGCTTCAGATCCGCCCCTACACCGACCGGGACGGCAACAAGCGCACCGCCGCCGAGGTGGTGGCGGAGAACTTCTATTTCGGCGATTCCCGCCGGGATGGAGACGGGGGCGGAAGCTACGGCGGCCAGTCCTATGGCCAGCCCTACTCCGCTCCGGCAGCCCCCCAGCAGCCCGCTATGGGCTATTCCGCTCCCGAGGGAGAGGATCAGTTTGCCGAGCTGGTAGGGGACGAGAACGACCTGCCGTTCTGAGGACGGCGCTAATTTGAAATAAGGGAGGTTATCCTCATGCCTATGGAGAACGGAAAAGAGATGCGGCCCCGTGGACGGAAGCGCCGTAAGGTCTGTACCTTCTGCGCGGACAAGGTGGAGCACATCGACTACAAGGACGCGGCCAAGCTGAAGCGGTTCCTGTCCGAGCGGAGCAAGATCCTGCCCCGCCGCACCACCGGCACCTGCGCCATGCATCAGCGTCAGCTGACCACCGCAGTGAAGCGGGCCCGTCAGATCGCCCTGCTGCCCTACGTGACCGACTGATTTGAGTGAAACGAAAAACGCCGTGGACAGCCCACGGCGTTTTTTTTAGACTTTGCCCTTGAAACTGTGAAATTAATGACATATAATAGATGCTTAGAACAGCGAAAATAAAAGGAGGAAGCACTCATGAAGCTTGCCATTGGAAACGACCACTCCGCTGTGGAGATGAAGAAGGAGATCACGGCCCACCTGGAGGCCCAGGGCATTGAGGTAGTAAATGTGGGGGTGGACACCACCGACAGCTGTCATTATCCGGTGATGGGCTACAGAGTGGCCCGGATGGTGGCTGACGGAGAGGTGGACGGAGGGATCCTGATCTGCGGCACGGGGGTGGGGATCTCCCTGGCGGCCAACAAGGTGAAGGGGATCCGGGCCTGCGTGTGCAGTGAGCCCTACACCGCCAAGCTCTCTAAGATGCACAACAACACCAACATCATCGCCTTCGGCGCCCGGGTCATCGGGATCGAGACCGCCAAGATGATCGTGGACGAGTGGGTCAACGCCAAGTTCGAGGGGGGCCGTCACGGGACGCGGGTGGATATGCTCACGGAGATCCAGGATACCCAGGATCTGAAGGCGGCCCACGAGGGCTGAGAGAGAATCGGGGAGGAGAGGAAACCATGGACAGAGTGTACAATTTTTCGGCCGGGCCCTCCATGCTGCCGCTGGAGGCGCTGGAGCGGGCGGGAGCGGAGATCACCAACTACCAGGGCTCGGGCATGTCGGTGATGGAGATGAGCCACCGCTCCAAGGTGTTCCAGAAGATCTTTGACGACACCCAGGAGAAATTCCGCAAGGCGCTGAAGGTGCCGGAGGGCTATAAGGTACTGTTTCTCCAGGGAGGGGCCTCCACCCAGTTCTCCGCCGTGCCCCTGAACCTGATCGGCAAGACGGGGAGGGCGGACTACGCCGTGACGGGCAACTTTGCCAAGCTGGCCTGGAAGGAGGCCCAGAAGTACGGGGAGATCAGCGTGGCCGCCACCAGCGAGGATCAGAACCACACCTATATCCCCGCCCAGTCCCAGCTGAAGCTGGATCCCCAGGCCAGCTATTTCTACTACTGCGCCAACAACACCATCTACGGCACCGAGTGGCAGTATGTCCCCGAGACGGGGGAGGTGCCCCTGGTATGCGATATGTCCTCCAACATCCTCTCCCGGCCGGTGGATGTGAGCAGGTACGGCCTTATCTTTGCCGGGGCCCAGAAAAATATGGCTCCCGCAGGGCTGACGGTGGTCATTATCAAGGAGGAGCTGGCGGGGAAGGAGCTGCCCTACACCCCCCTGATGCTGGGGTATAAGACCATGATCGACAAGGATTCCATGTACAATACGCCCCCCTGCTGGTGCATCTACATGCTGGGGCTGACCCTGGACTGGGTGGAGAGCCAGGGGGGAGTGGAAGGCATGGAGAGGATCAAGCACGGCAAGGCCAAGCTGCTCTATGACGTGCTGGACGACGCTAAGCTTTTCACCTGCGCCGCCCAGGTGGGGAGCCGCTCGGACATGAACGTGACCTTCCGCTCGGTGAGTGAGGAGCTGGACGCCAAGTTTGTGGCGGAGGCCACCGCGGCGGGCTTTACCAACCTGAAGGGCCACCGGAATGTGGGCGGTATGCGGGCTTCCGTCTACAACGCTATGCCTGTGGAGGGCGTGGAGAAGCTGGCGGAGTTTATCCGGAAGTTTGATAGGGAAAATTAAAGGTTAAAAATGAAACGGTAAAAAGCCATCTCTGGCCGCCATAGGAGTATCGCTTTTTCCTTCTTATTTTTAACTTTTGGAGGTATGTCTGATGTTTAGAATCAAAACCTTGAACAAGATCTCCCCCGCGGGGCTCAGCCAGCTGGATAAGGGGCGGTATGCCGTCTCCGACAGCGAGGAGAACGAGGACGGCGTGCTGGTCCGGTCGGCGGATATGCAGGAGTATCAATTCCCCGACACGCTTCGGGCCATCGCCCGGGCGGGGGCGGGAGTGAACAATATCCCTGTGGAGCGCTGCTCCCAGGCGGGCATCGTGGTGTTCAACACCCCGGGGGCCAACGCCAACGCAGTGAAGGAGCTCACCGTCTGCGCCCTGATGCTGGCCTCCCGGAACGTGGTGGGGGGCAGCAAGTGGGTGGACGGCCAGGTCACCGCCGGGGTGGAGGTGTCCACCGTGGTGGAGAAGGGGAAGAGCCAGTTCGTGGGGCCTGAGGTCATGGGCAAGACCCTGGGGGTCATCGGCCTGGGGGCCATCGGCGTGCTGGTGGCCAACATCGCCACCAAGCTGGGGATGAACGTCTATGGCTACGATCCCTTCCTGTCGGTGAACGCCGCCCTGAACCTGTCCCGGATGGTTCATGTGGCTCCGGATCTGGAGACCATCTATAAAAACTGTGATTACATCAGCATCCATGTGCCCATGGGTAAGGAGACCAAGGGGATGATCAACGAGGACGCCTTCCACATGATGAAGGGGGGCGTCCGGATCATCAACCTGGCCCGGGGAGGGCTGGTGAACGAGGAGGACATGGTGAAGGCCCTCCAGAGCGGCAAGGTGGCCGCCTACGTCACGGATTTCCCCACCAATGTGCTGGCTGGGTGCAAGAACGTGACCCTGATCCCCCACCTGGGGGCCTCCACCCCCGAGAGTGAGGAGAACTGCGCCGTTATGGCGGCCCAGCAGCTCCGGGATTATCTGGAGAACGGCAACATCCGCAACAGCGTGAACCTGCCCACCCTGGAGCAGCCCTGGTCCGGGATCGCCCGGATCTGCCTCATCCACAAAAACAGCCCCGGTATGCTGGCCCAGATCACCGCCCTTCTCAGCGAGGAGGGGGTCAACGTGGAGAACATGACCAACAAGTCCAAGGGGGAGTATGCCTACACCGTGGTGGACATCGGCAGCCGGATCACGGATAAGGAAATCGAGGAGCTGCGCGCCATCGAGGGGATGCTGCGGGTGCGGTACTTGACCCACTAAATAAAATATAGTAAAATGTGGGAGTGGATCTCAAGATCCGCTCCCACTGTGTTTTATACAGTGGATAATCACTGAAAAAGGGAGAAATGAAACATGAAAAAACGCATTTCACTTTTTCTGATGCTTCTGACCCTGTGTCTCGGGACGTTGTCCACCGCAGCTTTTGCGGCTGGGGACAGCTACGGGCCGGATGAGGAGGGCTGGGGTTACGCCGCCAGCGAGAAGGTCATTGACCTGGGCGAAATTGAGTACGATGGCACCGAAAAGGTGAAGTGCGGCAGTTTTACCGTCACCATCAAGAACACCGGGACCCGGATCCTGAGCTGTGAGGGCAGCGAGTCCAGCGGCAACGTTGGCGAAACCCTTCGCTACTATAATCCGGCCATCTCCATCCAGCCGGGGGAGGAGGCCGAGGTGACCATCCAGTACACGGTTCCCCAGGGGATGAAATGTAAGTCCTATGAGAATTACCACTATATTTATTTTGACGGCGCGCCGGGAAACATCCAGTTCCTGCCCCAATTCACACTGGTGGAAGCTAAGTCCTCCTCCGGCTCCGGCAACTACGGCGACAATGTGTTTGTGGATGAGTGGGGCAACCGCTATCAAGGCGTCCAGACCCAGCCCGGCGGCACCTCCTCCGGCAGCGGCGACGCCGGTATCCTTTCCCCCAGCGAGGCCAAAAGCCAGTATGGCATTTCCATCAGCCCCAGCTATGTGGACTTTGGCTCCTGCTTTGTGGGAGACAAGGTGGATCCCATCACCATCACCATTACCAACAACGGCAGTCACTCCGTGGACCTCGACTACCGGG
>JAAWBD010000029.1 GCA_022792495.1 Oscillospiraceae bacterium
AAGAAGATCACCCCCCAGTCCCTGCGGATGGCCAGCGACCAGAAGTACAAGGAGGGGGACGGCCCCAGCCAGTATTGGGAGGCCACCAACCGCACCGAGCTGCTGGTCTTCTCCGACCGCCAGCAGTGCTACAAGAGCCGGCTTTCCGACTTCGACGACGCCAAGGCCAGCGTGCTGGGGGATTACCTGCCCTCCAAGCTGGGGATGGATCCCGGAGAAGGCGTGGTGTGGGCCTGCCTCACCAGCGACTACTCCGGGCACCTGCTGTTCTTCTTTGAAAACGGCAAGGCCGCCCGGGTGGAGCTTTCCGCCTATCAGACCCAGACCAGACGGAAGAAGCTGACGGGGGCCTATTCGGATAAGTCCCCCCTGGTCTCCGCCTTCCTGCTCAAGGAGGATCTGGAGCTGGCGGTGACCTCCACTGAGGGCCGGTGCCTGGTGTTCCACACTGCCGTCCTGGCTCCCAAGACCACCCGGAATACCCAGGGGGTGGCTGTGATGACCCTGAAGCCCAAGCGGAGGGTGGAGTCGGTCAAGACCCTGGAGGAACTGCCCGTCACTGACCTTGCCCGGTACCGGGCCAAGTCCCTGCCCATTATGGGAGCCCTTTTGAAGCCCGAGGACAAGGGCGAAAAGCAAATATCCCTTTTGGAGGAATGAAAATGAAGCGTACCCCGGCCCAGCTGGTCAAAAATTATTTCCTTATTCTTCTGGGCGCGGCGGTATACGCCCTGGCCTTTGACGCCTTCTTTGTCCCCAACGGGGTGGCCTTCGGAGGGGTGACGGGCCTTGCCCAGATCGTGAATTTCTTTTTGCCCCAGGCCCCGGTGGGTACCCTGGTCATCGCCTTTAATATCCCCCTGTTTCTGCTGGGGTGGAGGCTGCTGGGGGGGCACATGCTGGTCTCCTCCCTGGCAGCCATGACGGCGTCCTCCCTGCTTATCGACCTGATCCCCCTGGTCTATGAGTTTTCTCCTATGGAGGATAAGCTGCTGGCCTGTATCTTCGGCGGGGTGGTACTGGGGATCGGGTTGGGGATCATCTTCCTTCAGGGGGCCACCACCGGGGGCACCGAGATCGTGGCCCGGCTTCTCAAGCTGAAGCTGAGCTGGCTGCCCCTGGGCAAGCTGCTCCTCCTGGCCGATCTGGTGGTGGTGGCCCTGGTGGCTCTGGTATTCCGGAATATAAACACTGCCCTCTACGGCGTGGTGGCCCTGTATATCTCCACGGTGGTGATGGACTGGGCCCTTTACGGCATGGACAATGCCAAGGTGGCCTATATCATCTCTGACAAGCCCGAGGAGATCGCACGGGTCATCATGGAGGAGCTGGAGCGGAGCGTTACCTACCTTCAGGGAGAGGGGGGCTACCTGGGTCAGCCCAAGCGGGTGATCCTCTGCGCCTTCAAGCAGCGGCAGATCGTGGATATAAAGGAGACGGTCCGTCAGGTGGATCCCAACGCCTTTATGATCGTCACTACCTCCCACGAGGTTCTGGGGGAGGGGTTTGGGAGCTACCACAACAATGAGCTGTGAAGGAAGTGAAAGGGGAAGAGGGGATTTGAGCTGTCGCCCTTGGCAGCTTAGCAATGGTCTGGCTGAAGGCCGGACACCTGCTTTTCACGTTTAACCCCTATCTTATTGGGAGGTGTTCGCCATAAAGAAGCATATTCTGGCCTGGGGGCTCGCCCTGTCCCTCCTGCTGACCGGCTGCGCCTCCCTGCTGGAGCGCTCCTACTCCGCCTCCAATCCCCATGTTGACCGGCCCACGGTGGCGGAGGATCCCTCGGTGCTCCGGGTGGAGAACTACCGGGAGCTGGTCTCCGCTGTGCTCTACCTGGTGAGCCAGGGGGTGGAGGAGGGGGTCATCCAGCTTCACGACTACACCGGGACGGTAGAGGCGGATCTGAACGGGGCCTGCGCCGAGGTGGCCAAAGAGGATCCCCTGGGAGCCTATTGTGTGGATTACATCAAGCACGAGTATATCCGGGTGGTATCCGACTATCAGGCGACCCTGGAGATCTGCTACCGCCGAACCCCGGAGCAGGTGCGTTCCATGGTCAACGTCACCGGGACAGGGGCCATCCGCACCGAGCTTCAGGAGGCCCTGGCCCAGTTTGCCGACCAGGTGGTGCTCCGGGTGGCGTACTTTTCAGAGGATGAGGCCTCCATTGAGGCCCTTGTCCGCCAGGCCTACTATGATACCCCTGCCGCCGCCCTGGGCTTGCCCCAGGTGGAGATCTCCCTCTATCCCGACTCCGGCCGGGAGCGGGTGGTGGAGATCTCCCTTACTTATCCTGAAGGTGCCGAGGAGCTGCGCCGCAAAGGGGAGGCCCTGAGCCAGGTCTTGAAAGAACTGCCCATTCCGGGGCAGACCGGGACGGCTCCCGTCTTTTTGGGCACGCCGGAGGAGAGGGCCCGGCAAAGCCTGGAGCTTTTGTGGACGGTGGCGGTCTATGCCCCTGACGGGGGCTCCACCACCTATGACGCCTTGGTGGCCGGGGTGGCCGATGGGGAGGGCATGGCCCTGGGCTACGCCCTTTTGGCGGAGGCGGCGGGGATAAAGAGCCAGGTGGTGGAGGGGGAGCGGAATGGGCTGCCCCACTTCTGGATCGGCCTGGAGCTGGAGGAGGAAGAGCGGTATTTGGATCCCTCTGAGGGCACGGGGAGCCTCCGCACCGCGCAGGAGCTCTCCGGTGCGGGCTACCGCTGGAGGGACGGCCCGGAGGAGCCGGAGACAGGGCTGGGGGCGGAGGGGAGAGCCGGGATGGGAAGAACCCTTGAAAAAGAGCGGAAAATCCAGTGAATTTCCCTTTACAACAGCAAAAATTTGTGATATAGTATCCAAGCACGACCGTCCACCGGCTTAGAGACGGGGCACACCTCTGGGTCAGAGGAGCCCATCAGCCCGTCCCCAGGCTGGTAGGATAAAAAATAGGAAAGGTGGAAACACACATGATCCGTAAGGACGAAAAGACGGCCGTTATTGAGGCCAACCGCACCCATGAAACCGATACCGGCTCCCCCGAGGTGCAGATCGCCATTCTCACCAAGCGCATCAACGAGCTCACCGAGCATCTGCGGGTGCACATCCATGACAACCACAGCCGCCGGGGCCTTTACAAGATGATCGGTAAGCGCCGCAAGCTGCTGGATTATCTGATGCGGAAGGATATTGAGCGTTACCGCGCCATTATTGCCAAGCTGGGCATCCGTAAGTAAGAACGCAGGTCAGGGCAGCGCGGGGCATCCCCGCTGCCCTGGCTTCTGTTTTTTGAATCAGGAAATCAATCCCCCCCACATCCCTCTGATTTAGCAGTTGGATTTGGGTCCGAATACCCCCCCAGCCTCTTCCCCAGAGGCTTCCCACCGCGGACATAGGGCCGGCCTCCCCCGGTCGAGCCCAAAGCCACCCCCCTGGCTTTTTTCCGCGGCCACCCTCCATTCGGGCCCAAATCCAAGTGCTAAAACGGGAGATCGTGGGGGAGAAACACAAAGGAGGACAAACCAATGTCGACTGTTATCACCCACAAGCAGTTTCCCAACGAAAAGACCTATGAGATGGAGCTGTGCGGCCGGCCCTTGAAGATCAATGTGGGCAAGGTGGCGGAGCTGGCCACCGCCTCCGCCATGGTGACCTACGGCGAGACCACCGTGCTGGTGGCCGTCACCTGCTCCCCCCGTCCCCGGGACGGTATCGACTTCTTCCCCCTGAGCGTGGACTTTGAGGAGAAGCTCTACGCCGTGGGACGGATTCCCGGCTCCTTCATGCGCCGGGAGGGTCAGCCCAGCCTGCCCGCCGTGCTGGCCAGCCGGGTCATCGACCGGTCTATCCGGCCCCTGTTCCCCTACGACTTCCGCAACGATGTGGTGTGCACCTGCACCGTGATGAGCGTGGATCGGGACTGCTCTCCCGAGGTCACCGCCATGATCGGCGTCAGCGCCTGCCTGGCCATCTCCAACATTCCTTGGGCCGGGCCCATCGGCTGTCTGGAGATGGGCTATGTGGACGGGAGGATCGTCTACAACCCCACCCAGGCCGAGAAGCACGTTTCCCAGCTGGATCTGACCGTGGCCGCCACCGCCCAGAAGGTCATTATGATCGAGGCCGGCGCCAAGGAGCTGCCCGACGACATCATGTATGACGCCATCCTGAAGGCCCATGAGGAGATCCAGAAGCAGGTGGCCCTTATCAACACCATGGTCAGCGAGATCGGCAGGGAGAAGATGACCTACGACCACGCCGCCTTTGACCAGGAGCTCTTTGACAAGATCGTGGCCGATTTCATGGACGAGGCCAAGGCCGCCATGGACACCGACGACAAGAAC
>JAAWBD010000030.1 GCA_022792495.1 Oscillospiraceae bacterium
AACCCGGCAGCTCCCATCCCACGTAAGGTTGTACCGCAGTTCCCCCCCCTCCTCCACTGGTCTTATGCCCTTAAAGATTCGGAGTCCAGACCCGCTTGTAAAGCGGTTTTGGCCCCCCCACCGGGCAGGCGGGAAAAAGAATCCCCCCACTGGGCAGGTAAAAAATCAGGAACAAATTTCTCACCAGTCCGCAGACTGGTTCGAAATAACTTTTTAGAACACCTTCAGAAAGGAAGTCTCACATTATGAACCACCTCAAACAGATCGCCTCCAAGCTCCCGGAATACCAAATCGACGCCATGCTCTGCTCCTCCGCCCCCGGCGAGTTCTACGCCGTGGGCCTCCACGGGGAGGGCTACGCCATCGTCACGGCCAACGCCGCCCGCTATATCACCGACTCCCGGTACATCGAGGTGGCGGGCGAGACCGTGAAGGAGGCCGAGGTCGTCATGGTGGACGGCCAGCGCAACTACGCCGCCGCCCTCAACGAGTTCATCGACGCCCACGGCATCAAGACCCTGGGCGTGGAGGACGGCTACATGTCCCTGTGGCAGCACAACGACCTGAATAAGGCCCTCCACGCCAAGCTGGTTCCCGCCAACGGCCTTATCACCGGCCTCCGTGCCTCCAAGGATGAGGAGGAGTTCTCCCGCATGGTCAAGGCCCAGGAGATCACCGACAAGGCCTTCTCCGAGATCCTGAACTTCATCAAGCCCGGCATGACCGAGGCGGAGATCGCCGCCAAGCTGGTCTTTGACATGATGCGCTTCGGCGCCCAGCGCACCAGCTTTGACCCCATCGTGGCCTCCGGCCCCAATGGCAGCAAGCCCCACGCCATCCCCGGCCTCCGCCAGGTCCGTGCCGGGGAGTTCATCACCATGGACTTCGGCTGCGTCTATGGGGGCTACTGCTCCGACATGACCCGCACCATCGCCCTGGGCTCCATCGATGAGGATAAGCGGCGGGTCTACGACACCGTCCTGGCCGCCCAGAAGGCGGGCATTGCCGCCTCCCGGGCCGGCGTTCCCGGCGTGGACATCCACAAGGCCGCCGCCCAGGTCATCCAGGACGCGGGCTATGGCCCCTACTTCGGCCATGGCTACGGCCACAGCGTGGGCATCGAGATCCACGAGTCCCCCAACGCCAACACCCGGGATCACACCCCCATGCCCGTGGGAGCCATGGTCTCCGCCGAGCCGGGCATCTACCTCCCCGGCCAGTTCGGCGTCCGTATCGAGGACGTGGTCCGCATGGACAAGGACGGCTGCACCGACATCACCCACTCCCCCAAGGAGCTTATCATCCTGTAAAGGAGGCTTTATATGGTTATCGAGATCATCCAGCGGGAGATCCCCACCCGCGGCGTCGGCTACCTGATCCTCCGGGACTGCCCCGAGGATCGGCTGGCCGAGGGCCTGAAAAAGGGCATGGAGCGGCTGAAAAAGGCCGGGGCCAACCAGGTTCTGGCCGCCTCCCTCCCCGAGGGGGAGCCCCTCCACCCTGGCGCCCTGGACATCTGGCGCCTCACCCATATCCACGACATTCTCCGCCTGGAGCGCCCCCTTCCCGCCGAAAAACCGGAGCACAAGCTGAACCTTCGCTCCCCCAAAAAGGGCCAGGAGGAATCCCTCTACCTGGATCTGGTGAACCGGGCCTTCCAGGAGGTGCCCAACGCCTCCACTCTCCGCTCCACCGACCTGCGCAGGCAGAACCACCGCTACGCCCTGGCCTTCCGGGGGGACAAGCCCGTGGGTGCCTTCGAGCTGGATCTCTCCGAGCAGGTGCCCGAGCTGGCCTCCCTGGCGGTGGAGCCCAGCCTCCGGCGGCAGGGGCTGGGCCGCAGCCTCCTCCGCTCCGCCCTGGACTCTCTGGGCGCCAAGGCCTCCTCCTGCTCCCTCCTGGTCTCCTCCGCCAACCCGGCGGCACTGGCCCTCTACGAGTCCGAGGGCTTTGTCCAGACCGGGGTGGTCTCCAGCTGGTTCGAGGTGGTCTAAGGTGCTCCCCAGCCAATTTCTCGCCCCCATCCCCTCCCCTCCCTACGAGGACTGGGACAGCGTCCCCCCTCCCCGGGAGTGCGGCGAACCCCTGGTGGATCCCACCCTTCTCTCCCCCAGGCTCACCTACGGCGCGGCCTATCTCCGCCAGGGCCTTCCGGGGGAAGCCGTCTGCCTTGTCCGCCAGACTGTGGCCCAAAAGCTGTGCCAGGCCGCGGAGAAGCTGCCCCAGGGATACGGGATCTATATCTTCGACTCCCTCCGCTCCCTGAAGGTGCAAAAGGCCCTTTATGACCAGTACCGGCTCACGGCGGAGAAGGAGCATCCCGGCCTTGGATCCCAGGAGCTTGACGCCATTATCGACGAGTTTGTGGCTCTCCCGGTAAAGCGCCTGGACAAGCCCTCCCCCCACGCCACCGGCGGAGCGGTAGATCTTACCCTCACAAGGGATGGCCGGCCTTTGGACATGGGTACAGGCTTTGACGATTTCACCCCCTTGGCCTACACCAATGCCCTGGAATCCCACTGTCCCCCGGGGCTGGAGGAGGCCCGGCAAAACCGCCGGCTGCTCTATCATCTGATGGCCTCGGTGGGCCTTGTCAATTACTCCAGCGAGTGGTGGCACTACGCCTACGGCGAACGCCAGTGGGCCGTCCGGACAGGCCGCGCCCCCATCTACGGCTTCTGCCCGGAGTGCGATTTTGAAACAGACTAAAAGAATAAAAAGGAGCGGACTTTTATCAAAGTCCGCTCCTTTTTTGGTTACAAAACAGTTACAATTTTGTAACCGCTTATTACAGCTCAAAAACTTTCCGATGTACCGCCCCAGCCCCCAGGATCTCATCATTTGGGGACGTCCCCATCCTCCATGTCCAGGGGATACGGAGGATGGGGCCAGAAGGCAGAGGGAAAGAAGGACAAAGAATACTTTTTTCATCTTTCCCCCCTTCTCTCCCCGCTTAGGGCTCATGGAATTTGCCGATGTAGCGACCGATGCCCCAGGTGCAGCGGAGCTTGGTCACCTTGCCCTCCTCCACCGTCACGTCCAGCATATTGCCAAGTCCGCCGCCGAAGCCGGTGATTCGGGAGAGGGGGTAGCCCAGCTCCCCAGCCTCCTCCACCGTCATGCCCACCCGGAGGCCCTTTTGGGTGGGGTAGTCTGGGGAGGTGATCTCCACCCAGGTGAGCCACTCCCGGTTTTCCTCCCCGGCGATCCCGGCCCGGAGCTGGGCTTCGCTCCCACAGAGCTCCGTGCCGAGGTAGACCGCGGCGCCCTCCCGGTAGATCTCCTCCAGGTGATCCAGATAGGCCTTGGAGGGGGCGGAGGTGTGGATCTTCAGGCCGGGGGCGGCGTAGGTACGCCAATGACCCCAATGGGTGGGATAGAAACCGTCGAAACCGGTCTCCTCCGTCAGAACCAGGGAAGCCTGCAGATCCTGGGGAAGCTGATCCAGGGGCATATGGTCAAAGTTGGCCAGGGCAGAGTAGATCTGGGACTGGTCGTAATTGGCAGTCCAGGCGAAAGGGTCGGGGGGCTCCGCCGAGGCGGGGAGATAAGTCCTGTAGCCAGTGAGCAAGGGCAGGAGCAAAAGCAGGGGGAGCAGGCGCATAAGGCGCTCCTTTCTCAGTCGGCAGTAAGGATCCCGGTCAGATCCACCGGGGTGGCGTCGCTCCAGAGGCGCTCCAGGTCGTAGAACTCCCGGGCCTCCTCGTTGAAGATGTGGACTACCACCGCGGAGAAGTCCAGAAGGATCCAGGTGCCGCCCCGGTGGCCCTCCACATGGTGGGGGGGCTCCCCGGCCTCCTTCATCTCTTTTTCACAGGCGTCGGCCAGAGCCTTGATCTGGGTGGTGGAGGTGGCGGAGCAGAGGACAAAATAGTCGGCCAGAGTGGTGAGATGGCCGGTCTCCAGCACCTTGATATCCAGGCCCTTTTTGCTGTCCAGGGCTTTGGCCAGGAGCAGGGCTGTCTCTTTGGGAGTCATAGTGGGTCTCCTTTCATTGTTAGGTGGTCGGAACCGTCCGCCGGGGGATCACATGGGGGGCAGGATGGGCTCCTCCTCCACAGGGGGCGGGGTGAACACCGGGATGGAGGGCTCCTCCGCCGGAGGCGGGGTGGGCTCTTCCGAGGGCTCCGGGACGGGGTTGGAGGTCTCGGCCGGAGGCGGGGTTTCGCTGTTTGCCGGGGACGGGGTGGGGCTCCCGCTCTCGGTGGGACGGGGGGTATTGCCTGGGCCGGGGCTGGCAGAGGGACGGCTCAGGCTGCCCGGGGGAAGGATCACATCCCCGCTCTCTGCAGGCAGGGGGCTCTCCTCCGGATCAGGGCTCCCGGTGGCACTGGGATCCTCCGGAGCCTCGCTCTCCTCCGGGTCAGGGGCGGCGGAGGGCCGGGGGACATTGTCCATGGTGGCCAGTTTCAGTTCCCCCAGCCGAATGTCATTTTCATACGGATTAAAGCCGCTATTTACCACCTTAACGATCTGACTGCCCGTGGGCAGAATGTGGGCGTTGCCGGCGCTGTACCAGGGCAGGGTCTCGAACTTCACATTGTCCATGTTAAGTCCGGTGAGGGCGGACTGGGCAAAGTAGGCGATGTTGCCGGCGGAGAGGTCAGTGACCACATTTTTCTGGAAGATAGACACATAATCTCCCAGGTTGGTCAGCAGCTTATCCATCTGAAGGCACTGCTTGATGACCTCCTTCAGGAAGGCCTGCTGGGTCTTGATCCGGCCGATGTCCCCCTCGGCGTAGCCGTAGGTGTGGGAGATATGTCCCCGGTCGTCGCTGTTGTGTCGCCAGCGGACCAGGCCCATGGCCCCCTCCCCGTCCAGAAGCTGGTAGCCCTTTTTCAGGTCGATCTTGAAATGCTGGGACAGGTCGTTGTAATACATGTCGAAGGGCACCTCGTAGTAGACCCCGCCGATGGCGTCCACCAGCTCTCCCAGGGCCTCCCACTGGACGATGACATGGAAGTCGGGATAGACTCCCGTCAGATCCCGGACTGCCTTCTTCAGGCCCTGGATACCCTTGTTTTCCTTGTCCCCCCCGGCAGCGTTGTAGACCGCATTGAGAAGCATGAGCCGGCCATTATACAGAACATAGGTATCCCGGGGAAGGCTCATGACGCTGAGGGCCTGGCTGGGCACGTCGTAGGCCACAAGCATCATGGTGTCGGAGAGCTTGCCGCCGGTGTCCTGACTCTGGCCCACCAGAAGGAAGGTATAGAACTCCTTTTTACGATCCACGGGAAGGCCGGGAACCTCCACCTCCACCACCTGTCCCGTCACCTCGTCCACATACTGGGTGGTGGTGGGAGGACGGGTCACCTCATCCACCCCGAAGCCGGGCCCCACATCGGGGGGAGCGGCAAAAATACTCCAGAAGATATAGACCGCCACAATGACGGCGGAGATGGCCACCAGGGCGATATAGAGCCCCCGCAGCACCTGCTGGCGGGTAAGCCGGCTCTGCTTCTTTTTGCCCTGCCCCTTCTCCCCCGGCTTTTGGGAGCTCTGCCGCTTCCCCGGGGTTCGGCTGGTCCCCGTACTGCGCCTGGGGCTGTGGCCGCTGCTCTTTCTCTGATTGGGTTCGCTCATAGCTTATCCTTTCCTGTGTTCCAGCACCCAGTCCAGGGCGCCCTGTGTATTTTGGTGGATGGGGATATCCCGCTCCTTCAGATCCTCCACGCTCATCTCCAGCCCCATGAGGAGGGCGGCGTCCAGGTCGGTTCCGCACAGCCGGCGCATCTCCTCCACCCCGTCGAATCTCCGGTTGGGCTCCATGTAGTCGGCGATGTAGATGATCTTCTCCAGCAGGGTCATATCCGGCTTGCCGGTGGTGTGCCAGCAGATAGCCTCGTACACCTGATCCGGCTGGCCGTAGAGGTGCCGGGCCAGGGCAGCCCCGGTCTTGGCGTGGAGGAGCTTGGCGCTGCTCCGTTCCATGTCGTCCAGCTCCAGGCCGTATTGTTCGCAGATGGCCAGGTGCTCCCGCAGGGAGAGATACTTGGTACAGTCATGGAGGATCCCGGCCCGGAAGGCCAGCTCCTCATCCCCTCCCCAGCGCTTGGCCAGCTCCACCGCCGTCTGGGCCACCCCCAGGATATGGGCGTGGCGCTTGGCATAGACCATGGACAGGGAGCAGGCGGTCAGGTCGGCGTGAGTCAGGTTTTTCATATCGGCGTGAGTACCGTAGAGCCCCTGGCGAAGGATATCCCCGTAGACGGCGGGGGGCAGGTACTGCCGCCCCTCTCCCTTGGCCAGCAGCCCCCGGAGCTGGGTGGAGGACACGGGAGTGATCTGGGGCAGCTGGATCACGGCGCATTTGGCCCCGTAGGTCTCGCTGAGGTATTTCGCCTGGAGCTCCAGCATCTCCCCGGTATCCGCCTGGGTGCGGGCGAAGGCGGCCAGGTGGGCCAGGGAGCAGATCACCTCCGGCTTTTTCCAGTGCTGGAGGGTGAGGAACATATCCGTCCCCATAAGGAGCCACAGCTCATCATCGGGGTACTGGTCGTGGAGCTCCTGGAGGGTGTCGGCGGTGTAGCTTTTTCCCTCCCGGCGAACCTCCATATGGTCAACCTCCACCCGGCCGGGGAGGAGCATGGAGTCGGCGGCCGCCTCCATCAGCTCCAGCCGGGTCTGGGCAGGCGGGGAATTGGGGGGCAGCTCCTTGTGGGGCGGATCTCCCGCCGGCATGAACAGGAGCCTGTCCAGGCCCAGGTAGTCCATAGCGAAGCGGGCTGAGGTCAAATGGCCCAGGTGGGGTGGGTTGAAGGTGCCGCCGTAGACGCCGATCTTCATTCAGGATTCCCCCTTTTCTCTATGTTATCGCCGAACCAGAAGGATCTTGTCCTTTTTTTCCTTTTTATGACTTTGACGATACAGAATGAATTTTGTTCCAATGACCTGGACTACCTCGGAACGGGTGGCCTTGGCCAGAGCCTCGGCAGCCTCTCTGGGGGAGTACTCCGAGGTCTCCAGAACACGGCACTTGATAAGCTCCCGGGCCTCCAGGGCGTCGTCGGTCTGGCGGATCAGGTTGTCGCCCAGATCGCCCTTGCCGATGTGGACGATGGGCTCCAGAGGATTTGCCAGGGCCCGGAGCTGGGCCCGCTGCTTGCTGGTCAATTCCATGATAGGTATTCTCCTTATGGGGGAAATAGGGGGATGGTTGTACGTTCGGATACATTCAGGGCTGGGCGGCCAGATATTTTTCCAGCTCCGCCTTGAAGCTTTTGAGGGCGACGCCCCGGTGGGAGATGGCGTTCTTTTCCTCCGGCTCCATTTCGGCAAAGGTCTTTTTCCGCTGGGGCACCAGGAAAATGGGGTCGTAGCCAAAGGTGCCGCTCCCCCTGGGAGAGTATGCGATGATGCCGGGGCACTCCCCCCGGGCGGTGACCGTGTCTCCGTTGGGGAAGGCGCAGCAGATGGCGGAGACAAATTTGGCGCTCCGATCCAACTGGCCGGAGAGGCCCTTGAGAACCAGCTCATAGCGATCCTTATCGGTGAGACCCTCTCCCCCGTAGCGGGCGGAATAAACTCCGGGGCCGCCCCCCAGGGCGGCAACGCAGAGGCCGGAGTCATCGGCGATGGCGGGAAGGCCGGAGGCCTTCATCACCGCCGTGGCCTTGAGGGCGGCGTTCTCCTCGAAGGTGGTTCCCGTCTCCTCCACGTCCACATCCACCCCGGCGTCGGACTCCAGGATGACCTCAATGCCCAGCTGGGAGAGGATGGCGGACATCTCCACCAGCTTGTGGGGGTTTTTACTTGCCAGTATCATTTTCATAGCCTTATCCCTCCAAAATGCGCTTCTGGATGTTCTGGAGCTCCCGGACGCCCTTGGCACAGAGGTCTACCAGGGCGCGCTGCTCGGCGATGGTGAAGGCCCGGCCCTCCCCGGTGCCCTGGAGCTCCACCAGTCCGCCGGAGCCGGTCATGACACAGTTCAGATCCACCTGGGCGGAGGAGTCCTCCTCATAGCAGAGGTCCAGAAGGAGCTCGTCGCCCACGATGCCCGCCGAGACGGCGGCCACGCTGTCCACAAGGGGGCTTTCCGTGAGAGTTCCGTCGGAGAGCAGCTTTTTGACCGCCAGGGCCAAGGCCACATAGCCGCCGGTGACGCTGGCGGTGCGTGTGCCTCCGTCCCCCTGCAATACGTCGCAGTCGATGGTGACGGTGCGCTCCCCCAGCTTGGACATATCCACGCAGGCGCGGAGGGAGCGGCCGATGAGCCTTTGGATCTCGGCGGAGCGGGGGGAGAGCTTCAGCTTGCTCACATCCCGGCGGCTCCGCTCCCGGTTGGCCCGGGGGAGCATGGAGTACTCCGCCGTCACCCAGCCGGAGCCCTCGGGGACGTGGCGGGGGGCCCCCTCCTCCACGCTGGCAGTGCAGAGAACGTGGGTGCTACCGCAGCGGATGAGGCAGGAGCCCTCGGCGAATTTGTTGATGTGGGGAAGGATCTCCACGGGGCGGAGCTGGTCATTTTTCCTTTGGTCCATACGGGACATGGGGATTACCTCGATTCTGTTGGGATGATGGGGGTTACCTGGGAGCCGCCCCTATGGGAGGAGAAAGAGCAATACCGATATTACCAGTAGGAAGCATCCTGTCAGAAGGGCGTTTCTCCCCTGCCGGCGTAATTCTCCCCGGGTCAGCTTAGAGCCCCTTTTCAGGCCCCAATGGGACTGTTTTTCCACGGAAAGGGCGTTCAGCAGGGCAAAAAGGCCCCGAAGCACGGACAGCAGCCCTGCGAGCAGGGTCAGCTTGAGTATGTTTTCTCTCATGGCTTACAGCAGGGCCTCCACGAAGGCCTCCGGGTCGAAGGGCAGCAGATCGTCCACGCCCTCCCCCACGCCGATGAATTTCACGGGGATACCCAGCTCCCGGGCGATGGCCACCACAATGCCCCCCTTGGCGGTGCCGTCCAGCTTGGTGAGAACCACGCCGGTAAGGCCGGCGGACTCCATGAACTGCTTGGCCTGGATGAGGCCGTTCTGGCCGGTGGTGGCGTCCAGGACCAGGAGGGTCTCCCGGCTGGCGTTTGGCAATTCCCGGTCGATGACACGGCTTATTTTGTTCAGCTCGTTCATCAGGTTCTGCTTGTTGTGGAGGCGCCCGGCGGTATCCACCAGGATCACGTCGGCCTTCCGGGCCTTGGCGGCGGTGCAGGCATCAAAGACCACAGCGGCAGGGTCGGCTCCCTCGTGCTGGCGGATGATGTCCACCCCGGAGCGCTCGGACCAGATCTCCAGCTGGTCGGCGGCGGCGGCCCGGAAGGTGTCCCCGGCGGCCATGAGGACACGGAGGCCCTCCCCCTTCATCCGGGCGGAGAGCTTGCCGATGGTGGTGGTCTTGCCCACCCCGTTGACCCCGATGAAAAGGCAGACGGCGGGGCGGCTTTCCA
>JAAWBD010000031.1 GCA_022792495.1 Oscillospiraceae bacterium
ACAGGAAGGGCAGAACGGTGAGCGCCTCGGCGAAGCGGAACTGGATGGGCCCGAAGGTCAGGCCGAAGATGTTGCCAAAATAGCCCATCACAGCATAGAGAGCGGCCACCATTGCGGCCAGGGTCAGGTCTTTGGTACTGAATTTGCGCATGATAACATAACCTCCATTTTTTGATTCAGAGGCGTTTCCGCCTCCACAGCACGCGCGCCGCGCACAGGGCCGGAGGTCCCTTTCCCCGGAGGCAAGGCGCAAAGCCTCCGGACGGCATTCTCTCCGGCCGTTAGACTGGTTGGGGGGACCAGCCGAGGCCATTATACCACACCCCTCCGAAAAAGGAAACAGGATTTTCCTTGTCTTTCCCCCCAAAGGCCCGACAGAATGAATGTACGCCCCAACTCCGCAGAAAAAGACCCCCGGAGAAATTCTCCAGGGGCCTTGACTTTTTTCCGCAGCTGCTGTATCCTATCATTTAGATGTTCATCTAAATGATAGCTATCTCTCCGGCAGATAGCCCAGCGGGTCCACGCTCTCTCCATCCTTTGTCATGCTGAGATGGAGGTGGGCGGCCTCCTCGCTCTCCGCAATGGCCGAGGTTCCCACCGACCCGATCACATCCCCGGTCCGCACCGTGTCCCCGATCTCCACCGTGGGCACCGCCGCCAGATTGGAGCAGGTTGACATAACTCCGTCGGCGTGAAGGATCACCACCGTGGTCCCCATCAGGTCGTCAGTGTACAGGTCGCTCACCGTCCCCCCCGCCGGGGCCATCACCTGGGTTCCCGCCGGGGCGGCGATGTCCACCCCGTCATGGGTCCGCCAGTCCCCCATGGTCCTGTCATAGCTCAAAGTCTCCACCGACCAGCTCCGGAGCACCTCTCCCTTCACCGGCCAGGTGTAGACCGAGGCGGTGGCCGTGGTGGGCTCCGGGGTGGTCAGCACCTGGGCCGTCACCGCCGGCACCGGGGGGGCCGAGGGGGTGGGCCTGGGCGTGGCCACAGTGGGGGGCGCCACTGCCGCCGTGGGAGCGGGAGTGGCGGGGGCGGGGGTCACCACCACGGTGGCCTGCCCCGTCACGGGCCTGGCCGGCTCCTCCCGGAACCCGGAAAAGAGATAATACCCCGAAACCCCCAGCGCGGTCACGCACAGGAGAAGGACGATGTAGAAGCCTTTCCCCGCCATAAAGTCGCCGATCCGATCCTGCATGGTTTTTTTCATAGGTTTTGCACCTCCGAGGCTAAGTGTTGCCAGCCCCAAGGCCCTTTATACCCCAGGGGAAGAAATTTTATCCCCGCCCCTGTCCTCCAGGCTTTTCCCCCTTCTCTTTTTACAATTTATTCATTTGCTTTTCCCCCCGCCCCACTATATAATAAACGTTAATGCTTCTTTTGCTATCTTAAGCAAATATTAATCTGCTGTTTACACTTTATGCATTTCCCTGTGCTATGCTGTCACACAGAAACCGGGATCAGGAACATCCCATTCGGAAGGAGACCTACATATGTCTGAACAAAACCCCGTCCAGGAGAAGCCTAAATTCCAGGCGCCCAAGAAAAAGAAAAAGTGGCTCAAGCGCCTGATCATCCTTGTGGTGCTGGTGGCCCTCATCGCCCTGGTGCTGGTCCGCTGCATGTCCGGCGGCGTCCAGTCCGTCTCGGGCTCCTACCTCCCCGCCACCGCCGGGATCCAGGATCTCACCGTGGCCGTCACCGGACCCGGCACCATCAAGCCCAACGACTCCTACCGGGCCACCACCCTCATCAAGGGCGAGATCCTCTCCGCCCCCTTTGAGGAGGGCAGCACCATCCACAAGGACGACGTCCTCTTCACCATCGACGCCTCCGACGTGGAGACCGCCATCAAGCAGGCCCGCACCGGGGTGGAGCAGGCCCAGCTCTCCGTAAAGTCCGCCCAGCTCAACTACGACAGCCTCCTCCGCACCCAGAATGACAACACCAAGGATCGCCAGGTGAAGGCCAACGCCTCCGGCGTGGTCACCAAGGTCTATGTGGATCCCGGCGACACCCTGGCCGCCGGCGCCCCCATTGCCGACATTCTGGATCGGGACAACATGAAGCTGGAGGTCCCCTTCCACAGCGTAAACGCCGCCAACTTCTACGTGGGCCAAAACGCCTCGGTCACCGTCTCCGGCACCGCCGAGATCCTCTACGGCGCTATCTCTGAGATCTCCGCCACCGACTCCGTGGGCCCCGGCGGCACCCTGGTGCGGAATGTGACCATCACCGTCCAGAACCCCGGCGCCCTGTCCGATACCTCCATAGGCTCCGCCGCCGTAGGGGAGTTCACCTCCTCCGCCTCCGGCGCCTTCCAGTACGGCGAGCGCAAGCAGCTCATCGCCAAATACTCCGGCGAGCTGGAGACCCTGACCCTCCATGAGGGGGACCGGGTGACCAAGGACCAGCTGGTGGGCGAATTCAAGGAGACCAAGATGCAGGATCAGATCGACGCCGCCGCCATCCAGCTGGACAACGCCCGCCTGTCCCTGCGCAACGCCCAGGACAGCCTGGAGCGCACCCAGGACAGCCTGGAGGACTATACCATCACCTCCCCCATCACCGGCACCGTCATCGAGAAGAATTATAAGGAGGGGGACAACTACGATCCCTCCACCGCCTCCTCCACCGGCTCCAACGCCTTCCTGGCGGTGATCTACGACATGTCCCGCCTCACCTTTGATATCAATGTGGCCGAGATGGACGTGGTTCGGGTTCAGGTGGGCCAGAGGGTCACCTTCACCGCCGACGCCCTGGACGGGCAGGAGTTCACCGGGGTGGTGGAAAAGGTAAATATCAACGGCACCACCCAGAACGGCAACACCTCCTACCCCGTCACCGTGGCGGTGGACGGCGTGGGTGACCAGTTGGCCGCAGAGGGCCTCCTCCCCGGCATGAGCGTCTCGGCCAACATCATCGTGGAGGAGGTGGGCAGCGTCCTCTGCGTCCCCGTGGACGCCATCCAGCGGGGCAACACCGTCCTGGTGGCCGGCCCCGGCGCCCTGGACGAGAACGGCAGCCTGGCCGACTTCACCAAGCTGGAGCAGCGTACCGTGGAGCTGGGCCGGAACAACGACGAGTACATTGAGATCCTCGACGGTCTCAGCGAGGGGGACACCGTCTTCATCCCCAACACCGCCTCCAGCTTCATGAACACCATGATGGGGATGTAAGCCATGGAACACCTCATCGAATTCAGGGACATCTATAAGATCTACCAGATGGGCGACGAGACCGTCCACGCCCTGGACGGGGTCAGCATGACCATCGACCCCGGGGAGTTCGTGGCCATCGTGGGCCAGTCCGGCTCGGGCAAGTCCACCGCCATGAACATCATCGGCTGCCTGGACGTGCCCACCTCGGGCACCTACCACCTGGGGGGCGTGGACGTGTCCACCATGGAGGACGACCAGCAGGCCGAGGTCCGCAACAAGATGCTGGGCTTCATCTTCCAGCAGTATAACCTCATTCCCAAGCTCAACGTCCAGGAAAATGTGGAGCTTCCCCTCCTCTACGCCGGGATCTCCCCCGAGGAGCGCCGCCGGCGGGCTCTCCAGGCCCTGGAGCGGGTGGGCCTTGCCGACAAGCGCAGGAACCTGCCCTCCCAGCTCTCCGGCGGTCAGCAGCAGCGGGTATCCATCGCCCGGGCGTTGGCGGGCAACCCCTCGGTGATCCTGGCTGACGAGCCCACCGGGGCCCTGGACTCCCGCACAGGCCGGGAGGTGCTCTCCTTCCTCCAAAAGCTGAACCGGGAGGGGGACACGGTGGTCCTCATCACCCATGACAACTCCATCGCCGTAAAGGCCAAGCGGATCGTCCGCCTCCAGGACGGCAGGATCATCTACGACGGGGATTCCCAGGATCCCCAGGCCGTGGTCCAGCCCAAGGAGGAGGAGCCCGGGGAGGGCTTTGGAGACCTCCCTCCTGAGGAGGTGACCCAGCCATGAATTTCGGACAATCCTTCAAGCTGGCCATCAAAAGCCTGATGACCAGCAAAATGCGGGCCCTGCTCACCATGCTGGGCATCATCATCGGCGTGGCCGCCGTCATCATCATCACCTCCCTGGGCAACGGCATGCAGAACTATATGAACGACCAGTTCGAGCAGATGGGCTCCAACCTGGTTCAGGTCTATGTCTACCCCTCGGGCAGCTCCATGGACATCACCACCGGCGACATGTTCGCCCTGGTGAGCAAGTACCCCAAATACCTCACCGGCGTGACCCCCTATATCAATGTCACCGGCACCGTCCGCCAGGGCAGCGACGAATTCAAGCGCACCAGCATCTACGGCGTCAGCGAGACCTTCTATAACCAGTCCAAGGGCACCACTATGCAGGGCTCCAGCATAGGCCAGGGCCGGTTCCTGTCCTACGTAGACGTGGAGCGGGAGATGGCGGTGTGCGTCATCGGCTCCTACCTGGAGCAGAATGCCTTCGGCGGGGACGCCCTGGGCAAGACCCTCACCGTCAACGGCGCCCCCTTCACCGTGGTGGGGGTGCTGGACAAGAGCGGCGACAACTCCGAGGGCAGCGGGGACGACACCCTCTATATCCCCTACACCCAGGCCCAGCGGCTCAGCTCCGGCAGCTATATGGATATGTACCTTTTCACCTCCACCGACCGCTCCACCGCCGCGGCGGCCAAGGGCATCGTGGAGAACCGGCTCTATAAGGCCTATCAGAGTACCGATTATTATATGGCCATGACCTCTGCGGAGATGATGGACGCCATGGATTCCATGGTGAACCTCCTCATGGCCATCCTCACCCTCATCGCCGCCATCTCCCTTCTGGTGGGCGGCATTGGCATCATGAATATCATGCTGGTCTCGGTCACCGAGCGAACAAGGGAGATCGGTATCCGCAAATCCCTGGGGGCCAAGGGCCGGGACATCCGCAGCCAGTTCATTATCGAGGCGGGCACCACCTCCGCCATCGGCGGCAGCATCGGCATCATCCTGGGCGTCATCATGGCCCAGATCATCACCGCGGTCATGGCCTACATCATCCAGGGGGGCGAGAACAACGGCTTTGTGGCCCTGCCCACCCTGGGCGGTATCGCGGTGGCCTTCGGCGTCTCGGTGGGCATCGGCGTCCTCTTCGGCTACCTCCCCGCCAACAAGGCCGCCAAATTAAACCCCATCGACGCCCTGCGCTATGACTGAGCAAGGCAGATTTCCCCGCAGGGTGCGGCATCCCTGACGCGCCGCTTCCTCCCTACCCAACCTATCCACCGGCGCGTCCGAGAATCCGCGCCCTACATCCCTTCCATAAGGAGCGAGAAATATGAAAAAACGACTTGCGTCCCTTCTGCTCACCGGGGTCCTGCTGGGCTCCCTCCTCCCCTCAGCCCTGGCCGCCCCCGCTCCGGTGGAGGATATGGCCCAGGTCCTCTCCGCCCTGGACATCATGACGGGCAATGAAAACGGGGATCTGATGCTCTCCCGCCGGGTGTCCCGGGCGGAGTTCACCAAGCTGGTCATCGCCGCCTCCCCCCTGGGGGAGAACGTGGGGGCCGCCACCAACCTCTCCCCCTACCCCGACGTGCCCTCCTCCCACTGGGCTGCCCCCTACGTGGAGGCCGCCGTGGCCGCCGGCTATGTCAACGGCTACCTGGACGGCACCTTCCACCCTGACGAGGAGATCACCCTGGCCATGGGGGTCACCATGGCGGTGCGCCTGCTGGGCTACGCCGACAGTGACTTCTCCGGGGCCTGGCCCGCAGGCCAGATGACCCTCTACCGCAACCTGGATCTGGACGAGGGTATCACCGCCGGGCAGGACAGCCCCATGACCCGGCAGGACGCCATGTACCTGTTCTATAACCTCCTCACCGCCAAGACCCGCCAGGGCCAGACCTACATCTCCGTCCTCAAGCCCACCCTCCCTCTCCTGAACGCCGCCGGGGAGATCGACCGGGTGGCCCTGGTCAACTCCGCCATGGAGGGCCCCGTGGTCATGGAGCCGGGCTGGGAGAGCCGGGTGAGCTTTGACGTGTCCACCGCCACAGTCTACCGGGGGGGCAGCCTCTCCTCCCTTCAGGCCCTCCAGCAGGGGGATGTGATCTACTACTCCAAGTCCATGCGCACCCTGTGGGCATACTCCACCAAGGTCACCGGCCTCTACCAGGCCGTCAGCCCCAACGCCTCCAGCCCCCAGGCCGTCACCGTGGCAGGCAAGACCTACTCCATTGAGACCACCACCGCCGCCTATGACCTGTCCAATCTGGGCTCCTACAAGACCGGGGATACCGTCACTCTCCTCCTGGGCCGGGATGGCCGGGTGGCTGCCGTGGCCAAGGCCGGCCAGGCCGCCGGAACCCTGGTGGGGGTGATCTCCCAGGTCACGGACAGCTCCTACACCGATCAAAGCGGCAACTCCTACACCGCCAAGACCGTCACCCTCACCGCCACCGACGGCAGCGTATACTCCTACCCTGTGGAGGCCAAGTCTACCTGGAAGGCGGGCCAGCTGGTACAGGTGGCCCTGGCCAGCGGCGGTGAGGCCCAGGTGAGCCGGCTGAGCCAGAGCTCCATCTCCGGCAAGGTGAACGCCGCCGGCACAAAGCTTGGCAGCACAGAGCTTGCCGAGGATATCCAGATCCTGGACATGAATGAAAACGGCCTTGCCCAGCGGATCTACCCCAGCCGCCTGGGTGGGGTGAGCCTGGACAGCGACGACGTGAAGTACTTCCGCCGCAACGCCTCCGGGGAGATCGACCGGCTCATTCTCAACGATGTCACCGGAGACCTGTACGCCTACGGGATCCTCACCTCTGTGGAGGAGACCGATATGTCCGCCGCAGGGATCCTCATGGGGGTCTATGAGTACGACGTGGGCGGGGTGAGCTACACCTACCCCACCCAGAACAGCATTTTGAATCTATCCGTTGGGCCCGTGAGGATCGAGGGCTCCCTTATGGCCCCCACCAGGATGGCCAGGCTGGATTCGGTGAAGCTCTCCAGCCTGGAGGCCCTCACCGCCGTCACCGAGGACAGCCGCTCTTTCCCTGTGTCCCAGTCGGTTGCGGTGTATGAGCTCCAGGGGGACGCCTACCAGCTGTCCAGCCTGGAGCGGGTGCGGGTGGGATATACCCTCACCGGGTACTATGACAGGAGCGTGGCCGACGGAGGACAGATCCGGGTGGTCATCGCCCGGAGCCGCTGAGAAAGGGGCCTAAAAGGTCCCCAAACCCCTCCAAAACGGGAAAAGTCCCTGTAATCACCCCTTCAGAACCCCTTCAAAACCATTCAAAACCCGCCGTTTTTGAAAAAAACGGCGGGTTTTTTGGTTACAAGCCCCCTTTTTTCCGGGGCCGGGTTTTTCCAGTTTGTCCCAATTTCTCTCCCTCCCCCCTTTTTATTACAAACTGTAATCAATTTGTTGCCAGTTTGTAGGTTGACATTTGTCTACCTCTATGATATGCTGAAATCGAAAGGTAGACAACTGTATACCAAAAAGGAGGGAAAGGATATGAGACCCAATCTGTCCGACGGAGAATGGAAGCTGATGAACCGGCTGTGGGAAAAGGGGCGGCTCACCATCACCCAGCTTACCGCGGCGCTGAAGGAGGAGACGGGGTGGGGCAAGCACACGGTGATCACCATGCTCTCCCGGCTGGAGGCCAAGGGGGCGGTGGGCCATGACGAGACCACCCAGGCCAAGCGGTACTTTCCCCTGCTGGAGAAGGAGGAGGCTGCCCAGGAGGAGACCGGGCGGTTTCTGGAGCGGGTCTACGGGGGGCGGCTGGGGCTGATGATGTCGGCCATGGTGGACTCCCGGGCCCTGACGGAGGAGGACATTGACGAGCTCACCGCCATTCTGGAGAGCGCAAAGGAGGAATACTGACATGATGAAGGAAATTCTCATCACCTCAACGGCTCTGATCCTGGCCCTGCTCCTCATCCGCCGGGTGTTCCGGGGGATGCTGTCCCGCCGGTTCCAGTACGCTTTGTGGGGGCTGGTGCTGGTGCGGCTCTTAGTGCCCGTGAACCTTCTTCCGGCGTCTGATTTCTCCGTCCTCACCGCCGCCAAGCCTATGGAGCAGGCGGTAACTGCCCGGCTGGACCGGATCGCTGTCGCCCCTGTCCGGCCTGAAAACATCCAGACCCCCGAAGCCCCTTTGAACCCTCCTTCGGTTTTGGACCATGGGGCGCCGGAGGATCCTCTGCCCCAGAGCATTGAACCGGGAACTGCCCCCGGCCTTGAGCCCGCCCCCGGAATGACCGCCGGGGAGATCATGGCTCTGGTCTGGAAGGTGGG
>JAAWBD010000032.1 GCA_022792495.1 Oscillospiraceae bacterium
AGCGCCGGGAGGCCATCCTCCAGGCCGAGGGCACCAAGCAGAGCCAGATCCTGGTGGCCGAGGGCGAGAAGCAGTCCCTGATCCTGAAGGCCGAGGCCGCCAAGGAGGCCGCCATCAAGCGGGCCGAGGGCGAGGCCGAGGCCATCCTGAAGGTTCAGCAGGCCACGGCGGAGGCCCTGAAGCTGCTCAACGCCGCCTCCCCCACCGACCAGGTGGTGAAGCTGAAGGCCCTGGAGGCCTTTGCCAAGGCCGCCGACGGGCGGGCCACCAAGCTCATCATCCCCAGCGAGATCCAGGGTCTGGCGGGACTGGCCGCCAGCGCCAAGGAGATCTTTACGGAGGAGAAGGGCGAGGAGAAAAAGTAAGACTGTTCCTTTGAAATCAGGCTTGAGCCGGGGGCGTGTTTCCACGCCCCCGGCTTTGTTTTGGGGCGGGTTGGAGAAGCGTCCGGGGGGCGCGGCGGGGACAGGCCCACGTCCTATGGGGAGGATGGGGACAAAAAACCGGGAGCCCTGAGGGCTCCCGGTTTTTATGCTATCGGGTTTGGGATCAGCCGTTGGCAGCGTTGGCCTGGGCGATCTCCTTGGCGGGGTTGATGAACATGAGGGAACCCACGACCCCCAGGACGGCAAAGCTCAGCAGCAGGACAATGACGCCGGTGGTGCTGAGGTAGCCGGTAAGGATCACCGCCAAAACGCCGCCGGCGTTGGCCGAGGCCAGGACGGTGGAGCTGTAGCGGCCCATCGCCTGCTTGGGCGCCACCAGGGCCATATCGCTCTGGACATGGAGGGACAGGAAGCTCATGCACACGGCCAGCAGGCCCCGGGAAACGCAGATGATGAGGATGGAGTTGGTGAGCATGGTACCCAGGACCACCACGGCCAGCAGGCCGCAGACCACGGGGGTATACTTGGTGGTCTTAAGCGCCTTGGCGATGAGGGTGGGCATCAGCAGGAAGGACAGCAGCTGCACGGTGGTGCCCACGGTGGTGGGCCAGCTGGCCTCCACGCCGGAGAAGCCCTTGCCGGCCAGGAGGGCGGGCAGCCACACGGAGATGGTGATGCCCACGCCCATGTAGCCGATGTACAGCAGGCACAGAGCCAGGCAGCTCTTGCCCTCGGCGGGGGTGTACTTGTAGGCCTTGGCGGCCTCTTTGGCACCGGCGTCGGTCTTTTTGGCCACGGAGATGCCCTCCACGTTCAGGTTCAGCGACAGGATGCTGAGAATGCCAACAACGCCCACCACGGCGCCGATGGCCACAAAGACAAAGACGGCGGTGCGCCAGTCCATCCCGTAGTTATCAATGAGACGGGCGGCCAGGAAGGAGGCAAACATACCGGCCAGGGAGCTGCCGATGGAGTTGACCCGGAGCATCTTGGCGGGATCCTTCACCTCCAGGGCCCGCATGATCTGGGTGTTGCAGGGCACGGAGAAGGAGGTGACAAAGCAGTTGATGCACATGGCGGCAAACAGCATGGGAACGTTCTGGGACAGGGGGAAGAGGATAAAGGCAAGCAGCTCGCCGATGACGATGCCGATGAGGGTCTTTTTGGCGCCCACCTTATCCACGAAACGGCCGGGGAGAGAGGCGATGACGGCGGTCATGACGCCACCCAGGGAGAAGAAGATGCCCAAAAGGCCGGGGGCCATGTTCACATCCCCCATAAAGTAGGCGGCCAGAACGGAGGTCAGGGTGCTGAACAGACCGCTGATAACATAGGTGGAGGCGGTGCCGATCACAGCGCGTACAGTAGGTTTCATTGTTTTTTCCTCGATTCTCTCTTTTATTTTTGTGGGACACAGAGCGTTTCTTTTCTCTTACTGGAATTCGGGGGCCCAATGGCCGTCCACCAGCACGTCCTCCCAGGTCCCGTCGGGGAGCTGGCCCTGGATGTGCATGTCGTCGGAGCCCACCATAAAGTCCACGTGGAGCTTGGAATCGTTATAGCCGTGGGCGTCCTTCTCCTTGGGATCGGCGAAGGGGCCGAAGGCGTTGCCGATGGCCACGTGGCAGGAGGCGTTCTCGTCATACAGGGTGGTGAAGAACACCCGGCCCAGGCTGGCGATGGAGGAGGACTGGTCGATGAAGGCCATCTCCCCCAGGTAGTGGGAGCCCTCGTCGGTCTCGATAATGGAGCGGAGGAGCTCCTCCCCCTTCTCGGCGGTGAAGCGGACGATGCGGCCCTTCTCCAGGTAGAGCACAAAGTTCTCGATGAGCTGGCCCCGGTAGTTCAGGGGCAGGGTGGAGGCGATATGGCCGTCGGCCTTATACTTGTGGGGGGTGGTAAAGACCTCCACGGTGGGCAGGTTGGGAATGAACACCCGCTCGCCGGGGATCTCGATACAGCCGCCCTGCCATTTCTGGTTCTCCACGGGGGAGATGGTGATGTCGGTCTTGGCGCTCTTGTAGTGGAAGGAGACGTACTGCTTGGCATCCAGCTTGGCCTTGCGCCGGGTGGTGTCGGCGATGTACTGCTTCCAGGAGCCAACAGGGTCAGGCTCCCCACAGCGCATGCAGGTGAACACAGCCTCCCACAGGGCCTCCAGGCGCTTGTCCTGGGGAAGGTCAGGGTAGACCAGGTCGGCCCAGGCTTGACAAGGCATACAGCAGATGGTCTGGCCGTTCTTCATCCCGGCGCTGCGGAAGATGCCCCGCACCACGGTGTCAGCGATGGCCTTCTCGTTGAGAAGCTCCGCGGGAACGCCGGCGAAGGTCTTGGTGTCGGGACAGTCCAGGCGGATGAAGCCGGCTCCCAGCTCGGCGTAGTGCTGGGCCACGGCCTTGTCGCAGTCCAGGACTTCCACCTTCTGATTCTCCAGCTTGACCCGGTCCACCGCATCGCACTTCCAGATGACCTGGAACTTGCTGCAGCCGGCCTTGTAGGCCTCCTGGGCAATCAGGGTGACGAAGTCCCACTGATCCACAGGGGCTTCCACACACAAGGCCTGTCCCTGCTTCAGCTCAACGCCGATCTTCACCAGGATCTCAGCGTATCTGCGTCTGCCTTCGTTAAAATCCATTCCTTTCAACCTCACTTTCTCTGCTTTGATTTATATATCAGTCCCACAGGCCAAAAATGGGGCAAATATATCAATGGATCAGGAATCCCAGGGCCAGATAGACCCCCGCCGCGCAGGCCGCGGTAAGCAGCTTATAGGGCAGAAGGGTTCGGGCGCTCTCCCCCACGTCGATGCCCGCCGTCAGGGAGGACATGATGAACACGTCGGACAGGGGGGAGGTCTGGTCGCCAAACTGGGAGCCGCCCATGCAGGCGGCCATGACCAGGGGCACGCTGGCCCCCGAGGCCAGGGCCAGGGGGATGGAGATGGGACAGATGATGGCAAGGCCGGTGGCAAAGCTGCCCGAGGCGTAGGCCACCAGGCCGCAGATGATAAACATGATAAGGGGCAGCAGCGCCCGGTTCACCTGGCCCCCCACCAGGGTGACGATATAGTCCCCGAAGCCCATGGCGTTGATGGCGGAGGAGAAGGTGAAGGCCATAAGCAGGATGATGAACAGGGGGGCCATGGACTGGAAGCCGGCGAAGCAGCGGCCGGAGATGTCCCGGAACTTCATCTTCCCCGCCAGGAGAGGGTAAATGAGGGAGGTCAGGGCCCCCACCAGGGCGGCGGAATAGATCTGGATCTCTCCCGCCGTCACGTAGAGGACGATCAGGGTCAGGATCATGCCGCCGACGGGCAGGAGCACTGCCTTCAGATCGGGCTCCAGCCGGGCGGCGGCCTCATCCCCCAGCTCGTTGAGGGCCAGGCCCTCGCTGCCGGCGGGGACGGTGAGGCCGGTCTCCTCCGCCCGCTTCTCGGCCCGCTTCATGGGGCCGAAGTCGGGGATCACCTCGGCGGCAAAGAGGCCCGCGAGGAGAATGGACAGGATGGCATAGGCGTTCAGGGGGATCATTTGGAAGTAGGTCTTCATGCTGTCCAGCTCAGGGGCATAGGCTCCGATGAGGCCGGTGCCGAAGAGGATGTAGGCCGAGTAGGGCATCATACTCAAAAAGTTGGAGCCCACCGAGGACAGGATGTAGGCCAGCTTCTCCCGGGGGATCCGGAAGCTGTCGGTGATGGGGCGGCTGATGGAGCCGGAGCCCAGGATGGCCATGCCGTCGTCCACGCTGCACAGGATGCACAGCAGCCAGGCCAGGCACTTGGCGCCCCGGCGGGAGCCCACCTTCCGCCGGGCCAGCCGGGACAGGGCCAGAAAGCCGCCGGTGGCGGTGATCTGGGAGACCATGATCCCGATAAGCACCAGCAGCATCAGAAGGGAAGCTCCGCTGGCCCAGCCGCCCATCATATACTCGGAGACAATGGGGGGCAGGAAGCCCCAGCCGTTGATGATGATGGAGCTGGAAAGAACCCCTAAAAACAGCGCAGCCACCACGTCTCGCTTCACAAGCGCGACAGTGATGGCCAGCAGGGGTGGAACCAATGTCCAGAATCCGTACATATGCAGTTCTCCTTTATCTCTCTTGTCCCGGGTTCGGTGTTTTTATACATCGACCTCCATAGGCAAAATTTCTTCACAAGGAGCATGATACCATATCTCCCGCAGAAATACAAATGTTTTTTTCCGGAGGACACTAAGACCGTCAGTATAGACAAGCATGATGATTCATCCCCCATTAAGATTGTGCAATAATTCCCCGCCCACCCCCTGCAGGCAGGGACAGACTCCCCCTTGTTTTTTACCTTTTACTATGGTATCATGGTGTTATCTTTATCCTGACGGAGTCCGCCTTTTTTAAGGAGGTGTCCCCTTTGCCCAAAAAGGGATTGTCCCATCTGCTGGAGCCCAGCTTCCGGCTGTATTTCTGCTTCCTGGGAGCCTTTGCCCTGTCCACCGCCCTGGCGGGGCAGTATGCCCTGGCCTGTGTGGAGGGGGTCATCGTGCTGGCTCTGCTGGCCTACTTCCGCCACAGCAACAAATCCCGGCGGCGGGAGATCTTGAGCTACATTGAGAATATCTCCAACAACATGGATGTGGCCGCCAAGGATACCATGGTCAACGCCCCCCTGCCCATGGTCATCTTCCGGCCGGAGACCGGGGAGGTCATCTGGTCCAACGAGCGCTTTCTCCAGATCACGGGAGAGCGGGATCACCTGTTTGACCTGCGGATCACCGACGCGGCCCCGGGGTTTGATCCCCGGTGGCTGATGGAAGGAAAAACCCAGTGTCCCACCGAGGTGCACCTGGGCCAGCGGCGGTTCTGGGTCTTTGGCCATCTGGTCCGCACCGAGAACAAGGGGGAGCGGAGCTTTCTGGCCACTACCTACTGGGTGGATGTGACAGACCTTTCCCTGGTTCGGGATCAGTTCTATGACTCCCGGCCGGTGGTAGCCCTATTGAACCTGGACAACTACGACGAGGTGTTCCGGGGGGTGGGGGACAATGTGAAGAGCGCCATGCTCTCCGACATCAACCGGATCCTGGACGAGTGGATCTCCCCCACGGACGGACTTTTCTGCCGGTATGACCGGGACCGGTATCTGTTTGTGTTTGAAGAACGGTGTCTGCCCAACTTCCTGGAACAGAAGTTTGACGTGTTGGACCATGTCCGGGAGGTGGTGAACCCCAACGGACTGCCGGTGACCTTGTCCATCGGAGCGGGCCGTGACGGGGAAAGCTTTACGGATCTGTTCCAGTATGCCTCCCTGGCCCTGGAAATGGCCCTCTCCCGTGGGGGCGACCAGGCGGTGGTGAAGAACCGGATCAACTTTGAATTCTTCGGTGGACGTCGCTCCAGCGAGACCGAGAAGCACACCAAGGTAAAAAGCCGGGTGATGGCCAGCGCCCTCTATGAGCTGATAGGGGACGCCTCCCAGGTGTTTGTGATGGGACACGCCTTCCCCGACCTGGACTGTATGGGGCCTGCGGCGGGTGTCGTGGCCATGGGCCGGAAGCGGGGGATCCCCGTCCACATCCTTCGGGATCCCAACCCCAACCCCGCAGAGCAGCTGGTGGGAGAGCTGGCGGCGCTGCCCAAGTATGAGGGGGTGTTTCTCTCCCCCACCGACGCCCTGGTGGAGGCGGATGTGAGCTCCCTGCTCATCGTGGTGGACACCAACCGGCCCGAGCAGGTGCTCTCCCCCGACCTTTTGGAGGCGGTCAGCAAGGTGGTGGTCATCGACCACCACCGCCGGGCGGCCAGCTACATTGAGGGAGCGGCGCTGAGCTTCCATGAGCCCTATGCCTCCTCCGCCTCGGAGCTGACCACCGAGCTTTTGCAGTACATACTGGAGCCCGCCGACCTGCTGAAGGCGGAGGCGGAGGCCCTGATGGCGGGCATCGTGCTGGACAGCAAGAACTTTACCGTCCGCACGGGAAGCCGCACCTTTGACGCGGCGGCCTTTCTCCGCCGGGCGGGGGCGGACACCACCGAGGTGCGGCGGTTTTTCAAGACCGAGCTGAAGCAGACCATCGCCCGGTATGAGATCCTGAAGGAGGCCAAAATGTACCGGGAGGGCATCGCCGTATCCGCCCTGACCCACCCGGTGGACCGGGTGACTGCCGCCCAGGCCGCCGACGAGCTGCTGACGGTGGCGGGCTTCCACACCTCCTTCGTCCTCTTTCCCGACGACTCCGAGCGGGTGATCCTGTCCGCCCGGAGCTCGGGGGATGTGAACGTGCAGGTCATCACCGAGGCTCTGGGAGGCGGGGGCAACGCCGCCGTGGCCGGCGCCCAGGTGCCGGAGAGATCGGTGGAGGAAGTGGTGGAGGAGCTGTACGGCGCCATCGACACATACTGTGGGGGAAAGTAACCGGACAGTATACTTTTTCCCCTCTATATTTATATATTTACTTGAAGAAAAAGGAGTTTTCTATCATGAAAGTCATTCTTTTACAGGACGTGAAGGGCCAGGGGAAGAAGGGGCAGCTGATCGAGGCCAGCGACGGGTACGCCCGGAATTTCCTGCTGCCCCGGAAGCTGGCCACCGCCGCCACCGCTGAGAACCTGAATACCATGAAGCAGCAGGAGAAGGCCCGGCTGGCCCAGGAGGCCGCTGAGCGGGCCGCCGCCATGGAGCTCAGCGAGCAGCTGAAGGGCTGCATGGTAAAGATCTCCGCAAAGGCAGGCAACGGGGGCAAGCTCTTCGGGTCGGTGACCTCCAAGGAGGTCTCCGACGCCCTGAAGGCCCAGTTTGGCCACGACATCGCCAAGACCAAGATCGTCATGCCCGAGCCCATCAAGTCCTTTGGGACTTATCAGCTCAAGTGCAAGCTGGGGTATGAGATCACAGGGACTATCAATGTGGTGGTGTGCGAGGAAGCCTAAAGATTTAAAATGAAAAGGCTATGCTTTTGCGGCGGACACGGGCCGCCCATTTGAGCGGTCCGGCTGCGCCGAAGGCCTTATCTTTTCATTTTTCCCTTTTCACTTTTTCGGGAGGTGACGGAAATGGACGAGCTTATCTCGCGGCAGATGCCCCACTCTACCGAGGCGGAGCAGGCCGTGCTGGGATCTATCCTGATCGACGAGCGGTGTATCCCCAAGGTCATTGAAAAGCTGCGGCCTGAGGATTTCTACCTGCGGCAGAACCGGGAGATCTTTGAAGCGGTATGCTCCATGTTCAATTTCTCTGAGCCCATCGACCCGGTGACCCTCCAGGAGAAGATGAAGCAGAACGGCTCCTATGACGAGGCCACTACCTACGACTATATCCGGCAGCTGATGCTGGTCACCCTTACCGCCGCCAATGTGGAGGAGTACATCAGCATCGTCCGCGACAAATCCCTGCTGCGCCGGGTGGCCGACACCGCCGGGGGGATCACCGACCTGGTGCGGGAGGGCTCCGCCACCGGCGCGGACACCCTCACCGCCGCCGAGCAGCGGATCTATGAGATCCGGAAGAGCGAGGAGAGCGGCAACCAGGGGCTGGAGCCCATCTCCAAGGTGGTCATGTCGGTCTATGACCGGCTCCAGGAGCTGGCCGCCAACGACTCGGCGGTGCCGGGGCTGCCCACGGGCTTTCCCGACGTGGACAACGCCATCTCGGGCCTCAACCCCTCCGACCTGATTTTGCTGGCCGCCCGGCCCGGTATGGGCAAAACCTCTATGGCCCTGAACATGCTCCTCCACACGGGAAAGTTTTCCGGCAAGTCGGTGGCCTTCTTCTCCCTGGAAATGAGCCGGGAGCAGCTGGCTATGCGGCTGATCTCCAACGAATCCTTTGTGGAGCTGAAGCGGCTCATCACCGGGCGGCTGAATCAGGACGACTGGGACAAGGTGGCCGCCGCCTCCGCCTCCCTAAGCCAGACCAAGATCCTTATTGACGACAACCCCATGCTTTCGGTGGCCGATATGAACGCCAAGTGCCGGCTGGTAAAGGATCTGGGGCTGGTGGTCATAGACTATCTCCAGCTGATGACCTCCGCCGGGGGGCCCGCCAAATACGGGGAGAACCGGCAGCAGATCGTCAGCGATATCTCCCGGTCTCTGAAGATCATGGCCAAGGATCTGAAGGTGCCGGTGCTGTGCCTGTCCCAGCTCTCCCGTGCCAACGAGTCCCGCTCGGACAAGCGGCCCATGCTCTCCGACCTTCGTGAGTCGGGTGCCATCGAGCAGGACGCGGATATTGTGATGTTCCTCTACCGGGAGGGATACTATGACCCGGACACCGAGGACCGGAACCTGGCCGAGTGCATCATCGCCAAAAACCGCCACGGAGAGACAGGAACTGTGGAGCTCCAGTGGCTGCCTGAATTCACCACCTTCGCCTCCATCGAGCGGCGGTATGAGGAATACTGATGTGACCCAGGGGGCTATCCCCTCCGGCTCCCGGGTTCTCTGTGCCGTCTCCGGCGGGGCGGATTCCATGTGCCTGCTTCACATGCTCTCCCGGCGGGAGGACATCACCCTTGTGGCCGCCCACTTCAACCACCAGCTTCGAGGAGAGGAGGCGGATCGGGACGAGGGGTTCGTCCGGGAGGTCTGCGGACAATGGGGCATCCCCCTCACCGTAGGCCGGGGGGATGTGGGGGCCTTTGCCCAGCGGGAGAAGCTTTCCATCGAGGAGGCCGGGCGCACCCTGCGCTACACCTTTCTGTTCCGGGCGGCGGAGGAGGA
This sequence comes from Oscillospiraceae bacterium, assembly GCA_022792495.1. Lineage (GTDB taxonomy): Bacteria > Bacillota > Clostridia > Oscillospirales > Oscillospiraceae > Vermiculatibacterium. The sequence continues at coordinate 9,081 of JAAWBD010000032.1, forward strand.
GGGCTGCGGCCTTATCGCCACCGCCCACAACGCCGAGGACAACGCCGAGACTTTGCTGCTCCATCTGCTGCGGGGCAGCGGGCTCCAAGGGCTCACCGGCATCTCCCCCCGGCTCCACCAGCTTGTACGGCCCCTTCTCACCACCTCACGGCGGGAGATCGAGGCCTATCTTACCGAATACGGCGTTCCCCATATGGAGGACAGCACCAATTCCAACGATTCCTACACCCGCAACCGGGTGCGCCACCAGCTCATCCCCCTTTTGGAGGAGATGAACCCCGGCTTTGTCCGCCGCCTGGGGGATACCATACCCCGGCTCCGGGCGGACAATGAGTACCTGAACGCTCTGGCCCGGCAGCTTTTCCTCCAGGCCAAGCGGCGGGGGGAGGATCTGATCCTTCCTGCTCCCCTTCTCGCCCAGGCCCCGGATCCGGTTGCCTCCCGGGCGGTGCGGCTCCTTCTGGCCGAGGCCGCGGAGGGGGACTGGGACTGCTCCGCCTCTCACATTGAGGGGGTGCTGGCCCTGTGCCGGAGCGGTTCTCCCTCGGCCCAGGTCTCCCTTCCCCGTCAGCTCACCGTCCGCCGGGAGTATGAGGCCCTTGTCTTTACCCACGATCCTGAGCCGGAACCCCTGAAAGCCTTTCTTCCCCGGGAGGGGAGCAACCCCGTTCCCGGCACGGCCTGGACGGTGATCCTGGAGGGGGCGTCCTGGCCGGGGCTGGTGATCCGTCCCCGCCGAACGGGGGATGAGATCACCCTTCCCAACGGCCACAAAAAATCCCTGAAAAAGCTCTTTATCGACAACAAAGTCCCCCGCCTGGAGCGGGAGCGTATCCCCATCGCGGCTGACGAGGACGGCGTTATCGCCGTGGCCGGACTGGGCTGTAACCTGTCTCACCCCTGCCGCGGGCAGGTGCGAATTATCAACCAAGAAAAGGGAGAGGATATACTATGACCAACATGAGAGATGACATCGACCACGTTCTGATCTCGGAGGAGGATCTGCACAAGCGCATCCAGGAGCTGGGGGAGCAGATCAGCGCCGACTACAAGGGAAAGTGCCCCCTGCTGGTCAGCGTGCTGCGGGGCTCCTTCATCTTTATGGCCGACCTGACCCGGCACATCCAGCCCTTCTGCCAGGTGGACTTTATGGCTGTATCCTCCTACGGGGCGGGCACCGTGTCCTCGGGGCAGGTCAACATCGTCAAGGATCTGACCGACTCCATCGAGGGGAAGGATATCATCGTCATTGAGGATATCCTGGACAGCGGCAACACCCTGAGCTACCTGTTCCAGCTGCTGAAAGCCCGGAACCCGGCCTCTCTGCGGCTGTGCACCCTGCTGGATAAGCCCTCCCGCCGGACAAAGCCCATCCAGGCCGATTACGTAGGCTTTACCGTCCCCGACGAGTTCGTGGTGGGCTACGGGCTGGACTACGACGAGCTTTACCGGAATCTGCCCTATATCGGGGTGCTGAAGCCCCAAGTGTATCAGAAGGGGTAAAGCCTACCCTGTGGCTCTCCCTTGGGAGCGCCATGTCAAGCTGCGAACAGGCCGGGACGCAAAAGCTCTAAGCCCCTCCGTCTGCGCGCGCCGATCCTCGCCCCCTGCGGGGGCTCCGGTTCGTCCGCTCCGCTCCGGGTCTTAGCCCTTTTGCTGACCTGTTCTCCGCTCTTCTTTTTTGAAAGGACGTGTTCCCTCTTGAACAAAAAATTCAGCGTCAGAGACGCGGGTTTTCTGTGTATGATCGTGGTGATCCTGCTGGCTACCCTCTTTGCCCTGCGGGAGATGGATGCCAGCCCCGCCCCCACCTCAGCGGAGATCCGCTCCCTCATCGAGAGCCGACAGGTGGATTATCTGGAGCTGAAGGACAATACCCTCACCCTCACCCTGAAGGATGGCTCCCGGGTCACGGGGCGGGTGTACAATTCCACCCTGTTCATCCAGCAGTACGACGAACTGCTCTCCTCCCAGAAGCGGGCGGGGATCCTGCAGGACTATGACTATCAGCCCAACAGCGAGCTGCCCTGGTGGATCTCCTTCCTTCCCTGGCTGGCGGTGATCGGCCTGTTCGCATTCATGTGGTACAACCTGATGATCCGCCAGGGCATGGGCGGGGGAGGCGGCGGGGCCGGAGACCGTCCCACCCGTTTCAGCCGCGCCCGCACCAGGACGCTGGATCCCGAGGGAAAGCAGATCACCTTCGCTGATGTGGCCGGCTCCGACGAGGAGAAGGCGGAGCTTCAGGAGGTGGTGGACTTCCTCAAGGAGCCCCAGCGGTATCTGGAGCTGGGGGCCAGGATCCCCAAGGGGATCCTCCTGGTGGGCCCTCCCGGCACGGGCAAGACATTGCTTGCCAAGGCGGTGGCCGGAGAGGCGGGGGTCAATTTCCTGTCCATTTCGGGCTCTGACTTTGTGGAGCTCTATGTGGGTGTGGGCGCGGGCCGGGTGCGGGATCTCTTTGACCAGGCCAAGAAGGACGCCCCCTCCATCGTGTTCATCGACGAGATCGACGCTGTGGGCCGCCAGAGAGGCGCAGGCCTGGGCGGCGGCCACGATGAGCGGGAGCAGACCCTGAACCAGCTATTGGTGGAGATGGACGGCTTCTCCGCCAACGAGGGGGTTGTTGTGCTGGCCGCCACCAACCGGGTGGACATTCTGGATCCCGCCCTGCTGCGGCCCGGCCGGTTTGACCGGCAGGTCTATGTGGGGGCCCCCGACGTGAAGGGCCGGGAGGAGATCCTCCGGGTTCACGCAAAAAACAAGCCCCTGGCCGACGATGTGGATCTGAATAAAGCCGCCAAGGCCACCGCCAGCTTCACCGGCGCCGACCTGGAGAACCTGATGAACGAAGCCGCCCTCCGGGCTGCCCGGTTCCGCCGTCCCTTCATCACCATGGAGGACATTCAGGAGTCGGTGATCAAGGTGCTGGCCGGCCCGGAGAAAAAGAGCCGGGTGGTCATTGAGCGGGAGCGAAGGCTCACCGCCTACCACGAGGCGGGCCACGCCCTGGTGATCCACGCTCTGCCCAGCCAAGATCCCGTCCACCAGATCACCATCGTCCCCCGGGGCATGGCGGGAGGTATGACCATCCACCTGCCCAAGGAGGATGTGACCTTCCAATCCAGAACGGAGCTCCGGGATCGGATCGCCGTCTGTCTGGGGGGTCGTTGCGCCGAGCAGCTGGTGCTGGGGGACATCTCCACCGGAGCCGGCAGCGACCTCCAGACCGCCAGCCACATCGCCCGGAACATGGTCATGCGCTATGGCATGAGCGACAAGCTGGGCAACGTGGTCTTTGATTCGGGCCACGATGAGGTCTTTATCGGCCGGAGCATGGCTCAGGCCAAGACCTACTCCGAGGAGACGGCCAGCCTTATCGACGAGGAGGTCAAGGCCCTGCTGGACGAGGCCCTCCAAACCTGTCAGGCCATCCTCACCCGGGATCGGGCTTACCTGGATAAGGTCGCCCAATACCTGCTGGAGCACGAGGTGATGGACGGGGAGACCTTTGAAAAGATGATGAATACCTGACCGTTTCTCCTCTGGGCCCACTTTATTCGAGCTTACCAAAGAAAAAGGCGGCCACCGTAGGAGCTGCCGCTTTTTCCTTTCCAAAGAAGGGAGGTTCCCCTGGTGAAAAAACGCATTTCCGCCCTGCTCTGCTCCTTGGCGCTGGTGTGCGCTCTCATCCTGCCCGTCTGGGGATCCTCCGGCTCCACGGTCTATCTGCTGGCCGTGGGGGATAAATTTTACGACGCCTACCGGCCGGTGGCGGTGAATGGGGTGGTCTATGTGCCCTACACTATCTTTGACCGCACCGCCACAGGGGTGGATCTGGGGGTCTATTACGGCATCACCCCAGAGCGGGGCACCATCCTCACCCTTTACTCCCTCAGCGGAATGCTCACCTTCACCATGCAGATGGGCACCTGCGAGGACAACCTGGGCAACTCCATGAGCTTCCATGCCCGCTGGCGCAACGCCATCCCCTATGTCCCGGCGGCGGCGGTGTGCAGCTTCTTCGGGCTACAGTACTCCTTCCTCCCCACCACCGACCGGGGCACTCTGATCCGCATCACCAACCCCAACTCCCCCGGATTGGCCGACGGCTTCTTCCTCCAGTCCGCCCAGGGGGCCATGGCCTACCGCTACAACCAGATCATCCAGAGTCAGAATCCCCAGCCTACCCCCACCCCTGCCCCGACACCCACCCCTCCGCCGGCCACCAGCCGCCCCCCAACGGGCAGCAACAACGGAGATACCCGGGTCTACTTCGCCCTGGACGCCTCCCAGGCCCAGGGGGATTGGACGGGTCTGTTTCCCAGCGGGGCCTATGCCCTGTTTCTCTTCACCCCCGACTCCCTTCCGGAGCAGGCCTCCCTGGTGCGAAAGGCTGTGGCGGCAGGGCACTCGGTGGGACTGCTGGCCGATCCTACCCTGGATTCCCAGGGGGTGCTGGAGGAGCTGGAGCGGGGGAATGAGCTTCTCAGCCACATCGCCCGGATCAAGACCCGGTTTTACGCCTTTCCGGAGGGCCCCATCTTCAGCCAGACCGACGTTCTGTCCGCGGAGGGCTGGATCCGGTGGCAGGCCAACTGGCACACCGCCCCCAACCCCGCCAATGTGCAGGGGATGCTCAACGGCGGCCCCTCCCTTATCCGGATGGATCTGTCGGAGACCCTGCCCACCCATATATACAGGGTGGTCTCCACCCTCCAGAACGGCGGCTATGACCTGCGCCGGCCCCTGGAGACCGAGCTGTGACCCTTTTATCCTCTAAAATAAGCCGACTGTCTGAAATTTATGGACAGTCGGCTTACTTTTGTGTAGACTATGCTTACAAGGAGTATGGACTCCAGGGGAAGAGAGGGCGCCTCCCCCCGGAGTCTCCGAAAAGGAGGGATATATCTTGAAGGTGGACATCCACATCATCCCGGAGCGGGAAGCTCCCGGGCTCATCCTGGAAGTCCCCGCTCTCACTCCCCAGCTGGAGGCTCTGGCCCAACGGCTCTCCGCCCTGGACGACGGCACCCTCCCCGGCTTTCAGGGGGAGCGGGCTTTCCTGCTGGAGACCGCCTCCCTCACCTGTCTCTACGCCCAGGATAAAAGCGTCTACGCCCGGCGGGAGGACGGGTCGGTTTTTCTCCTGCGGTTCCGGCTCTATGAGCTGGAGGAGCGGCTGGACAGGCACACCTTTGTCCGGATCTCCCACTCGGAGATCGTAAATCTGAAAAAGGTCACCGCCCTGGATCTGAAGCTCTCCGGCACCATCCGGATGTCCCTGGCCGACGGGACGGAGTGCTATGTGTCCCGGCGATACGTGAAAAAAATTAAGGAGGCGTTGGGACTATGACGGTATTTGACAATAAAAGGCAGACCCTCCTCCGCGCCCTGCTGGGCGGACTGCTGGGCATGGCGGGCTGTCTGCTGCTGGGGTGGCTGTCTCAGCCCTGGTCTCTCTTTGGCGGCCGCCTTACCTTCGACTTCACCTTCTGCTATAACTCCAACGTACCCGAAGCCCTGGGGGCCGTCCTGTGCTTCCTTCTCTGGTTCCTTTTCGGGGCCGAGATCGGGGTGGCCACCCTGCCCTTCGCCGATGAGGGGAAATCCCTGCTCCTCCGCTCCCTGTGCCACTTCGGGGTCATGGCCCTGACCCTGTGGGGATGGGTGATGCTGAACTTTCCCTACGAGCCCTGGCCCGGGCTGATCCTCACCTTCCTGCTCCCCTTCGCCCTGGTCTATGCCCTGATCTGGCTGGGCCGCTGGGTGGGCTGGTACGCCGAGGTGGCCCAGATCCGGGAAAGGCTGGGGCTCTCTCCCAGCCCCTCCCTCCTCAAGTGGCGGGAGACCCTGCCCCACATAGGCTTTTCCCTCCTGCTGTGCGGGATCCTGCCCTTCCTCCTGCGGGTCTTTGACGCCCCTGACGCGCCGGTTCTGGTTGGCATTTTTCTACCCTTTCTGCTGCTGCCGGTGGGTGGCTTCATGTCTGGGCTGTCCTTGGGACGGCGGCAGGGTATTTGCCCGCTGTATCCTCCGGCCTGCGGCCTGTTCTACCTGCCGGCGGTGTTCCTGCTGATGAACTCCAGCGCCCTGTTCCACTGTGCCATCGTGTTTTGCGCCGCCCTGGCCGGCAACCTGCTGGGGGCGGGAATGCGGCGGCTTCAAAGCCGGAGGGAGGGGCAGGGCCATGTCTGAGGTTCCCCTTCTCCTGCTCTGTCTGGCCCTCTCCGCCGGGCTTCAGTGGCTCACTCTTCGGAATGGGCGGCGGCACCTCCGGTGGCTCACCCTGCTACCCATCGCCCTGGTGGCCCTTCTGGGCCTTCTCTGCCTGCCGGGAGCCTATTCCTCCTTCTACACCTTCATCTCCACCCTGGAGATAGAGAACGCTCTGCTGGCCTTTCTTTCCCTTATGGGCCTGTATGCCGGGACTTTCGCCCTCCTTCTCCTCCCCCTGGCTCTGCTGTGGCCGGGAGAGTGGGGCTTGGGCTGGCTGTTATGGCTCCTGTTTCGAAAAAAGGAGGAAATATGATGAAAAAAGACGTCCGGCTCTACAATGTTCTCTTCCCCATCTGGATCCTGATCCTCTTCCCCCAGGTTCTGATATTCCTCATCCCCGGCAACCTGGTCATCGACTGTTTGGTGCTGTGCTTCACCCTCTGTGCTCTGAAGCACACCCAAAAAGGGAAGGTGATAAAGGAGCTGTGGTGGAAATTCTGGCTTTTAGGCTTTTCCGCTGACGGCGTGGGGGTGGCGTGGATGATCCTGAGCCTTCTCCCTGCGGCAGGCCCCTGGGGAGGGGGAAACGCCTCCCCCTTCGTGGAGTGGTGGGAGAACACCATGCTGGGCTCCCATATGCTTCGGCCCTGGACCCACCCCCTCACCTTCTGCTGGACGCTGGCGGGGGTGGCCATTGCGGGGGTGTGCATCTATCTCTTTGACAAGCGGGCCATGAGAAAGTGCAGCCTGCTCTCTGATGGGGAAAAACATATCGTGGCCCTCACCATGGCCGTGGTCACCGCCCCCTGGCTGTTCTTCCTCCCCCTGTACTGAGGTGGCCGCCATGGATCAGGACATCTGCCGTACCCGCTATCCCATCCTCCTCATCCACGGCACCGGCTTCCGGGACTGGAAGCACCTGGGCTACTGGGGCCGTATCCCCGACGTCCTCCGGCGCCACGGGGCGGAGGTCTATTTTGGTGGTCAGGACGGCTGGGCCACCGTGGAGGAGAACGCCGCAGCCCTGAAGGGGCGGATGGAGGAGCTTCTGGCCCAAACCGGGGCGGAAAAGCTCCACCTCATCGCCCACTCCAAGGGCGGGCTGGACGCCCGGTATCTCCTCTCCTCCCTGGGCATGGGGGCTTACGCCGCCTCCCTCACCACCATCGCCACCCCCCACCACGGCTCCGAAACCATGGATCTTCTCTACCGCCTGCCCAAGTGGATGTTTCGCCTGGCGGGGTTCTTTGTCAACAGCTGGTACCGCTTCATCGGGGATAGGCATCCCGACTTTTCCTCGGTGTGCTTCCAGTTCACCACCGCCTGGGCCGCGGAATTCAACCGTCAAAACCCAGACGTGCCCGGGGTTCTCTACCAGAGCTATGCCGGGGCTATGGCCTCCTTCCGCTCCGATATCTTCATGTGGTGGCAGAGCCTTCTCATGGGTCTTGTGGAGGGGGAGAACGACGGCCTGGTGACAGTGGAATCCGCCCGCTGGACCGGCTTCCAGGGCATCTGGCGGGGCACCGGGAGCCGGGGGATGTCCCACATGGACGAGATCGACTTCCGCCGCCGGCCGTTGAAGGGAAGGGACGGCCCGGTGGATCCGGTGGAGCGGTATGTGGAGCTGGTGTCCCGACTCAAGAAGCAGGGGCTATGACCACCTAAAAAATAACCCAGGCAAAAAGGACTTGTAAAATTCTCCAAAACTCCTTATAATAGGGATACTTGCGAAAGCAGCTGTCAAACGCAAGAATCTATAGAGAGGAGCGGACCCACATGGAACGTACCCACATCGCCCGGATCTTTGCCGACAAGGAGTCCTTCGCCAATCAGACCGTCACCGTCATGGGCTGGGCCAAGACCATCCGGGACATGAAGACCTTCGGCTTCATTGAGCTCAACGATGGCTCCTGCTTTACCAACCTACAGGTGGTCATGGACGCCAACGTCCTCAGCAACTATAAGGAGATCGCTTCCCAGAACGTGGGGGCCGCCCTTATTGTGAAGGGAACCCTGGTGCTCACCCCTGAGGCCAAGCAGCCCCTGGAGGTGAAGGCACAGTCCATTGAGGTGGAGGGCGCCTCCACCCCCGACTACCCCCTGCAGAAAAAGCGGCACAGCGTGGAGTTCCTCCGCACCATCCAGCACCTCCGGCCCCGGACAAACCTCTTCTCCGCCACCTTCCGTGTGCGGAGCGTGGCTGCCTATGCCATCCACCGGTTTTTCCAGGATCGGGGGTTTGTATATGTGAACACCCCCATCATCACCGGCTCTGACGCCGAGGGGGCCGGGGAGATGTTCCAGGTCACTACCCTGGACGTGAACGATCCCCCCCGCCTGCCCGACGGCAGCGTGGATTGGTCCCAGGACTTCTTCGGGAAGAAAACCAATCTCACCGTCTCCGGCCAGCTGAACGCGGAGAACTTCGCCATGGCCTTTGGGGACGTATACACCTTTGGCCCCACCTTCCGAGCGGAGAACTCCAACACCCAGCGCCACGCCGCCGAGTTCTGGATGATCGAGCCCGAGATGGCCTTCGCCGATCTTACCGACTACATGGACACCGCTGAGGCCATGATCAAGTATATCATCAACTTCGTCATGGATCGCTGCCCGGAGGAGATGAGCTTCTTCAACTCCTTCGTGGACAAGGGTCTGATGGAGCGGCTGGAGCATGTGGCCTCCTCCGACTTCGCCCGGGTGACCTACACCCAAGCCATTGAGATCCTAAAGGAGAATAACGACAAGTTCGACTACAAGGTAGAATGGGGTTGCGACCTCCAGACCGAGCACGAGCGCTACCTCACCGAGCAGCACTTCAAAAAACCGGTGTTCGTCACTGACTATCCCAAGGAGATCAAGGCCTTTTATATGCGCCAGAACGACGACGGCAAGACCGTGGCCGCCGCCGACTGCCTGGTTCCGGGCATCGGGGAGATCATCGGCGGCAGCCAGCGCGAGGAGCGCCTGGAGTTGCTGGAGGCGCGGATCAAAGAGCTGGGCATGGAGCCCAAGGACTACTGGTGGTACTGCGACCTGCGCCGCTACGGCTCCTGCCGCCACGCCGGCTTCGGCCTGGGCTTCGAGCGTATGGTCATGTACCTCACCGGCGTGTCCAACATCCGGGACGTGGAGCTCCACCCCCGGACAGTGGGCAACGCGGAATTCTGATTTTTTGAGAAAAAGCAAGGCAGACCCAAACGGTCTGCCTTGCTTTTTTATTTTTTAGGCAGCTCACTCCACCCAGAATACCCGACCTTCCTTCCGCTCCGCAGCCTTGGGAAGCTCCCCCTCCACATAGCCCACGGCACAGTGCCCGATCCCTTCCCATTCCCCCTGGATCCCCAGCTCCGTCAGGAGCTTTTTATACTCCTGCCTCTCAAACTCCTCCCTGGCTCGGTGGATCCAGATGCTTCCCAGCCCCAGGGAGTGGGCGGCCAGCATCATATTGCCCATGACCAGGCTCCCGTCGTACACATGGGTAGGCCAATCCTTCTCCCCCAGGACAATGAGGATGGCGGGGGCGCCGTAGAAGGGGTCGAAGCCCTCCTCCCAGCCGCCGATCTCCCGGTTCACAGCGGAGAGCCTGTCCCGGAGCTCCCGATCGGTCACCACAATCACCTTGGCCGCCTGCCTACCCTTACCGCTGGCGGCGTAGAGCCCGGCTTCTATGATCTGCTCCAGCTCCTCCCGCCGGGGCATATCCGGCCTGAATTTCCGGACGCTCCTGCGCTCCCTCATGGCCTTTATGATCTCATTCATGATCCCTTTCCCCCCCTTTTTATATTCCCAGCCAGCTCTTCAGCTCCACCAAATCGGGCGCGATGTGAACTGAGGGATAGGCCCCGAAGTCCGCCGCCGGAGTGACCCCGTTCAGCACTGCCGAAAAGTCCACCCCCGCGTTTTGGGCCGTGGCCGCGTCAATGGTGGTATCTCCGCAGTAGAGAACCCGGGCCTTGTCCACCCCGAAGGTCTGGATCCCGGTGTTGAGCCCCTCCGGGTCAGGCTTGGGCAGCTTCACCATCTCCCCGCCGATGGCAAAGTCAATGAGCTCCCGGATCCCGTGATGCTCCATGATCTCCTCCAGAGTATCCACGTGCTTGCTGGTGACGATCCCCAGCTTGACCCCCCGCTGGTGGAGGGCATCCAGCAGCTCCACAGCCCCGGGGAAGAGCTTGGTCAACCTGGCCTGGGTATCCTTCACATGCTCCTTGTAGATGTGCCGGAACTCCTCCCGCTTGGCCGGATCCGCCTCCCCTGTCAGCTGGGTAAAGCCATCCTCCAGAAGATAGCCCACCATCCGGCGAACCTCCTCCAGCTCAGGCTTGGGATAGCCCATTTTCTCAAACGCATAACAGTGCCCCTCGTAGATAGACTCAGTAGCGTCCCCCAGGGTATAGTCAAAGTCGAACAAGACAGCCTGATATTCCATAGCGATCCCTCCTGAATGTTTCGCCTATTTTATCATCCGCCCCCCGGGGTGTCAAGCCCTCAGGCCGTTTCCCCCTCCAGCAAAAACCGCTTGGCCCCATAGCGCAGACACCGCCGCAGCCTGTCCTCCCCCCGCTTGATGGTGCGGGAAACGGTAGACTTATCCACCCCCATCCGCTCCCCGATCTGGCCCATGTTCAGCCCCTCCCCATAATAGAGCATCAGATACTGCCTCTGCTTCTCGCTCACGTCCTCGTGGATAGCCCGCCACAGGGCCAGCTTTATCTGGGCCATCTCCCGGCTGTTGGTGTTCTCCTCCGAGATCAGCCGGGCATACCTGGCCATGTCGGCGGCGTAGATGCCGCCCCTTCGATACCTCGCTCCGCTCATGGTCTTTCAAACCTCCTCTTCTCTGTTCAGACCAGATACCGCTCATTCCGGCGGTAAGTGGGATCATAATACCGCTCGCAGATCACCGCCATGTCCCGCACATCCCTGTGCATGGCCTCCAACAGCCGAAGCCGCTCTGTCTTGGCGATGACCTCCTCCTGGTTCCAGGCAGGCAGCTCCTCCACCAGCTGGATCCGGTGGCGTAGAATATCCGCCTGCCGGCGGTAGCTCACCGCCATCTCCGCCAAGGTCATCCCGCCTTCCCTCCCCTGCTTCCTCTCTTTTGTGTCTTTCCCCACATTTTTTTCTTGACAACCTCCTGCACATCTGTTAGAATAATTTTTGCTGTTGGACAGCCTTTCTGGTTTGCTGGTTTAGCTCAGTTGGTAGAGCAGCTGATTTGTAATCAGCAGGTCGGGGGTTCAAGTCCGTCAACCAGCTCCACATGGAGGAGTTCCAGAGTGGCCAAATGGGGCAGACTGTAAATCTGTTGCGTATCGCTTCGGTGGTTCGAATCCACCCTCCTCCACCAAGACCGGTCAACCTTTTCGGTTGACCGGTCTTTCTTTTCCCTCCGGCCTCGCCCGATTGTTAGAACGTTTGTTCTATCTGTATGATAGCACAACCTTTCCTGCAACGCAATACAACTAAGAAAAAAGCCCCCGGAAAAATTCCGGGGGCTGTCCTTTTGGGGGGACAGTGGGAGGGGAGGGCCTCACGGGGCTAAGGGGAGGGCGGACACTGGAAAAATTTATTTAGACGAATATCTAAATATCTCTTGACAACCCTTCCCCTAAGGTATATCATTTAGACAGACTTCTAAGTGAGGAGGTTCCCCATGGCGTTTCAAGAGACCTTCAAGGCCCTCTCCGACCCCACCCGCCGGGCCATTCTGGATCTTCTCAAGGGCGGGGCCAGAACCGCCGGGGAGATCGGCTCCCGGTTCGATATGACGGGAGCCACCGTGTCCCATCACCTGTCTGTTTTACGGGACGCGGGGCTTATTTCTGACGAGCGGCGGGGGAAATATATCTACTACGAGCTGAACCTGTCCATTCTGGACGAGATCACCGGCTGGATCGCCGGACTGAAAGGAGACAAATCCGATGAAAAATAAAAAGGCCATCGCCCTCATGTGGCTGCTGTCCCTGCTGCCCTTTGTACTGGTGGCCATCGCCTGGCCTCATCTGCCCGAGAGGATCCCCGGCCACTGGAGGTTCAACGGCCAGATCGACCGCTACGACGCTCCCGCCACCCTGTGGCTGATGTGCGCCATCAGCCCCCTTCTGTCTCTGGGATTCCAATTTCTCCCCCGTCTGGATCCCAAAAGAGAGAATTACGAAAAATTCCAGCCCTACTACGACTTTTTTGGCCCTCTGGTGCCCCTCCTCCTTCTGCTCTGCATTGCCGTTACCCTGTCCGAGAGCCTTTGGCCGGGACGGATCAATGTAGCCCGGGCCATCGGACTTATGGTCGGCGTGCTGTTCCTCATCATCGGCAACATCATGGGCAAGGTGAAAAGCAACTGGTTCATGGGCCTCCGCACCCCCGGGGCCCTCAGCGACCCCGACGTGTGGAACAAGACCCCGCGGCTGGGGGGCTGGACCTTCTTCCTGTCCGGCCTGTCCGCCGTGATCCTGTCCCTTCTGGCGCCGGTACAGGTCTTTTTC
>JAAWBD010000033.1 GCA_022792495.1 Oscillospiraceae bacterium
AGAAAAGGACATGAAAAACATCATCCTCATCGGCATGATGGGCTGCGGCAAGACTACCGTGGGGGAGCTTCTGGCCTCGCGGCTGAAGCGTACCCTGGTGGACACCGACAAACTCATCGAGCGACAGGAGGGCATGACCATCCCGGAGATCTTTGAGACCCAGGGGGAGCCCTACTTCCGCTCCCTGGAGGCCGGGGTGGCCCAAGCCCTCTCCCTCCGGCAGGATCTCATTATCGCCTGCGGCGGAGGCCTTCCCCTCCGGGAGAGCGCCATGTCCGCCCTGAAGGAGAGCGGCGTGGTGATCTGGCTGAACCGGGATCCCGCCGACATTTTTGACCGTGAGGACATGACCGGCCGGCCCCTGGCCCAGGAGGGCCGGGAGGCCTTCCTGAAAAAGGCCGGAGAGCGGGCCACTGTCTACGAAAAGTGGGCCGACGCCACCGTAAAGGATTTTACTTCCCCCGTCTCCACCGCCGCCCGGGTGAAGGAGGCGGTGGAGGCCATTGCCTCCTGGGAGAACACAGAAGGGAGAAGTGCGCCATGAAATTTCTCATTATCAACGGCCCCAACCTAAACCTGCTGGGCCGGCGGGAGCCGGAGATCTACGGAAAGGAGGGCTATGCCGCCCTCTGCCAGCGGCTCAAGGCCTTCGCCGCCGCCCACGGCTCTACCGCCGAGTGCTTCCAGTCCAACCACGAGGGGGCCATCGTGGACGCCATCCAGTCCGCCCAGGGAGGCTACGACGCCATCGTCATGAACCCGGGGGCCTACACCCACTATTCCGTGGCCATCCTGGACGCCCTGAAGGCGGTGGACGTGCCCTGTGTGGAGGTTCACATCTCCAACATCCACCGCCGGGAGGAGTTCCGCCATAGGTCGGTCACCGCCCCCGGCTGCGTAGGCCAGATCACCGGCCTGGGCCTATACGGCTACGAGGCCGCTATGGCCTTCTTCCTCTCCCTCTGACACGATGTGGGGCTGTGGGGAAAGAAAAAGAAGGAGGGGAGTCCTTGGAACGCATCCGTTTGATCGAGAAGCTGCTGCAAAGCTGTATGCTGTCCGCCATGGCGGAGATCAACTATTATGAAAAGCCCCGGGCCTACACAAGAGGGGAGAGCGACCTCTACATGCGGGAGGCCCACCTGGTGGTGGCAGTGGGGCCGGAGGGCGGCCTGACCATGGGGGAGCTGGCCTCCCGCATGGGCATCACCCAGGGGGCGGTATCTCAGCTGGCGGCCCGGTTGGAGAGAAAGGGGTATCTCCTTCGGAGCAAAAGCGCCCAGGACAGACGCCAGACCGTGGCCACGCTGACCGAGAAGGGGAAGCGCCTGTGCGCGGAGCATATCGCCTACGATGTGGAGAGCTACCAGAAGGTCAGCCAGTCCCTGGAGGACTATTCAGACGAGGAGCTGACAAAGCTGATCGAATATGAGGCTAAGATGCGGGAAATATTCACAAAATTTGAATAATGGATTTGGCAAAAACAGAGAAACAGGCTCTCCTGTATTGACAGGAGAGCCTGTTTCCTCTATATTTACTTTAGGTGCTAAAGAAAATTTTTTGAAAAATTATTTTAGGTACTAAATTAATTGAGGAGAGGAGGGCAGAGGGGCCGCCGTAAAACAGAAAAAAAGGAGGGTTTGCATGAAATACGACTTTGATCACGAAGCGCCGCGGTTTGGCACTTACAGCATGAAGTATGATGACAACGGATACTTTGAAGCCATGGCCCCAGGGATCCGCCTGGATGAGGACACCATCCGTATCTTCCTGGCGGACATGGACTTCCGGGCCGCGCCCGCCATCGTGGCGGCCATGCACCGGGTGGCCGACCACGCCAACTTCGGCTACACCACCGCCAACGCGGCCCCGGAGTTCAACCGTGCCATCATGGGCTGGTACCAGCGGCGCTATGGATTCCATATTGAGAACGACTGGATCATCTACGCCAACGGAGCCCTGGAGGGGGTGAGCCAGACCATCAGCGCCTTTTCCCAGCCGGGGGACGGCGTTATCGTCTGCTATCCCGTGTACAGTAACTTCACCGGCACCGTCCGGCGGCTGGGACGCAGGCTGGTCAACTGCCAGAAGCGCCATCCCGCCCCCGGCATATATGAGATGGACTGGGAGCGGTTTGAGGAGCTCTGCGCCCAGCCGGAGAACAAGATTTTTGTCCTCTGCTCCCCGGAAAATCCCGTGGGCCGGATCTGGACGGCGGAGGAGCTGAACCGGATGGCCGGGATCTGCCGCCGGAACGGCGTGGTCATCGTCTCCGACGAGATCCACTCCGACTTTGTCCGCAGGGGAGAAAAGCATACGCCCATCCTTCAAGCGGTGGCGGATCACAGCAATCTCATCATGGTCTCCGGCCCCAACAAGTCCTTCAACCTCCAGGGCCTGCACTGCGCCTATTCCGTCATCCCGGACAAAACTCTGCGGGAGCACTATATGGCCGGCTATGAGCCCAATATGCCCGCCCCCTTCGCCGTGGGAGCCATGATCGCCGCCTATGACGAGAGCGAGGACTGGCTGAATCAGCTCAACGCCTACCTGGATGAAGGCCTCGCCTGGGCGGTGGACTATCTCCATGAAAGGCTGCCTCTGGCCAAAGCCTACGTGCCCCAGGCCTCCTATGTCCTTTGGGTGGATTTCTCCCGGTACGGCTATCCCCCCGACGTTCTGCAGTACATCATCAACCACAGGGCCAACGTGGGCGTCCAGACGGGCCTTGCCCACGATCCGGAGCAGGGAACCTATTACCTGCGGATCTGCTTTACCTGCTCCAAGGCCACCATGAAGGAGGCCATTGACCGCATGGCGGCGGCCTTCGCGGAGTTTGAGGCGGAAAAGACCGCTCAAACCGAGAAATAAGAGGAGGGGATCCTATGGAAAAGAAGCTGAATGTGTTTGACCTGACCTCCATCGGCGTGGGTACCATCATCGGCGCCGGCGTGTTCTCCATGCTGGGATATGGCATCGCCTACACCGGGCGGGGCATCGTCCTTGCCCTGTTCCTGGCCATGGCTCTGGTGATCCTGCAGTCCATCCGCTATCCCATTCTGGCCAATGTGTTTGAGCTGGATGGGGGTATGTACGCCCTGGACGCGCTCACCTGTCCCCGGGTCTGCGCCGGGTTTACCGCGGCCAATGACGTATTCTTCAAGCTGGGGACCCAGTCGGTGACCGTCATCGCCTTTGCCATGTATCTGGAGATCCTCTTCCCGGCCCTGGTTCCCTACCGGAAGGCGGTGGCCGTCCTGGTGCTCACCGCCACCTACGCCTGCGTGATCGCGGGCACAAAGTTTGCCGCCCGGGTGCAGAATGTGATGTGCGTGTGCATGTATGCCGCGCTGGGGCTTTTCGTGGTGTACGGTCTTATGAATTATAACCCCGCCGCCTACGCCGGGGAGCCCATGCTGATCAACGGCGTATCCGGCCTGATGATGGCCGCGGCCCTTATGTCCTACACCTGCAACGGCTTTCAGTATGTGATCAGTATGGGTAAGGCGGCGAAAAATCCCAAGCGGGATTTGCCCCTGGCCTTCTTCCTGGCGGCGCTGATCGCCGTATCCCTCTATGCCATCATCGGCTTCGCCGCCACCCATGTGTACTCCTATGGGGAGATCGCCGGCCTGGGCCTGGGCGATATCGCCAAGCGGATGATGCCAGATGGGCTTTACATGTTCTTCCTGGTGGGCGGTGCCCTGTTCGCCCTGGGAACCTCCCTGGTGGGCGGCTCCGCCGCCAGCTACCAGCCCCTGATGGCCTCCGCCCAGGACGGCTGGCTGCCTGCGATTCTCGGTAAGCGGAGCAAGAAGCGGGGGATCCCCTATGCGCTGGGCTTCCTCTATGTGGCCGGCGTGATCCCCGTTGTGCTGGGGATCGACCTGAACGACATGGTCACCATGCAGCTGGTTCCCCTTGGCACGGTCATTATGATCGGCAGCTGCTTTACCATGAACGTTCCCTCCCGCTTTGAGAAGGAGTGGAGGGAGAGCGGCATCAGGGTCACCCCTGCCCTCTATAAGTTTCTCAACGGGCTCTCCATCCTGGCCTCCGCCGTTCTGGTGACCTACTGCTTCCTGTCCAACGGCTACAAGGTCGTTACCCTGCTCATCACGGCGGGCCTGCTCCTCTATGGTTGGCTGCGCAATCGGTTCGGCCATATTGAGATCCAGTCTCAAAAGGAGTATGCCGCAGAGAAGGAAAGCTGAGGATAGTCCGAAGCACCCTGGTTCATAAGGAAAGAAAACCATCAAACAGCGAAAACGAACCGCGAGCCGCGGTTCGTTTTCGCTTTTTGCGCAGAAGGGGGAGGTGATGAATTCCGCCCCTTTTCAAAAGCCAAAAATTGTGCTATACTATATAGCCAGACAAAAACTTGCCAAATACCCTCACAGAGAGGATTGACGTACATGGGAAAAAAATTCCTCCCCTCCGCGGTCGCCCTTTTGGGTGGAGCGGCAGGGTTTGCCCTGCGAAAATGGCAGCTGAATACTGCCTTTGAGGCCGACACCGGCCTGGCCATTCCGGGGGCCACCGCCACCACAGTCCTGGTGGCCTTTTCCCTGCTGGTGGTGCTCTTCCTGCTCCCCTTGTGCCGGGGACAGGAAAAGACCCTGACCTGGGACAAGGCCTTCGCCAACGGCAGGGGGAACGCAGTCTTTGCCACCGCCCTGCTGCTGGGAGCCATCCTGCTGCTGGGCAGCGCGGGGCTGGAGGTCATGCATTTTTCCGAGAACGCGGCCCGTACCTACGCTGGGGAGACTAGGGTATTCCGGATCGTCTCCAGGGCCCTTCTCTCCCTGCGGATCCTTCTGTGTCTGGGCTCCCTGCCCGCTGTGTTCCTCTGGATCCGGGCCATCTTCCGGGGGGAGGGGGGAACGGAGAGCCTTGCCTCCCTGGTGCCCTGCCTTCTCTGCTGCCTGTGGCTCATCTCCGACTACCAGCTTCGCTCCGCCGACCCGGTGGTGATGGACTATGTCTACGAGGTGTTCGCCATTGTCACCATCCTGCTGGGCCTTTACTATATCGCAGGCCACGCCTTTGGAAACGGCCGGCCCCGCCGGACCCTCTACTTCTGCCTGCTGGGGGCCTACTTTTCTCTGGTGACCCTGGCCGATCCCCACTCCATGACCGACCTGCTGCGCTATGGCTTCGCGGTGATCTATCTCTCCGCCCACGCCATTTTGATCCTGACCCACCCGCCGGTGGAGGAAGCTCCGGCGGAGCCTGAAAGGGAGGCTGACGAGAATGCCTGAAAAGTTTTATATCACCACCCCGATCTACTACCCCTCGGACAAACTCCATATCGGCCACGCCTACTGCACCGTGGCCACCGATGCCATCGCCCGATATAAGCGGCTTCAGGGCTATGACGTGATGTTCCTCACCGGCACCGACGAGCACGGCCAGAAGATCGAGGACAAGGCCAAGGCTGCCGGCGTCACCCCCCAGCAGTATGTGGACAACATTGTGGAGGGGGAGAAGGGGGTGCTGGATCTGTGGAAGCTGATGAATATCAGCTATGACCGGTTCATCCGCACCACCGACGACTACCATGTGGCCTCCATCCAGAAGATCTTTAAGGCCATGTATGACAAGGGGGATATCTATAAGGGCAAGTATGTGGGCAAGTACTGCAAGCC
>JAAWBD010000034.1 GCA_022792495.1 Oscillospiraceae bacterium
ATAGACCAGGTGGTGGAGGCCCGAGGCCGAGGTGGAGCCAATGTACATGCCGGGCCGCTTCCGCACGGCCTCCAGTCCCTCCAGCACCTGGATCTCCGAGCCGCCGTACTCATGCTCGGTCTGGGTGACGCTGTCCTCCCACTCCTGTTCCTTCATCTGTTCGTCGCTCATAATAACCTCCTACTGTTTCTTACCGGGAAGCACGGGAAAGCCCCCTGCTTCAAGGGGTTTTCCCCCGCTTCCCGCCATTTGCCAACTTGATTTTTATTCTACTCCATCCATCCCCCCTCCGCCCGGCCCTTCAGGGTGGCGGGGGAGAGCTGGGAGAGATACACAAGGTTGGTCTTATCCCGCCTTTGCCGCAGGACAAAGGCCTTGGGAAGGTCGCTGGCGGCATTCACCACCCGGCCCTCCTTCTCCGCCTGCTCCAAAAACCGCCGGGTCCGAGGGGACCAGGAGGCGTTGTCCAGGTCGAAGATGCCGATGATCTCCCCCTCGGGAAGCACCACCGCCTGGCCTACATGTAAGTACACCGTCTCACGTCCCCTTCTTCTTTCCCGTTCCCTTGGGCCGCTTGCCCAGCAGGTTCAGCGCCAGCCCCGCCCGGGCCAGGTCGATGTAGGGGGTGGCCCAGACCAGGACTCCCAGCCACAGGATAAGCAGGAAAGGGCCCCAGCCGGAGGCCGCCTCATTTGCCAGCAGCACCAGGAAAACGGGGAGCAGGAAGGGGAGAACCAGCCAGAGTTGAAAGACCAGGATCCTGCCCAGACTCCGAAGGCCCAGGCTTATCCCCTCCCTGAAAATCTGTCCCGCTCTCTTCTCAGGGTTGAGAAAGAGCATATACTCCATCGGGAACCAAACCCCGGTCACCACCAGCCCCAGGAGCACACCAAGCCCCCGGCTCAGCCCCAGAAGCCTTTGCCCCTTCTGGTATATAGCCAGCTCCGCCAGATCCTCCTGGGTGGTTGGCGTCCAGCCGGGAATGGGAAAGTATCCCGAGGCCGACATCCTCTCCTGCGCCTTTATGGCCAACAGGTTGGGCCCCAGCTGCGCCAGAGCGGTCGCTACCAGATAGGCCGCCGCCAGAAGCAGGGCTTTTTTCCACCACTCCCGGCGGAAGGGGGCGGCGATCTGCCCATACCTCACCTCCTGTCCCTGGGCGGCCCGGAGCATCACAAAAATCACCCCCATCTGCATCAGGGTTCTCAGCAGAAAGAAGGGAATGGGCACCAGCTCCCGCACCGGCCAGGAGGCGGTGGTCAGAAGCCGTTTGGCGATGGTGAGGGGCAACCCTGCCGCAAGGTCCGTAATGGTCACGGCGATCAAAAGCCCGCGGCCCTCCCCGGCCCGGTTCCAGGCCCAGCTTCGAATCTGTTTTCCTGTCATAGCGTCTCAACCTCTTCCTTTTTCTCCGGATAGTCATACCGGCTCGCGGCCAATTGGCCATACAGGGTCAGGATCCAGATGGATCCTGACAAATTCAGGCCCTGTCCCACCCCATCGCACAGGAGCGAGAGCCCCGGGATCCCCGCCTGAAGGGCCAGCCTGCGAAGCAGGATGGCAGAAATTCCCAGCCCCAGGTGCACGGGAACCACGAATTTCAATTGTGCCCCTATGGTTTTGGGCCACTTCCGAAGCCCCTCCCCCAGTCCAAACCTCACCGCCCGCCAAAAGCCCCCCTCCGGGGAGCGGAGGTAGGCTGTCTGCACCGACAGGGCCAGCAGGGAGAACAAAAGCAGAGTTGCCACATTCAATGCCACATTATAGTAGTTTATTGCCTGGTTGAACCGGGCGAAGGCTATATCGTCCAGTTGGCTTCCCAGCCAGAGCCAGCCGGCCTTCTTTCCTGCCCTCCATAGAACGGGAAAGACCCCCATCCACAGCGCCCAGCCCCAATACCGCCGCCACTGTCCAAAGATGGCCCAGGGCATGATCCCCCGCCGGCCCTCCCCACGCTCCAGACACAGCAGGGAGGCTCCCAGGCTGAGAAGAACAGCCGCCAACATCCCCGTCAAGGAGAGCAGAAGCACCAGAAAAAGAACTCCCCCCTGACCCAAGGGATCTCCCGCTTTCAGGGAAAGGATCATCCCCACCATCTTTGGGATACTATCCTTTACCAGACTCCCTGCCACCCGGGAGGCAAGCAGGGGCAAGGCAAGGACAGGCAGGGCCCTCACCGCCCTTTGGAACAACTCCCGATCCCTCATTCTCTCACTTCCCGTCCTTGACTATCCGGGGCCGCCACAGCCAACCCCACAGCCGCCAGCCCAGAAAAAGGCCCAGGGCCATGCCCAGCACAGGCACGCCGGGGAAAAAAAGCAGAGCCTCCACAGGGACAGGCCCATCCCCCCAGCCGCGGCAGCGACCCCAAAGGGCGGCGAGGCCTCCCAGAATCAGCGCCGCCGGTGGAAGGATCCGCCAAACCCGGCTTTTTGGGATGCGGCAGACCAGGTATTCCGCCGCAAGGGCCACCGCCATGGGAAGGATAAAGAGCAACAGGAATATCATGATCTCTCCTCGCCTTGTTTTGCCTTTTTCTTTCGACCGCGGCACACCGCTATCACCAGGCCTGCCGCGATCCCCACCAGCCACAGAATGAAAAATCTCTGCTCCAGCCACCTCGTAAGCCCAAACTTGGCCCGGTTTTCCACACTAAGGGCCCACCATTCGGCCTCTCTTTGCGCCCGAAACCAAAAGGCGCCCAAAAGCGGGAGAAGGGCCGTTAGCTTCCACCAGCTCCGCCGGGTGGCAAGGAAATATTCCAGGCCCCCGAATACGAGCAGCTCCAGTCCGGCCAGCGCCAGCAAGGTTCCCATACCGCTTCCTCCTATGATGCGACCGTGCCTCCCCTTATCTGGAACCGGCATCCGGAGACGGGGACACTCTTGTCCTCCTCACAGCAGGTGATCAGCACCTGACCTCCGTCGATCCGCTCCAGCACAAAGCTTTGCCGCCGGGCGTCCAGCTCGGAGAGTACATCGTCCAGCAGCAGCACGGGCCACTCTCCCCGGTCCTCCTGAAACAGCTCCCGGCAGGCCAGCTTCAAGGAGAGGGCCGCCGTCCGGGTCTGTCCCTGGGAGGCAAACTGCCGGGCGCTTCTCCCGTCGATCTCCACCGCCAGGTCGTCCTTGTGGGGCCCGGAGAGACACTGGCGGGAGTCCAGCTCCGCCTTCCGGTGGCTCTGCTGATGCTCCAAAAGCTGATCCAAAATGGCCTTGGGGGAGGCCTCCGGATCGGTGACGGTGCTCACCGTCTCATACCGCAGCTCCAGCCTTTCCCGTCCCCCGGAAAAATCAGACTGGATAGGGGGGGAGAGCTGTCCCAGCCGCCGGACAAAGTGGGCCCGGTAATGGATCACAACCGCCCCCACCTGGGCCATACGAAGGGTGAAATCATCCAATGTATCCAGCAGGGAGGGCTTCTCCTCCCAGTCCCGGAGGATCCGGGTCTTTTGCTCATAAAGCCGCTTATATTCCGCCAATGCCGCGGCGTATTTGGGCCGGAGCTGGCAGATGGCGTCGTCCAGAAACCGCCTTCTCTCCGCCGCTCCCTCCCGGATCAGGGAGAGATCCTCCGGACAGAAGAGGATGGTATTCAGTACCTCCCCCAGCTCTCCGGCGGTTTTCAGCTTTACCCCGTTGGAGAACAGCTGCCGCCGCTCCCCCCGGTGGAGCCGGGCCTCCAGGGTGAAATCCCTCTGGCGGGAAAATACCTCCCCCTTTAAAAAGGCGTGATCCACCCCAAATTGGATCAGCTCCCGGTCATACCGGGCCCGGTGGCTCCGGCAGGAGGAGAGGTATCCCGCGGCCTCCAGCAGGTTGGTCTTGCCCTGGGCGTTCTCCCCCCATATCACGTTCACACCTGGAGAAAGTTGTATGTCGGCGTGCACATAGTTGCGAAAAAAATCCAACTCCAGCCGTTTGAGGATCATGCCACCACGATCCTCACGCCGCCCAGCTCCGCCGTATCTCCGGGGCGCATCTTCTTTCCCCGCATGGTACAGGTCTCCCCATTTACCAAGACCTCCCCGTCCTGGATGACCTGCTTGGCCTCCCCGCCGGTCTCCACTGCGCAGGCAAACTTCAGCAAGGCGTCCAGCTTGATAAATTCTGTTGTAATATGGATCTTCTCTTCTCTCAACACACTCTCTCCCACTCTACACAGCTTTTTTCTTTTTACTTGTCCCAGCTGGCGCTCATCCGCACCGGCAGCACCATGAACAGGAAGGACTCTTCCCCCTCGGGCTCGTCGGTGGGGACGATGATGCAGGGGGTGGAGGGGGAGCCCATAAGCAGCCTGGCCTGGTCAGTGGGCACCGCCTTTAAGGCATCCATCATGAATTTATGGTTGAACCCGATATGCAGGTCGTTGCCGCTGCCCTCCACGGGGCAGACGTCGTAGCTGTTGCCGTCGGCGGCGGTGACCGAGGACAGGTAAAGCTCCCCATCTCCCACGATGCACCGCAGGGGATTTTTGCTGTTCTCCTTCAAAATAACGCTGGCCCGGCTGATGGAGGTCATCAGCTGCCTGATGTCGGCGGTAAGCTTGATATCGCTCTTCCAGGAGATGGACTGGCGGTAATTGAGAAATTCCCCCTCCAGCCGCCGGGTTACCAGCAGAGTGTTGTCCGCCTGGAACAGGATATGTCGGGTTCCAATGGAGATGGAGACGTCCTCCTCCCCATCCCCGCAGATGCTCCGTACCTCCTTCAGGGCGGTTCCGGGCACCACAAAGGAGAGATCCGCCGCTGGGGCCTTCTCCAGCTTCTCCCGCCGGAGGGCCAGCCGCTGGCCGTCCACCGACACCACTGTGAGAAGCTCCCCCACCACCTCAAAGAGAGATCCGGTAAGGATGGGCCTCCCATCGTTGTTGGCAACGGCAAAGATTGTGCGGCCGATCATGTCAGACAGGATCCCCCGGGGCAGGGTGAGGACGCTCTGGCTTTCCACGTCGGGCAGCTCGGGGAATTCCTCGGGATCGGTGGCGGGAATGTTATATTCCGTGGCCCCGCACTGGATATGGACGGTAAGCTCCTCGGTGGTCACCGTCACCACATCGTCGGGAAGCTGGCCCACCACGTCGGCAAACTTCCGGGCGGAAAGCACCAGAGAGCCCCTCTCCCCGACTTCGGCGGGGACGGTGGTGCGGATCCCTGTTTCCAAATTGTAACCGGTAAACCGCAGTTCGCTGCCTGCTTCCAGCAGGATCCCTTCCAAAGCGGGAATAGGGCTTTTGGGTGCAGTGGCCCGGGAGGCGGTGGCGATCGCCGACTGAAGCAGAGCCTTTTCACAGGAAAATTTCATAAGGTGCCTCCATTCTTTCTTTTTCCCTCCAAAGAGGAGAAGAGTATTTTAATATAGCATCAGTATTAGAGTGGGGGGATAAGTGGAAAACTGGGGAAAGCTGTTGAAGGGACAAGTGTTTCCCGTCCACAGGGGGTGGGGACAAAATTTTTGGTTTTCCACTGCTCTGGGAGAAGAAGAGTTCCTCTTCTTTTTTTCTATCCACATTTCCCCTTTTTTCGGTGGAATTGTGGATTGTTTTTCACTCGTACCTGGCGTTGATGTTGGCGTTGATGTCTTTGATGATCTCGCTCATCTCCGGGGAGCTCTTCACCAGGTTCTCCATCCGCCGCAGGGAATGGAGAACGGTGGTGTGATCCCTGCCCCCAAATACCTGGCCGATCTCGGGCATGGACAGGCTGGTGAGCCGCCGGGTCTCGTACATGGCCACCTGCCGGGCCAGGACGATCTCCTTGGTGCGGGCCTGGCCCTTGATGTCGGGGACGGAGATGTTATAGAACTTACCTACCTCCTCAATGATCACATCGGCGGAGGGAAGGAATTCTGACTTGTCCTTGAACATGTCCCGCACCGCCCGGGTCACCGTGTCGGTGTCCACCTGGGCCCCCATCAGCTCCTGAAAAGCCAGGATCTTGTTGACAGTCCCCTCTATCTGACGGACGTTGGAGGTGATGTTCTCCGCGATATACCGGAGTACCGGGTCGGGCAGGTTCATTCCCCGGCGGATGGCTTTGTTCTTAATGATGGCCACTCTCGTCTCGTAGTCCGGGGGCTGGATATCCACAGGCAATCCCCACTCGAACCGGGTCTTGAGCCGGTCATCCAGCCGCTGCATCTCCTTTGGGGGACGGTCGGCGGTGAATACGATCTGCTTTCCCTGCTCGTAGAGAGAGTTAAAGGTGTGAAACATCTCCTCCTGGGAGGAGCCCTTGCCGGCGATAAACTGAACGTCGTCCATCAAAAGCACGTCGGCAAACCGGTATTTGTCCCGGAACTCCTGCATATCCTTCTGCTGGCGCAGGTTGGCTACCAGCTCATTGACGAATTGCTCGCTTTTGATATAGACGATGTGAAACTCGGGATGGGCCTCGTGGATGGTGTGGGCGATGGCGTAGAGCAGGTGGGTCTTGCCCAGCCCCGACTCCCCGTAGATGAACAGAGGGTTGTACCCGTCCGGCTTTCCGGGGGCCTCCGCCACCGCCTTGGCCGCGGCGTAGGCAAACTTGTTGGAGGAGCCCACTACGAACTTGTCAAAGGTGTATTCCTCGGTGCCGGGGAAAAAGCCCTCCTCCTTCCTTTCCTGGGCCAAGGCCTCCTTCTCCCCCTCTCCCAGAACCTGGATCTGAAACTCGGCGGAGAAAAGCTCCTTCAGGGCCTTCTGGATGTTGGTCACATACCGGGACAGAATGATATCCTTCTTGAAGTTGGAGGGGGTATAGAGCACCAGCCTGTCATCCTCCAGGGCCAGCACCTCGGCGTCGTCAAACCAGGTATTTAGGGTGGTGGCCGTCAGATCGGCCTCCATGAGGGAGAGGACTCGCTTCCAGATCTCGGGGGCGGAATTCATCTCTTTTTTCACTCATTTCTATAATTAAGGTTATCCAATCCATTATACCAAAAATTTCGCTTGATAGCAACGAAAACCACCCTTTTTTCAAAAAAATTTTCCACTAAAAACCATCTGTTTGTGGATAAAATTTTTTTGACCACAACATGTGGGAAAAGGCCCCTGGCCGGGGAGAAAAATCCCAAAAGACGGTTGACGGGGTGGGATTTTTCCAGTATAATATCCTCTGCGTCTTATGGCGTACAAGCATTGACGACCGCGCCGGACATTCTCCGGCGTTGTGGTACCGGGGGGCGACCCCCGCTGAAATGAGTACAGGAGGTGTACCAAATGAAGCGTACCTATCAGCCCAAGAAGCGTCAGCGCAGCAAGGTTCACGGCTTCCGCAAGCGGATGGCCACGGCCAACGGCCGCAAGGTGCTGTCCCGCCGTCGTCGCGCCGGCCGGGTCCGCCTGTCCCACTAAGGTGGAGCCCCAAATCAAATAGGGTGATCTGCGGGGGCGGTAGAGTTTTTCTGCCGCCCCACAAGTGCATGGAGACAAAAGAGCTCCCAGGAAGCTCCCATTGAGTTTTTCCCAGCGGCAAGGAGGTGGTGCAGGTGAAGCATACCGTTTCCCTAAAGGAAAATCATCTGTTCCGCCGGCTTTACGCCAAGGGAAAGACCGCCTCCTCCCCGGCCCTGGCCCTTTATATCCGGGGCAATGGACGGAGGGGGAACCGGCTGGGGCTGACAGTGAGCACCAAGGTGGGTAAGGCGGTTTGCCGGAACAAGGTCCGCCGCCGCATCCGGGAGGCCTACCGGATCCATGAGGAGGCCATCCTCCCCGGCTTTGACCTGGTGGTGGTGGCCCGGACAAGGGCGGCCTTCGCCTCTTACGCCCAGATAGAGCGGGAGCTTCTCCGCCTGCTGGACAAGCTGGGAGTTCTCCGGAAGGAGGGCAGGCCCCGGTGAAGGCCCTTCTCCTTTGGTGCATCCGCTTTTATCAAAAGCACATTTCTCCCTTGCGACCACCCTGCTGCCGGTTCATCCCCACCTGCTCCCAGTATGCGCTGGAGGCGGTGGAGAGGTACGGCGCGGCCAAGGGGGGGCTTCTGGCGTTTAAACGGCTCCTGAAATGTCAGCCCTTCCGCCGGCAGAAGTCCATTGAGTACGATCCTGTCCCTTAAAAAATTCTGTGGAGGCCAAACATGGATATTTGGTACTATCTCATGATGCCCTTTACCTGGCTGCTGAAGGTATTCTACCAATTTTTCGGCAGCAGCTACGGTCTGGCCATCATCCTCTTCGCCCTGGTGGTGAAGCTGATCACCTTCCCCCTGTCCCTGAAGGGAAAGCGGGGCATGATCCAGATGAATATACTCAACGGGGAGATGCAGAAGCTCCAGAAGCGCTACGGCAAGGATCAGCAGCGCTATCAGATGGAGGTACAGAAGCTCTATGAGAAGGAGGGGGTCAACCCCATGGGCGGCTGCCTGTGGAGCATGTTCCCCCTGCTGATCCTGTTTCCTGTTTACGCCGTGGTCCGCCGGCCCATGAAGTACTGGCTGGGGCTTACCGACAAGGTCATTGAGGGGGTCACCGCCGCCGTCACCGGGGCAGGGATCACCCTGAACCGGGGCTATCCGGAGATCTCCATCCTCTCCCACTTCTTCCAGGATCCCTCCCTTCTGACCACTGGCCAGGCCGCGGCGGAGGCCGCCGCTCGGGAGGCGGGACAGACGGTTGGGGCCCTTCACGGCATCAACTTCAGCTTCCTGGGTATCGACCTGGCCGCCACCCCCCAACTCAAGTTCTGGGTGGACGGTGTCAGCTGGGCCTCTATCGGCCTTCTCCTGATCCCTGTGCTGACGGCGGTCACCGCCTTTCTCAGCTCCAAGATCATGATGAAGACCAACCAGATCAACCAGCAGAGCGGAGAGGATAACCCCGCCGCCAAGCAGAGCAAGATGGTGATGTGGATGAGCCCCCTGATGATGCTCTACTTCAGCTTCGTCATGCCCGCCGCCATGGGTCTGTACATCATTGCCAACAGCGTCTTTTCCGTGGGCCAGGAGATCATCTGCGGCAAGATGCTGAAGAAGGACTACGAGCAGGCCGCCGAGGCCGCCCGCCTCCGGGAGATCGAGGAGAAGGAGGAGGAGAAGCGCCTGCGTCGGGAGAAGGCCGAGCAGCGGGCCCGGGAGGCCGAGGAGGCCCGGAAGAACAAGGGGAAGAAGAAGGACAAGGATCTCGACGAGGACAAGACCACCGCCCAGCAGAAGGCGGCCAGCCGGGTGGGGATGCGCCAGTACGCCCGGGGCCGGGCCTATGACCCCGACCGCTTTGGCGGGGTGACCCCCTATCACGAGGATCTGACCAAGGAGGCCGCCCCTGAGGAGGAGAAGCCGGAGCCCGCTCCCGCCGTGGAGGAGACCGCAGGGCACGACGCGCCCATCCCCCAGGAGAGTGCTGTGGAGGAGACCACTCTGGATGCCGACCTGGAGCAGGTCAACGCTCAGCTGGATACCGCCATAGAGGAGGCTCCCGACGGGGAGCCCAAGGAAGACTGATCACCCTCATGGGAAGGAGAGATTAACCATGCAGAAATACATCGAAAGCACCGGAAAGACAGAGGATGCGGCCATTTCCGCCGCTCTGGAGAAGCTGGGCCTTGCCCGTGAGGAGGTCTCCGTGGAGGTGCTGGAGCTGGCCAAGCCCGGCTTCCTGGGCATTGGAGGCACCCCCGCCAAGGTGAAGGTGAGCTACGAGGCTCCCGACGAGGAGCCCGCCCCCGTGGAGGAGGCTCCCGCCACCCCTGCGGAGAAGGCTGAGGAGGCCGAGCTCCCCGCTCCCTCTGCCCAGGAGGAGCCTAAGGCGGCCAAGCCTACCGCAACCCCTGCCAATGACGACGTCTCCGCCCGGATCACCACCTTCCTCTCCGGCCTGCTGGCCCAGATGGAGGTCAACGCGGTTCCCCAGGTCAGTGTGGACGACGAGGGCAACTACCTGGTGGAGCTGGTGGGGCAGGAGCTGGGAGCAGTCATTGGCCGCCGGGGAGAGACCCTGGACGCCATCCAGCAGCTCACCGGCTATGCCGTTAACCGGGGACTGGCTCACCGTGTCCGCGTCCGCATCGACGCTGAGGGATACCGCTCCAAGCGGGAGGAATCCCTGGAGCGGATGGCCCGCCGCACGGCGGAGAAGGCGGTTCGCTTCCGCCGGAACGTGACCCTGGAGCCCATGAACGCCTACGAGCGGCACGTGATCCACACCGCTCTCCAGGAGTATCCCGATGTGACCACCTACTCCATCGGCACCGAGCCAAACCGCCGCACGGTGGTGGCCTACACCCCCGGGGAGAACCGGTAAAAAAAGAGAGAGAAGAAGCCCGAGGCCTCAGGCCTCGGGCTTCTTTCTTTGAGGATTCAGTTCTGGGGGGAGGCGGAGGGGAAGGAGACAAAGCTCTCATCCATATCCCCGGAGATCTGGATGTCGACTCCGCTCTCCGGCTGGGGACGGGCCTGGTCGTCCGTCCCCTGGGGGAGCGGGGCCTCCTCGGGGATGGGCTCCCAAAGGGCAAAGCCCATGTCGGCCACCTTCTGGGCATCGGCCTTGCCCTTCTCCAGGGGCAGGGGGAACAGGACTGCCTCCGCCCCTGTCTTTACGGAGATGTGCCCCTCATCGCTGATGGCGAAGGTGGCGGCGTTAGGGGGGAGATGGGTGCCGGGATAGACCGCCAGGTAGACGGCTCGGTCGGCAAAGGGCTCCACATTGTCGCACTCGAAGAGGTAGTAGAGGACTCCCTCCTGGGCAAAGGTGTGGGTGCCGCCTTCCAGGGTCCAGGCGTTTACCTCCCAGGGAGCGTAGCCCTCCACCAGGGGGCTGACGGTGAGCTGGGGAACGTCATCGGTGATAGGATCCCCGTCAATACGGCTGTAAGCCAGCACGGCGTAGGTCTTGTCCCGGGTGATGCTGTCGGGCAGGCCCTCCACCAGGCTGAGCCCCTGGCCGCTCAAAAGGCCCATAAGGGTCACATTGTACTCCCCCACGGTCTGGCTGTCATTGACGGCTATGGCGTCCTCCCCCTCGAAGGCGGCGGCCAGGGTGGTGTTTCCCACCTCCCGGGCCACGTCCTGGGGCCGGAGCATGACTACGGCGGCGTAGGCGGTGATGGTGAGAGCGGCGGCGGCCACAGCCGCCACCAGGCCGATTCTGAATTTTCCCTTTTGCATGGTTTTCTGCTCCTTTTCCTGGGCCAGCTGGGCAAGGCGCGCTATCGTCCGGGCCTGGAAATCGGGGGAGAAGGGGATGGCGTCCACCTGGGCGCGGTATTCCTTTTGGTTCATGCTTCTTCCTCCTTCAGTATGCTCCGCAGGCGTTCCCGCCCGCGGGCCAGCCGGGTTCCCACTGTGGGAACGGGCAGCGCCAGCAGTCTGGCGATCTCTTTGATGGAATAGCCCTCGTAATAGTAAAGATGGATCACTGCGCTGTAAGCCTCGGGCAGGGAGCGGACAGCGGAAAGGAGAGGGGTATAGTCGGGGGCCTCTTCGGCGGCCTGAGCCGCCTCCTCCAGGGTGGCGTCGTCACGCCGGCTCCGGCGGAGGTCGCTGGCCCGGTTCAGGGTGGTGCGGAGAAGCCAGGCTTTTTCATGCTCCCCGTCCCGGAAACGGGGGGCGTGGATCACCAGCCGCAGGAACACGTCCTGCACCACATCCTCCGCGTCGGCGGGGGAGGGAACCCTGGTCATGGCCACCCGGAGCAGGGTGGCGCTGTATGCCTCCACCACCCGGCAAAGCTCCTGTTCTGTTCTCCGATCAGCCATGGGCTTTCATCTCCTTTCACCCATAACACGTTTGGAGGGGCCGGAATTTTTCAGCGGAAGGGGAAATTTTTGCAGGATCACAAAAAAGCCCTCCGCCTGAACACAGGCGGAGGGCAGAAGGGGAGGGCTTACCAGCCAAAGAACTCAAAGGGCCAGGTGTTGCTCTGCTGCTGTTGCTGCTGCTGTCTCTGCTGGGCCTCCTGGAAGCTCTGCTGCAGTTCCGTCATGGCCTGGGAACGCTCCACATTGCTCTCGTCCAGGGTCACCTCGATGGTCTGGAGCTGCTGATCCCGGAAAAGGGTGAAAGATACGGTGTCCCCGGCCTTGTAGTTCTTCACGGCGGACTTGAGCTGGTCGGAGGAGGTGACGGCAGTATCGGCCACGGCGGTGATAATATCCCCTGCCCGAAGCCCGGCCTTGTCCCCGCAGGAGCCCTCCAGCACCGCCTCCACATAGGCCCCCGCCGGGATTCCGTAGCGCTGGGCGTCAGAGGACACGTCATTCATCAGGATGCCCACGTTGGGCTTGCCGGTGACATAGCCCTTCTCAATGATATCCTTCACCATGTTCTTCACATCATTGATGGGGATGGCGAAGCCGATACCCTCCACACTGGCGCTGGAGGAGGAAGAGGAGGAGTACTTGGCGGTGGTGATGCCGATCACCTGGCCGTACATGTTGAACAGGGGCCCGCCGGAGTTACCGGAGTTGATGGCGGTGTCGGTCTGGAGCATGTTCATGATCTCCCCGCTCTGCATGGTGATGGAGCGGTCCTTGGCCGAGACGTAGCCCGAGGTAAAGGTAAAGGTGAGCTCTCCCAGAGGATTGCCGATGGCGCAGACCTGCTCCCCCACCACCAGGTTGTCCGAATCTCCCAGCACCACGGGGGTGAGGCCCTCGGCCTCGATCTTCAGCACGGCGATGTCATTGGGCTCCTCCCCCCCGATCAGGGTGGCGGGGTAGGTGGCGCCGTCGGCAAAGGCCACCTGGATGGAGGAGGCCCCCTTGATGACATGATAGTTGGTGAGGATATAGCCGTCCCGGCTCACCACGAAGCCGGAGCCCGCGGCGGCTCCCTTTACCGTCTGGCCCCAGAAGTTGGTGGTGACCAGCTCGGTGGTGATGCCCACGGTGGAGCCCAGATTGTTGGCATAGACCTGGGCCCCCGACATGGGCTGATCCATGGACACGTTGGACAGCTCCACCGCCACGGGAGGATGCTCCCCCTCATAGAGGGTGGTGCTCTCCGCCAGGCCGGGGATGTAGCGGATGGCGGCGCCGCCGGCCACCCCGCCCAGCAGGGCGCAGACCAGGCACAGGGCGGTGAGCTTCAGGCCATTCCGCTTTTTCCGGGGGGCGGTGGGGAGCTGCCCCGGACTTTGGCTCTCGCCCGGAACCATAAGCTCCTCATTCATGCGGTTATAATCATTATAGTACATATCTGCTTCTCCTTTGCAATAGGGGTTCCCTTGAAACTGAACTTAGGATACCCCGGAAATATGTCTAAAGCATGAAGAAAAATCGGGAGATTTTTGAACTTTTCCCAAAAGCTGAAAAAGGTGATATATTTCTTTCAGAAAAGGGGGCTTCACCTCTCTCCCCCACCCCTTAAAATAGCCGAGATATCCCAAAAGGCTGTTCTAAGATCGGCCAGGGAGCGATCCAGCACCCCGGAGCGAAGCAGGTTGAGGGCCACCAGGCACAGCACCGGGCCCAAAATCATCCCGGCCACCCCGCCGGCCTTCATGCCCACATATACGCTGGCCAGGGAGAGCAGGGGAGGAAGCCCCGTCTGATCCCCCAGGATCTTGGGCTCCCCCACCCGGCGGAAGAGGGCCACCAGCCCCCACACCGCCATCAGCCCCAGGGCGTGGCGGTAGTCCCCCATGACCAGATCCACCGCCGCCCAGGGAACCATCACCGTCCCCGAGCCGATGATGGGGATAAAGTCCAGCACCGCCAAAGCCAGAGCCAGCAATAGAAAGTAAGGCTGGCGTACCAGCAAGAAGCCCCCCATCAGGATGAAAAAGACCCCGATGGACAGGATGACCTGAGCCTTGATATACCCCCCGAAGCCAACGGATACCGCCCGCTTTACCTGGGAGAAGAAGAACCTGGGCCCCTCGGGCAGCCGGTCGGTCACCTGGTGGCGGAGATGGGGAAAATCCACCGCCAGGAAGTAAGCCGCCATAATGAACACCACCGTGGCCACCAGGAAGGAGGGCAGAGCCCGGGCCACCTCGGCGGCTCGGTCCATGGCCCAGGAGAGCAGTTGGGGAATGGCGGTCTCCAGCCAGGCAAAGCCTTGCTCCACCAGGGCGTCGGAGGCCTCCCGGAGGGAGGCGGGCAGCAGCTCCATTCCCCGGGAAAACCGGACCCCCAGATCCTCCACCAGGGCCTGGAGGGAGGCCAGCAGCCCCTCCCAGTTTCCCGCCAGGGCCACGATCTCCCCCGCGGCGGCGGACAAAAGCCACCAGACCACCCCTCCCAAGGCCAGGAAGGCAAGCAGAAGAAGGGTCAGGGCGGCCAGCCGCCGGGGCAGCCCCAGCCGGTCATAGAGCCACCGGAGGGCGGGGGAGAGCCCCCAGGCCACAAAAAAAGCCAGCAGAAAGGGGGCAAAAAGGGAGACCAGAGGGGGCCCCAGCCGTACTAGGAGCCAGAGGCAGCCGGCCCAAAGCAGCAGCCGCAGTCCCAGCCGCAGCCAAAGCTGTCCCCGCTCCCGCCAGGAAAGCTCCTTCATGGAATCATCTCCTTTGTAAAAGGTAAAGGATAGTATACCACATTTCTCAAAAAAAGAAAGCAAAATCCCGGGGAAAGAGAAGGGGGGCCGCCCTTCGGCGGCCCCCAAAAAATCAATCCTGAACCTGCCCCTTGCCCTTTCCTCCGCCGCCCCGGTGACGGCGGCGGTGGTTCCGGGAGCGGCCCCCCTGCCCCTCCTTGGGCTTCTCCCCCTGGGCCTGGGCAGGCTTGTCCTGCTTGGCCCGCTCCTGCCGGGGCTTGTCCTGGTTCCGGCGGGGGGGCTTTCGATCCCCCTCGCTCCGGCTTCGGCGCTCCTCCCGGATAGGGACGAACTCCCGAACCTCGGGCTGGATCCGGCGGGGGGTCACCTTCCGCAGCTTCTCCAGCTCCTCCGCCGGGGGGGCCACATAGCCTTCGGGGCGGGGGCCCTTGCCGTTTCGCACCACCCGGATCTCCTCCCCGGCGTAGACTTGGGCCTGGTCGGAGATCGGCTCCAAACGCACCTTTACCGTCTCACGGAGGAAGTCCACCTCGCTGACGGTGCCCGCCCCATCGGGGGTCTCCACAAAGGATTCCTTTTTGGGAAGGCGCTTCACCGCGTCCTCATAGGCGTCCTGCTCATATTTAAGACAGCACATCAGCCGCCCGCAGGCTCCGGAGATCTTGGCCGGGTTCAGGCTCAGACCCTGGGTCTTGGCCATCTTGATGGAGACCGGGTGGAACTGCTCCAAAAAGGCGTTGCAGCAGTAGGGCCGGCCGCAGATGCCAAGCCCGCCCAGCAGCTTGGACTCGTCCCGGACGCCGATCTGCCGAAGCTCAATGCGGCAGTGGAGGGTGGTGGCCAGATCCTTCACCAGAGCTCGAAAGTCCACCCGGCCCTCGCTGGTGAAGAAGAACAGCAGCTTGTTCCCGTCAAAGGAGCACTCACACCGTACCAGGGCCATGTCCAGCTTGTGTTCGGCGATCTTTTGGGCGCAGATCCTCATGGCCTCCCGCTCCCGCTCCCGGTTTTGCTGAAGATTCTTCAGATCCTTATCGGTGGCCAGCCGGAGTATGGGGCGCAGGGGCTGCACCACCTGGTCGTCCTCCACCATGGTGTTTCCCCGGCAGCAGGTGCCGAACTCAGGGCCCTTGGCCGTCTCCAGAATGACCGGATCCCCCGGCTGCACCGTCAGGCCCTTGGGGTCGAAATAGTATTCCTTGCCGCCGCTCTTAAAGCGGACTGCGATGATCTCTGTCATAGGCTACCTCCGTTGATGCCCGCCCCCAGGGCCCCGGCCAGGATGCCGGAGCTCACATAGAAGCTGGCGTCTGCTCTCAGTTTTTCCAGTAATTCCACTGTCCTTAAAAGCCGTTTCCCATCCAGCCCGGCGGCCTGTTCCGCCGCCTGCCGCTGAACTTGGCCCGGGGAGAGGATCTGCCCACCCCGCTGAAGGGCCAAGGCGTCCCGCAGCAGAGAGACGGCCCGGCCCAGCATCTGGGCCAGCTCCTCCCGGTCCCACTTTTCCAGGGATACGCACCACTCCATGGTGGAAAGCTCGTCCCCCCGGCTCATCCGATCCAGAAGCTCCACCGCCCCTTTCCAGAGGGGATCCTCCTCCTGTCCCCCTTCCAGCAAAGCCACCGCCTGCCCCAGCAGACCGCCGCAGCTCCTAGCGGCGGTGTGCCGCGCCTCCCGGGGGAGGTTGGGGAACCGCTGAGCCAGGTAAAACCCCGCCTCCGCCTGGGATACGGGGGTGAGGGTCAGCCCCTCGCACCGGGATCGGATGGTAGTGAGCACCGCTCCCGGGTTCTCCGCAAGGAGCAGGAAGGCGGCGTAGGCCGGCCCCTCCTCCAGCAGCTTCAGAAGGGCGTTTTGGGCCGAGGGGTTCATATCCTGGGCGTTGTGAAAGATATAGACCTTCCGGGAGCCCTCGTTGGGCCGGACATAGGCGTCGCTCCGGGCCTGCCTGGCCTGTCCCACGGTGATATCCTTCCCATCTGCCCCCACTTGGATCACATCGGGGTGGATGCCGCCAAAAACCTTTTTGCAGGCTCCGCACCGGCCGCAGGGTCGTTCCTCTCCCTGTCCGGTGCAGACCATGGCGGCGGCCAGAAGCCGGGCCAGGGTGCGCTTCCCCGAGCCCGCCGGCCCGCTGATCAGATAGGCATGGCTCAGCCCCCGGCCCTTCTCCTGGGCGGAGAGCTGCTCCTTCAGGGCGGCGTTGCCCGCCAGCGTGGAAAGCTCCATGGCCTCAGACCCGCTCAAACCGCTCGATGTCCACCACAAAGATGGTGGCGCCCCCCACGGTGACCTCCACGGGGGCGGAGGGGAAATATCCGTATCCCGCCTCGGTGGCGGTGTTGGTGGGGATCAGCTGCTTCCGGGAGTGGGAGAACTCCTTGATAATATCGATCACGGTCTGAACCTTCTCCTCGTCCACACCCACCAGCAGGGTCTCGTTCCCCGCCATGAGAAAGCCCCCGGTGGTGGCCAGCCGGGTGGAGGAGAAGCCCTTTTTTGTCAGGTTGATGGTGACAGCCCGGGTGTCGTCCCGGTTGATAATGGCAAGAACCAGCTTCATGGATATCATTCCTTTCCATAGAAATGGAACGGTACAGCAAACACACATTTCATTATACCGCAAAAGTGGGGAATAGGCTACAATTTTTTTGATATTTCAGAGATAAAAAGAGACGGGAGAAGCTCTCCCGTCTCTTTTATGCTTTTACTCAGGGCAGATAGTTGTAGGGGCTTACCGTGGTGCCGTGCAGCTTCACCTGGAAGTGACAGTGGGCGCCGGTTGCCCGGCCGGAGTCGCCTACCCGGGCGATGGTCTGGCCCTGGAACACCCGCTCTCCCGTGCTCACGTTCAGGCTGGAGCAGTGGGCGTAAATGGTCTGAAGTCCGTTCTCGTGGTCGATGACCACATAGTTTCCGTAGCTCCAGGTGCTGCCCGAGCCTCTGCCGGCAAACACCACCTTGCCGCCGTCGGCAGCCACGATGGAGCTTCCGTAGGAGGCGGCGATATCCAGCCCGGAATGGAAGCTGTAGGAACCAAAGATATACCGGGAACCGTACTTGGAGGTGATCTTGCCCCGGAGGGGCCAGACGAACGTACCGGTGGCCATGGTCTTGGGCCGGGGCTTGGTGCCCACCGCCACCACCTGGGTGACCGGCTGGGTGTGGATCTCGGTGGAGTTGATGACCCGCTCCTGCTCCACGCCGTTGACATAGGTCACATCGGCATTGTAGGTGGCGGTGCCCTCCACTCCGGCGACCCGGATCTTGGTGTAGCCCTGGTAGATGGAGTCGTCAGTGACCTCCTCCACCGGGAAGGGGACTGTCCCTTCATAAGTCACATTATCGGTGGTTTTCACCGACAGGAAGGGAACTGCCTGGCTGATGGTGAGGGTCTGATCCACCCAAAGCTCGTTGATGTCGATGCCGGGGTTCAGCGCCTCCAGCTCGCTCACCGTCATTCCGTGGCGGTTGGCGATGGCGGAGAAGGTATCCCCCGCCTTTACCGAGTAGTCCACCTGCTCCAGACTGTTGGAGGTGAGAAGGCTCTCCATCTCGGCGATGTCCCGCAGGGCGGTGGTGGGGGTGTACTCCCTTGTCACCGTCAGGGGCTGGACGAAGTCGGCGGAAACAGTGTTCTCGTTGATATAGGGGGCCTTGATGGCGTCCAGCATAGCCCGGAGGGCTCCGTCGTCGTCAGCCGCGCCCACCATCTCTCCGTTCACTGTCAGCACCGAGGTTTTCATCACCTCACCGATCTGGTCGAAGAGATAGGTCTCCACCCGGGAGACGGGGATCTGATCCTCCTTGAGGGCCAGGGTATAGTCGTAAGCCATGTCATGGCTCAGAGTGTATTCATAACCCAGAATACTGGAGGCCCGGAACTCCACCCGGTCGATGGCGGCTTCCACCGCCTGCCGGCTGCCTACCAGGCCAAGCTCCACCCCATCCACCGATACCCGGTAGGCCGGGGAATAGAGCCCTCCCAGCACCGCGGCGGCGGAGAGGGAGAGGGCCAGGGTGAGAAATACAGCGGGTCCTGCGGAGGTGCGCCGCTCCAGGAAATTGGGCAGGGAGGGCGCCCGAAGCCGCCGCCAGGAGGGGAGCCGGAAACGGGGCAGATCGTTGACTCTCTCCCGGGGCGGATTCAGAACCCGCTGGCTGGGGGATGGCAGCAGTTCGTCCAAAAGACTCCCTCCTTTCCTTCTTAAAATCAGGGTGTCTCTCCCGAATGTTACAGAGCTATTACGAGAAAGAAACAAAAGATTACAAATGGTTACAACAGTGATAATACACGCTTTTCGCCCATCCGTCAAGTGTTTTCGGTATTTTCGGCAATTTTTTCTCCAACTTGGAAGAAAAAGTCCCATATCTTGTGGTGAAAAAATAGTTACAAAACCAGATGAAAGATACCGCCTTTGTAATGATCCTGTAAAAATCGGGAAAAAAGAGAGGGCCTGATGTTTCCATCAGCCCCGGAGAGCAACGGGAAACAGGTGGTGGCCAAGTGCGGCTGGACCCCCTACGACGGCATGGAGCTCAAGGGAGTCCCCAGCCAGGTGTTCGTCCGGGGTGTCCAAGTGGCCCGGGACGGAAAATTCCTGGGCCCCGTGGGCCACGGAACCTTTGTCCGGAGGCAGAAGCCCTGCCTGTAAAACAGCAAAAAAGAGGACGGACACCCAGGTGTCCGTCCTCTTTTTCATCCCGCTTCAAAGCTCCTCAATACCGCCGGATCACTGCCACCACCCGGCCCAGCAGGGCGGCGCCCTCCCCGTCGATGGGCTGATACTCCGGATTCTCCGGCAGCAGCCAGATATGTCCCTTCTCCCGGTGGAGGGTCTTGACCGTGGCCTCGTCCTCAAAAAGGGCCACCACGATATCCCCCTCCCGGAAGCTCTCCTGCCGGTGGACCACCACCAGGTCATCGGGGAGGATCCCGGCGTAGAGCATGGATTCCCCCCGCACTTTCAGGGCAAAATGCTCCCCGGTGAGCCCGCCGGTGTCAAAGGTGAGGTACTCCTCAATGTGTTCCTCGGCCAGAATAGGGCTTCCGGCGGCCACGCTGCCCAGCACCGGCACCTGGTCGGCCTTGGCGTCCAACTCTTCGGCCACCGCCTCCCGGGGCAGGGAGATGGCCCTGGTCTTGCCGTCGGCCTTCAGAATGTACCCCTCGGCCTCCAGCTTCTTCATGTGAAAATGGACAGTGGAGGGGCTCTTCAGATTCACCGCGAAGCCGATCTCCCGCACCGAGGGGGGATAGCCGTGCTCCTTGGTGTATTGAAGGATGAAATCATAGATCTCAGCCTGCTTGGGCGTCAGCGCAGCGGACATGGCGGCCCCTCCTTCTCTGTAGATACCGGCATTATACCACAGTCCTCCCCAAATGTCAAACATTTGTTCTAAGATTGTTCACAAATTTTTCATTGACTTTCGGAGAAACGGAGCGTATACTCCGATACTGTCAGCATACGAACGATAAGCATACGAACGTTGCGAAAGGAGTCAAGGCCATGTACGACAAGCACGAGCCCAGCGCCCTGTTCCACAGCCTCCACCATGCCCATAAGCGGCGGGTGGCGGAGGAGCAGGCCCTCCGGGGGGTGGGGGATCTGGGCGCCCCCATGCTGCTGTTAAGCCTGTTTTACGCGGAGACCGCGGGAGAGCAGTGGTCCCAGCGGGACGTGGCCCGTACCCTGCGCCTGTCCCCCGCCACGGTGGCGGTGTCCCTAAAGACCCTGGAGCGGGACGGCTACGTAGACCGAACCGCCGATGAACGGGATCAGCGCCGGAACCGGGTGACCCTCACCGATAAGGGCCGGACTGCGGTGGGACTGTGCGGAGAGAGCTTCCGGGCGGTGGACGAGGGGATGCTCTCCGGCTTCACCCCGGCGGAGAAGGCCCAGCTGACCGGCTTCTTCCGGCGGATGATCGACAACCTGGGCGGTGCGGAGGAGCCTCCCTTCTGCCCTCCTGGAAAGGAGTGTGACCCCTGATGGTAAAAAAACTGCTCTCCTATGTGGGAGAATATAAAAAGTGGGTGCTGCTGGCCCCGGTGCTCATGGTCATTGAGGTACTCTGCGAGATCACCCTGCCCCGGCTCATGGCGGCCATCGTGGACGTGGGCATCGCCGGCAGCGACATGGAGGCCATTGTGAAAAACGGCCTTCTCATGCTGCTGCTGGCGGTGGTGGGCATGGCGGCGGGAGTCCTCTCCGCCTGGGTGGCCACCCAGGGGGGGCAGGGCTTCGGAGCCAACCTTCGGGAGGCCATGTTCCAAAAGATCCAGGACTTCTCCTTCGCCGATATCGACCGCTTCTCCTCCGCCTCCCTCATTACCCGTACCACCAACGACGTCAGCCAGATCCAGATGACCCTCACCATGGCCACCCGGATGGTGGTGCGGGTGGTCACCATGCTGGCGGGGGCCCTCTTCATGGCCTTCTCCATCAGCGCCCGGCTGGCCCAGATCCTGCTGGTGGCCATCCCCGTGCTGGCCCTGGGGGTGGGGGTGATTATGGGGATCAGCAACAAGCTTTTCGGGGTTCTGCAGGAGAAGATCGACCGCCTGAACAGCACCGTCCAGGAAAACCTCATTGCCATCCGGGTGGTAAAGGCCTTCGTTCGCGCCGGCTATGAAAAGACCAAATTCAAGGCCGCCAACGACGACCTGACCCGGGTGGGTATCGCCGTGGCCATGCGGATCAACCTGATCTCCCCCATCATGACCATCGTCCTCAACCTGGTGACCCTGGCGGTGCTCTACCTGGGAGGGATCCAGGTGATGGAGGGCACGATGGGCTACGGCGACCTGTCCTCCTTCATCAGCTACATTGCCCAGATCCTTATGAGCGTCATGATGGTGGGCATGATGTTCATCATGTCCTCCCGGGCGGCGGCCTGCGCCC
The DNA here is from genome assembly GCA_022792495.1 of Oscillospiraceae bacterium. Lineage (GTDB taxonomy): Bacteria > Bacillota > Clostridia > Oscillospirales > Oscillospiraceae > Vermiculatibacterium. The sequence goes on from JAAWBD010000034.1 coordinate 21,319, forward strand.
GCCGGATCGTGGAGGTGCTGGATACCACCCCTGATATCCAGGATCCCCCCGGGAGCCATGACCGGGAGCTGCCCCAGCCCCGGGGCCAGGTGGAGTTCCGGGACGTGTCCTTCAAATACCAGGCCTCAGGGGCGGGGGACGATGTGCTGGAGCACATCTCCTTCACCGTCCGGCCCGGCCAGCTGGTGGCCCTTGTGGGGGGCACCGGCACGGGAAAATCCTCCCTGGTGAACCTGATCCCCCGGTTCTACGACGTCACCGCCGGGGCTGTGCTCCTGGATGGGATGGACGTTCGGGATTACCCCCTGGAGGAGCTTCGGGCCCGGATCGGCATGGTGCTCCAGAACAACGTCCTCTTCTCGGGCACCATCCGGGAAAACCTCCTCTGGGGGAACCCCGGCGCCTCTGAGGAGGAGCTGATCCAGGCCGCCAGGGACGCCCAGGCCTACGACTTCATCACCGCCCTTCCCGGCGGCTTCGACGCCAGGCTGGAGCAGGGGGGCACCAATGTCTCCGGGGGCCAAAAGCAGCGGCTGTGCATCGCCCGGGCCATGCTGCGCAAGCCCGCCGTCCTCATCCTGGACGACTCCACCTCGGCGGTGGACTCCACCACCGAGGCCGCCATCCGGGCCTCCTTCGCCCAAAACCTGAAGGATACCACCGTCATTCTCATTGCCCAGCGGATCTCCTCGGTGCGCCATGCCGACCAGATCCTGGTGCTGGACGACGGCGCCATCGTGGGCCAGGGCACCCATCAGGAGCTGATGGAGACCAACCAGGTTTACCAGGAGATCTATCATTCTCAGACCGAGGCAGTCGACGATGGCGACTCGGCATCAACTCCCGCTAAGCTCACAGGCCCGCTAAGCGGGAATAATCAGGAAGGGGTGGGGGAATAATGCCGGGACCTCACGGACATGGAAATAACCGCTTTGCCAAGCCCAAAAACGCCAAAAAGACTCTGCCCCGCCTGCTGGGCTACCTGTCCCAGAGCAGGCTGCCCCTGGTGGGGGTGGCCCTGCTCCTCCTCACCTCGGTGGTGACCAACCTGGCCGGCTCCTACTATATGCGCCCCCTCATCAACAGTTTGATGGACGGCGCCTTCCACGGCCCCGGGGAGCTGTTAAAGGCCCTTGCTCCCTTGGGGGCGATCTATCTGGTGGGGGTGGTGTGCACCTACCTCCAGGCCGTGGTCATGTCCCGCCTGGCCCAGCGGGGCTCCAACCGCCTGCGTAAGGAGCTCTTTGAAAAGCTCCAGACCCTGCCCATCTCCTACTACGACGGCCACACCCACGGGGAGCTCATGAGCCGCTTCACCAACGACGCCGACACCGTGGAGATGGCCCTCCGGGACTCGGTGGTCTCCCTGTTCTCCTCTGCCATCCTGTTTGTGGGCCTGGTGGGGGTCATGCTCTATACCAACGCCTTTCTCTTCCTCATCACCCTGGTGGTGCTGGCCCTCACCTTCCTGGCGATCCGGTTCATGGGGAGCCGTTCCCGGAGCTACCACCAACAGCAGCAGGCCGCCCTGGGGAGGGTCAACGGCAATATCCAGGAGATGATCGAGGGGCTGAAGGTGGTGAAGGCCTTTACCCATGAGGAGGCGGCCAAGGCCGACTTCGCCCGCCTTAACGAGGACTACCGCCAGGCCGCCACCGCCGCCAGCTTCTACTCCTCGGCGGTGATGCCCATCGCCGGCAACCTCAACCACATCGGCTACGCCTTTACCGCCATGGTGGGGGGCCTTCTGGCCATCTTTGGGGGCTTTGACATCGGTGGCTTCTCGGTCTACCTCAACTATACCAAGCAGGTCTCCCAGCCCCTGAACCAGATCTCCCAGCAGATCAACACCATCCTCTCCGCCCTGGCGGGAGCCGAGCGGATCTTTGAGGTCATGGACGCCCAGCCCGAGCCCGACGGGGGCCAGGTCACCCTGGTCTCGGTGCGCATGGAGGCGGATGGGACCATGACCCCCGCTCCCCAGGGAGAGCGCACCGGCCGCTGGGCCTGGAAGGTGCCCCATAACCGCCGGATGAAGCTGGTTCCCTGCGAAAAGACCGCCGACGGCCTTCAGGAGTGCGCCGAGGATACCCCCGGCCACCTCTGGGCCTGGAAATACCCCCAGGGGGATCCCGCCCAGGGTCTCCACCGGATCCGGGGGGCGGTGACCCGTGGCCCGGACTACGACCTGGCCGAGCTCACCGGGGCGGTTCGCTTCCAGAACGTGGACTTCTCCTACGTCCCCGGCAAGCAGATCCTCCACAACGTGTCGGTCTACGCCAACCCCGGCCAGAAGATCGCCTTCGTGGGCTCCACCGGGGCGGGCAAGACCACCATCACCAACCTCATCAACCGCTTTTACGAGATCCAGGACGGGGTCATTACCTACTGCGGCATCGACGTGAAGGAGATCAAAAAGGACGACCTGCGCCGCTCCCTGGGGGCGGTGCTCCAGGACACCCACCTCTTCACCGGCACGGTGATGGAGAACCTCCGCTACGGCCGCCTGGACGCCACCGATGAGGAGTGCGTCGCCGCGGCAAAAACCGTGGGGGCCCACTCCTTCATCCGCCGCCTCCCCGACGGCTACCAGACCCTGGTCACCGGGGACGGCGCCAACCTGAGCCAGGGCCAGCGCCAGCTTCTGGCCATCGCCCGGGCCGCCGTGGCCGACCCACCCGTGATGATTTTGGACGAGGCCACCTCCTCCATCGACACCCGTACCGAGGCCCAGATCCAAAAGGGCATGGACGCCCTCATGGAGGGCCGCACCGTCTTTGTCATTGCCCACCGGCTCTCCACCGTGCGAAACTCCGACTGTATCGTAGTCATCGAGCACGGCGAAATAGAGGAGAAGGGCAGCCACGCCGAGCTTCTGGAGCAGCAGGGCCGCTACTACCGCCTCTACACCGGACAGTTCCAGCTGGAGTGAGGAAATTTCAAACAACAGCGGGGGAAACGGCCTGTTAAAAAATAGACAATACTTGAACAAGGCAAAAATTTTGATATAATGAGGCCAGAAGGGGTACCCCTTCTCTCTTGTCTTTCAGACAAGAGAGAACCATTAGAGGAGGAGAGAAAAAGATGAAAAAGCGCATTACCGCACTTGCCCTGGCCTTTGCGATGGTTCTGGGCGCCGTCGCCGTGGCGGCGGGGACGGAGAAGAGCATCACCGTTACCCCCATGACCCTGAACATCAACGGCCAGACTGTGACCCCCACCAAGTCCGATGGGAAGGCTGCCGAGGTCTTCGCCTATGACGGGGCCACCTACGTACCCCTTCGCTACCTCGGTGAGCTGATGGGGATCCGGGTGGAGTGGGACAAGAGCGATCCCAACACCGCCAAACTGGTCAGCGACAAGATCACACTGCCCGCCGCCGGAGCCGGTGTCAGCTTCAAAGCCGGCACCTACACCGGCGAAGGCAAGGGCTTCGGCGGCGCTGTCAGGGTATCCGTCACCGTATCTGATACCAGGATCGAGAAGATAGAGGTCACTGGGAACAAGGAGACCGTCGGCGTGGGCACCCCTGCGCTGGAGCGGATACCCACCAATGTTGTAGAGGGTCAGGGCTTGAATGTGGCTGCGGTCTCTGGCTGCACCTTCTCCAGCAAGGGTGTGCTGGCGGCGATTGAGGATGCGCTCACCAAGGCTGGCGGAAACATCGCCGTGCTGAAGACCCTGCCTGCGGCGGAAAACGCAAGCGTGAAGGAAACCGTCAATTTGTCCGCCGACGTAGTGATCGTGGGCGGCGGCGGAGCCGGCCTTGCGGCGGCCCAGGCGGCGGCGGAGCAGGGCGCGAAGGTGATCGTCCTGGAAAAGACCGCGGCTCTTGGCGGAACAACTCTGCTCAGCGGCGCCTACTACGCCTGCGGCAATCAGGAGGTATCCAAAAAGGCGGAGATGAACGACAAGATGCACGGGGATGTAGAGGCGATCCTTGCGCTGGAGCCGAAGAATGACGACATGGCCCGTTGGCAGGCGGCGGTCAAAAAGCAGTATGCGGACTATAAGGCCTCCGGCGCCGACTATATGTTTGACTCGGAAGAGTTCCATATGCTGCAGGTGTATGCGGACGGCAACTTTACCGCGGATACCAAGCTCGTTGAGCGGTACTGCTCCTCCAGTTATGAGTGCTATAAGTGGATGGAGAAGAGCGGCTTTACATGGAGCAGCGATATAATTGCGGGCAAGGCCAGCGATTCCGGCAAGGTGGTGCTCGACGCCCAGCGGGCCCGCCGCAACAAGGGAGAGGGCAAGCAGCGAAACAGCGCGATGATGATCGAGCTGTTTCAAAATAACGGCCTTGCGGCCAAGATCCCCGTAGAGTATATGACCGAGGTCAGCGGCAAGGAGTTGATCGTGGACAATGGCCGGGTGACCGGTGTTCGCGCCGAGGGAAGTGACGGGACATCCTATGTGGTCAAGGCATCCAAGGGCGTGATCCTGGCCACTGGCGGTGTGGGCAGCAATGTGGCGCTTATCAACGAGTATAACGAGTGGTATCCCACCCTGCCCGATGACTTTGCCAGCGACAATAGCGCGGGCATTACCGGCGATGGTCTGGTGATGGCCCAGGCCGCCGGCGCCGAGCTGATCGACATGGAGAAGATCCAGATGTTTGTACATGGCATCTCCTACTACACCGGCGTTTCTCCCTACGTGTGCGCCTACACCAACATGATGGTGAACGGTGCAGGCAAACGCTTTGTAAAGGAAGATGCGGATGACCGGACCCTGGCCGCCGCAATGATCGGTGCGGGAAAGAGCTATCTTCTTTCCGATGCCAACAGCACCACCATCACTGACGGCAGGACCGCCGACGGCGTAGATGTGGAGGAGTTGATTTCCGAAGGGCTTCTGTTCCGTGCGGACAGCATTGAGGAGCTGGCCAAACAGATCGGCGCCGATCCCGCCGTGCTGAGTGCGTCTGTAAAGAGCTTCAACGCTATTTGCGATACCAAGAAGGATGATGAATTTGGCCGCACCAAATTCATCGGAAACGAAAAGCTCACCACCGCCCCCTACTATGCGACCCTCACCCTTCCTGCGGAGCACCACTCCATGGGAGGCCTACATATCGACACCGAAATGCATGTGTTGACTGCTGAGAACAAGCCCCTGCCCGGCCTGTACGCTGCCGGTGAGATCTGCAGTGGCTTCAACGGTGAGGATCGCATCAGCGGCAATGCCATTCTGGAGGCCCTGTGCGGAGGTATGATCGCCGGAAAGAATGTCACTGCGGGCAAGTAAGAAAAGGCCGGAGGAGCCCAATCTAAAATAAACGTTTTAGCATAGAGAAGCAGGAGGCTTTCCCCACCGCGGGGAAAGCCTCCTGCTATTGTCAAAGCGGGCTCCAGACATGGGTGCATGCAAGGGGGTCAGTATCTGTCGTGGTAAAGTAATGCCCCTGCTTCACGGAAACCACAGGCTCCTCCTGTTCTGGATAGCTGTAGACCACGTCTGTGAGAAAAGTAATGGTACAGCAGAAGATCCTGCCTGTATCGTCAAAGAAGCAGTCTGAAATGGTATCCGTCTCCACCAGGCCGGATTGGATCCGGTGCAGCCCCAGATCCACCGATTTGATCCCGCCCTCCTGATAGACGAAATAGGTGTAGGACGCGCTTCTCCCACCCCGGCCGGTGAGATCGGTGCGCAGAAAGGTGACCAGGCACTGTTCGGTAGTATAAAGACCCTGAGGGGAAAAGGAGCCCTCCTCCGATCCGTTCATAACACCCCACTGGGAGAGCGTGGCGACGGAACTCCTGGCCCAATCATCCACAGCGTCAAAATCAGAATAGTCCGGTGCGGCGGTGTTCTTCGGCGTTTCCCCGCCATATACCTCATAAGCGCGGAGCAGCATAACAGCCGCTTCCTGCCGGCTGATAATGCTCATGTGCGGTAAAGAAGCAAGCAACCGAAAACAAGAGATAGACCGCCAGCACCACACTATTCCGAACCAAAGAAGCTAAAGACCAAAAGACAAGCATTGTGGAAATGTGCATAAGACAGCCGGTTATACACATTACCAGCAATGCCGACTACTATGAAATCTCCCTGTCTTTTTATAAATTCTTAAATTTTCATTAGGGTATTGCATTATCACCTACA
>JAAWBD010000035.1 GCA_022792495.1 Oscillospiraceae bacterium
CTGAAAAAGGCCGGGGTGGTGGATTCCGGCGGAAAGGGCTTTCTGGTCATCCTCCAGGGGATGCTGGACGAGATAAAGGGTCTGCCCATACCCGAGGGAGCCGAGGTGCCCGAGCCCAAGCAGGGGAAGGCGGACTTCGCCGCCCTGGGGGACGAGGATATCACCTTTACCTACGACACGGTGTTTATCGTCCGCAAGGAGAAGGAGAACGTGAATCTGGAGCCCTTCCGTGCCTACCTGAACTCCATCGGCGACAGCCTGGTCATCGGGGAGAGTGATGAGGAATTCAAGGTCCACGTCCACACCGACACCCCGGGCGCCGCCCTTACCGAAAGCGCCAAATACGGCATCCTGGAGCTCTGCAAGATCGAGAATATGCGCACCCAGGCCGAGGATCTGGCAGCGGGAAAGCATGTGCAGTCCACTGACGACCTGGAGGAGGCGGAGGAGCAGCTGGAGAAGGCCGAGCCCGTTATCGCCGCCCCGGAAAAGAAGTACGGCATGGTGGCCGTAGCCGCCGGAGAGGGACTGGCCGCCGTCTTTAAGGATCTGGGGGTGGACGGGGTCATCTCCGGAGGGCAGACCATGAACCCCTCTACCGAGGATATCCTGCGGCAGATCAACGCCACCCCCGCTGAGGTGGTCTTTGTCCTGCCCAACAATAAAAACATCATCATGGCCGCCGAGCAGTGCAAGGGCCTTGCCGAGGGCAAGGAGGTTGTGGTGATCCCCAGCAAAACGGTGCCCCAGGGCATCGCCACCCTGCTGGTGATGGATCCCGATGCCGATGTGGAGACCAACGTCGCCGCCATGACCGAGGCCATGAGCGGAGTGTCCACCGCCGAGGTGACCTACGCCGCCCGGGACAGCGATTTCGGCGGCTTTGCCATCAAGCACGGGGATCACATGGCTCTGCTCAACGGGCAGCTCTTCGACACCCAGAAAAACCAGGAGAAGCTGCTGAAAAAGCTAGCCAAGGAGCCCACCTTCCAGAATGCGGAGTTTATCAACATTTACTACGGCGAGGATGTGAAGGAGTCCGACGCGGAGAAGACCCTGAAGCTCTTCACCGCGGCCTGTCCCGGGGCGGAGATCACCCTGCTCGCCGGGGGACAACCGGTGTATTACTACATGATCTCGGCGGAGTAAGCCACTGGGGAAAAGGGGGGCCGGGAGGCCCCCCTCCCTTTTTAAACTCCTCCAGAGAAACCTTTTGCAATAATGAGGGGAGATTTTCTTTCATGTTAGGTATTATCGACGTAGGCGGCGGGATGCGGGGCTCCTTCACCGCCGGGATCTACGACTATCTTCTGGATCAGGGGGTACAGCCCTTTGACTATCTTATCGGAGTGTCGGCGGGAAGCGGCAATATGATCACCTACCTGGCCAAACAGCGGGGGCGGAATCTGCGGTTTTACCTGGACTACGCCTTCCGAAAGGAGTACATGTCCATGCACAATATGCTCCGGACGGGCTCCTATATCAATCTGGACTATCCCTACACCTTTCTCTCCGGCCCGGGAGGGGAGGATCCTGTGGATCTGGAGGCCTTCAACGCCTCCCAAGCCCGGTATGAGGCGGTGGTCACCGACGCCGCCACAGGGAACCCGGTGTACTATGACAAGGAGGAGCTGCGGGAGGGGAATTTTGACCCCATCAAGGCCTCCTGCTGTGTACCGGGAGCCTGCCGGCCTTACCCGGTAAAGGGGAAGCCGGGCTTTGACGGGGGGATCGCGGATCCGGTGCCCTATCGGCGGGCTCTGGAGCAGGGATGCGATAGGATCGTGGTGCTTCTGACCCGGCCGGTGGACTACCGGCGGTCTCTTTTGGAGCACCAGGAGGTGATGGAGCGGGCCATGGCCCGCTGGCCCCTGGCCTATGCCGCCCTCCTGCGCCGAGGGGCCCGGTACAACCGGGACGTGGACGCAGTACAGAAGCTGGAGCTAGAGGGCAAGGCCCTGCTGGCAGGGCCCGCCGATATTGGGGACATGGGCACCCTGACCAAGGACAAGGACGAAGTGGAGAGGCTGTACCACATGGGATATGAGGAGGGAAAGCGGGTTCTGGCCTTTGCACAGCAGGGCCAAGGAAAATGACCAGCAGACGCCGTAGCTTTTCACTTTTCGTTTTTAACTTTCTTGACTTTGTGTAAGCCTTGACGTAAAATAAACCCAACTTTCACCGTAAAGGATGGAGAGACATATGGCACAGGACAATAAAAAGCAGGTGGAGCAGATCACCGATATGGAGGTGGACTTTGCCCAGTGGTACACCGATGTGTGCCGGAAGGCGGAGCTCATCGACTATACCAGCATGAAGGGCATGTTCATCCTTCGGCCTTACGGCTATGCCCTCTGGGAGAATATCCAGGCCATTCTGGACAAGGAATTTAAGGAGACAGGCCACGAGAATGTGTACCTGCCTATGCTCATCCCCGAGAGCCTTCTTCAGAAGGAGAAGGATCACGTGGAGGGCTTCGCCCCCGAGTGCGCCTGGGTGACCCAGGGGGGTAGCGAGAAGCTGGAGGAGAAGCTGTGCATCCGGCCCACCTCCGAGACTCTGTTCTGCGACCACTACGCCCATATCATCCACTCCCACCGGGATCTGCCCAAGCTCTACAACCAGTGGACCAGTGTGCTGCGCTGGGAGAAGACCTCCCGCCCCTTCCTCCGCCACC
>JAAWBD010000036.1 GCA_022792495.1 Oscillospiraceae bacterium
AGAGGCTCGCCCACGCCCAGGATACCGGCGGGGAGAGCGCCGCCGATCACGCTCTGAAGCCGCTTGTTGCCGCACTTCTTGCACTTGAGGTAGATAGCCAGAGCCGCACCCACCTGTCCGGCGCCGGCCATGGCCAGAGCGGGGTAGCGGAACACAGCGCCGAAGGTCTCCAGCTGCACGGTGTAGAGGGCCACCAGGCCGTGGTGCATACCCATGGCCACCATGGGCAGGAACAGGGCGGCGCCCAGATAGCCCGAGATGGCCCGGACGATGGCGGACTCGCTCAGAGCCACCGCACCCACCAGCTTCACCAGGGCGGTGGAGATCAGGCCCGTGATGGGCATGACGATGAGAATGTAGGGAACCAGAGTGATGAGCAGGGTCAGCACCGGGGTAAAGACGATATCCAGGGAGTCGGGCATCTTGGCGCGGATGGCCCTTTCGATCTTGCACATAAAGTACACACCGATGACGGCGGCCAGAACGCCGCCCCGTCCGGCCCGGAGGATGGCGTCCAGGGGCTGGGCCTCGTTATAGAGGTGAACCACCTTGGAGATGGCATCGATGCCGCCCAGGGTGGTGATCATGCCCAGCATACCGCCCAGGACGGGGGTGCCGCCGAACTTCTCCGCTGCCCGGTAGCCGGCCCATGCGGTGAGGTAGGTCATAAAGGCGGTGTTGATCAGGCCCAGCAGGCTTGTGACGATGATGTACCAGCCCGCTTCAGCGGAGCCCTTGAACACCTGCTGGATCAGGGTGTTGAGACCGGCGCACAGGCCCGCGGCGATGACGCCGGGGATCAGGGGTACAAAGATGTCGCCGAAGGTCTTGAGCATGCTCTTGACCCTGTTGTCCTTCTGCCCGGCCTTGACAGCGGCCTTGTTGGCCTTCCAGTCGCCGCCGGTGGTCATCTCGCCGTCAGCGGCGGCGGGGATGCCCAGATCCTTGCAGCGGTCGGCGCACTTGCGGCACTTGCCGGGGCCCACTACCACCTCCCAATAATTGGCCCGGTCATGGACGATACCCATGACGTCCTCCAGGGCCTTGAGGGCCTCCTCGTTGACGGAGGAGTCGTCCTTCACGTTGATGCGAAGACGGGTCATACAGTTGGTGGCGGTGATGACGTTGCTCTTGGAGCCCATGTGTTCCAGGATCTTGTCTACCAGTTGCTCAATGGTCATTTCCAGTTACCTCTCTTTCTTCCAAAAATGGATGCGGTGGAACGGTACTGCCGGGGATCTATCTGACCATACGCGCCCTGCCCCATGGACGGCCCTCCGGCGGAGGAGGCGGGGTGCGATGCTCACTGGGTTTTCAGCGGCCCTGGATGGCCTGACGAACCTTGCCGCCGGCCTTCTCCAGCAGGGAGAGGGCCTCCTCCCGGCCGCAGGAGGCCAGGATCATGGTGATGGCGGTCTTTACGCTGCCCTGGGCGGCGTCGATGGTCTGCCGGGCCATCTCCCGGTCTACCCCGGTGGCCTCCATGACGATGTTCTCCGCCCGAACCTGGAGCTTGGCGTTGCTCTGAACCACATCCACCATCAGGTTCTGATAGGCCTTGCCGATGCGGACCATGGCCCCGGTGGAGATCATGTTGACAATAAGCTTCTGGGCAGTGCCGGATTTCAGCCGGGTGGAGCCGGTGAGCACCTCGGGGCCCACTTCCACCTCAATGGCGATGTGGGCGGCCTTGCCCACCTCGCTGTCCCGGTTGCAGGCGATGGCGGCTGTGGTGCACCCCAGGCTCCTGGCGTACTCCAGCCCCCCCAGCACATAGGGGGTCCGGCCCGAGGCGGCGATGCCAACCAGCACGTCCCTTCCGCACAGCTCCCGCTCTTTTAGATCCTGAACGCACAGCGCCCGGTCATCCTCCGCCCCCTCAATGGGGAACCGCAGGGCCCGGTCGCCTCCGGCGATGAGCCCCACCACCATCCCCGTGTCCACCCCGAAGGTGGGGGGACATTCGGAGGCGTCCAGCACCCCCAGCCGTCCGCTGGTGCCCGCGCCGATGTAGAACAGGCGCCCTCCCTGGCGGAAAGCGGTCTCCACCGCCTCGATGGTTCGGGCGATCTGGGGCAGGGCCTTTTCGATGGCCAGGGGTACCTTCCGATCCTCCTGGTTCATGACGGTGGCGATCTCCAAAGCGGTCATCTGATCCAGATCCATGGTGGCGCCGTTTCGCTTTTCTGTGGTCATATGGCTCAGATCCATGAAATCAACTCCCGTTCTCTTGATGATGGTTCCCTGCGGCGGGGTTTTCCTGACTGAAATCATCCTACCCAAAATAAAAAAACATGTCAACAAATTTAAGAAAGTGTGGTACAATGTTTCATAAGAAGGATTCTTTTGAATGAATTACATAAAGCTTTGAATGAAAGGGGCGAAAAATTGTGAAAAATGTACTACTCCGCCTCCGGGAATCTCAGAGCGCCATGAGCGGCACCGAGGCCACCATCGCCAAATTCATCTGTGACAACCCGGAGGAGGCGGCCCACCTCACTGTCCGGGAGCTGGCCGACCGGACCTATTCCTCCCCCTCCAGCGTGATCCGCCTGTGCCGGTTCGTGGGCTTTGACGGCTACAAGGAGTTCCGCCAGGAGCTGCTGCTGGACGTCCACGCCCTGGGGGAGACCGGCGCCCATAAGGAGGCGGAGCTGGATGGCACCGCCTCCATCCCCGACATCATCGCCAGCATCACCAAGCGGAACATTCAGTGTCTGGAGGACACCCGGTACCTCCTCAACGTGGAGGATGTGACCACCTGCGTGGAGCTTATCCGCCACGCCCGAAACATCCTCCTCTTCGGCATCGGGGCCTCCCTCTGCGTGGCCCGGGACGCCTACCTGAAGTTTCTCCGGGTGGACAAGCCCTGTATCCTCAACGACGACTGGCACTCCCAGCTTCTCCAGGCCCGGAACGCCACGGGGGAGGACGTGGCCATCGTATTCTCCTACTCCGGCCAGACCACCGAGATGATCGAATGTATCAAGGCCCTGAAGGAGAACGGCGCCCCCATCATCGCCGTCACCCGCTCCGCCCCCTCTCCCATCGCCAGGCTGGCCGACTACCGTCTCCATACCGCCACCAACGAGTTCACCTTCCGCATGGGAGCCCTCTCCTCCCGGATTGCCCAGCTCAATGTGGTGGATGTGCTCTACGCCGGCTTTGTCAACGCCGAGTACGACTATTGTATGAAGCGTTTCGTCCGTACCCACATCTTCAAGGAGGGGCAGGAGAGCTGAAAGGGAAGGGGCGGCGGGGATCTATATCCCCGCCGCCCCCAGCATCTCCGCCAGACTGATCTGATCCCACAGCCCGTCCTGTATCGCGCCCATGTTTCCCTCGTGATGCTCCAGCTCCAGACAGAACAGCCGGAAGGCCCCGGCAAACCCCTCCTCCTGGAGGGGGGCCAGCCGTCCCGCGGTGATGGTTCCCAGCACGGCAAACTCCGCCCAGCTGAGCACATCCCGATCCCACACCCCCCGGAGCCAGTGGCGGTATAGAAAATACCCCGTGGCCCTGGCCCCCAGGACCGGGTCGGGGCTTCCGCCCTCTTTTTGTCCCGATAGAAGCAGCTTCCGCCACTCCTCCTGGAGGATATCCAGCCCCAGCAGAAGGTCAAAGCACTTTCTCAGGGCCTCCTCCCCCTCCGGCAGCCCATCCGGCTCCACCAGGGGAAAGCCCTCCTCATAGACCCGGCACAGCCCGGGGATATCCCCCTCCCGCCCCTGATCCAGCAGCAGCTGCACCTCGTTGGCAAAGAGCAATACGCCCCGGAGCCGGTCCTCCAGAGAAATCTCCGTCCCTAAAAGGGCCATGGCGGTCTCCCTGGCCTCCAGCAGGACTGTCAGCAGGGGAGGGGCCTCCTCCTCCGCCCCCTCCTCCTGGGAGGAGGTCAGAGCCGTATCTGAGCTTAAAATGAGCCGGGCCGCCTCCGGGCAGGAGCCGCACAGCCCCCTCTCCTCCAGGCCTCCGTACACGTACCGGAACCGGGGGTGGCTCCGGCAGGTAAGGCTGGTGGCCGCCTCCCCCAGCTCCTTGTGGATCCGGCACAGTCCATCGGGCTCCAGCAGAGGGCAATGCCCCCGCCGCAGCCGGAGCACCACGTCCCCGTCCTCTCCGGTTCCCAGGGCCTCCCGGGCCCGCTCCCCCAGCTCCCCGGGCAGGGAACGGTATAGGGCCTCGGTGGCCTTGTCCACCGGAACCTCCCATCCCCCACAGCAGGTGTGTGGGCACGCCCCGGCAAGACACTGAAAGCTTACATAATATTCCGGAAAACGGATCTCCATTTCATCGCCTCCAAAAGAACAGGATCGGACAAGCCCATTGTACCTCCTCCGGCGGTATTTCGCAACGGGGAGATCACAGGGCAGACCCTGAGACAAAAAGAGCGCGGAGCAAGGAAGGCCTTCCTTGCTCCGCGCTCTTTCCATCCCCACAGGGGGCTCTGAGAGCCCGGGCTTGTTTGTTTCATTTTGAAGATAGTAGACAAAATGACGGAGGAAAAATGTGCATATTGCATAAAAAATTTGTCGAAATATTGGGGAGCTAACATAAAAGTAGGTAATTGAAAAGGAGGGGAAAACCGATACAATAAAATCAGTCAGTGTTGAGAAAAGGGGAAAAACACGGCGAAAAATTATAAGAAGAGGAGAGAATGAACATGAAATTGAAGAAGCTTTTGACAATGCTGCTGACGTTGACGATGCTGTTTTCCCTGGCGGCCTGCGGCCGCGAGGAGAAGCCCACAGAGACCGGGCAAACCCCGTCTCCCGTCCAGACAGGGGAGGGAACCGGGCTGGAGGAGCCTGTCAACGACCGGGCCAAGAGCGCCTGCTACATCTCCAACAAGGCCATCTCCAGCGACTGGGATCTGCTGATCTGGAAGGGCTTCCAATACCTGGAGCTGGAGGGTTGGACGGTAAAATGCGTGGAGGCCACGGACAGCGCCGAGTGGGCCGAATCCATGATGGCCATGGGGGAGGCGGGCTACGGAATGATCTTCCTGCGGATCGACTCCATGGCCCAGACCTTCGAGGAGATCGCCCAGGAGTTCCACGCCCTGTACCCCGAGACCTATGTGATTTACATCGACAGCTACCTGGAGAACGACCTGGACTTTGCCACCGCCGTTCCCTGCGATCCCTGGGAGCCCTCCTTCATCTCCGGCTACGTGGCTGCCAAGACCAGCCAGACCGGCAAGGTGGGCTGGATCGCTCATACAGACACCGTGAACATGCGCCGGTTCCAGTACGGCTTTGAGGCGGGAGTCAACTACGCCGACAACGGAACTGAGGTGGTCACCGCCTTTACCGGCGACGGCTTTGATACGGAGGCCGGCTACAACACCGCCATGGCCATGCTGGAAAACTATGATGTGGACGTGATCCAGCAGGCTGCCAATCTCTCCGGCCTTGGCATCATCCAGGCCTGCGAGGAGCGGGGCATTAAGTGCATCGGGGTGGATGACTGGCAGGGGGATAAGTCCGAGGTGGTGTTCTGGAGCACCATCAAGTCCATGGATCATATGGTGCACAGCATCGCCAACATGTGGTACAGCGGGGAGGAACTCCCCAGCCGGATGTCCTTCAACATGGCCAGCGGCAACATCCCCTACGATACCCGGGATCTGAACAACCTGTCCCAGGAACTGCAGGAGGAGGTTCTCTCCCTGTGCGACGGGATACTGGACGGCAGTGTGGACGTGTTCTACGGGGACTATAAGGAGTATTATCTGGGCTACTGAGACGGGGCAAGAATACTTGAAGTGTGGTCAAGGGGCCGCAGAAAGCGGCTCCTTGACCACAGTTAGGGGGATCTATGAAAAATCAGAGGGAGCAAGACGCCTACATTCTGAGGATGGTCGACATCCGGAAAACCTTTGGGGAGCTGGTGGCCAACGATGATGTGAACCTGAACGTAAAAAAGGGCTCGGTACACGCCCTTGTGGGGGAAAATGGAGCGGGAAAGTCCACCCTGATGAACATTCTCAGCGGCATGTATAGGCCTGACAGCGGCGATATCATACTGAACGGAAAGCGGGTCACCTTCCGTAATTCTCTGGAGGCCACCCAGGCCGGGATCGGCATGGTACATCAGGAGTTCATGCTCTACAGCCGCCTTACGGTGTTTGAAAACATCATATTGGGCTTTGAATACAAAACAGGGCCTCTGATCAACAGACAGGTCTGCAGAAAACAGGTGGAGGAGATCTGTCAGAAATACCGCTTCAACATTCCCCTGGATGAGGTGATAAAGGAACTGCCCGTGGCCATGCTCCAGCAGGTGGAGATCGTCAAGGCCCTGTACCGGGGCTCCGATATCCTGATTCTGGACGAGCCCACCTCCGTCCTGACCCCCAGCGGCATCGAGGGGCTGTTTGACGCCATCCGTTTCCTGGTCAGCGGGGGAAAGACCATCATCCTGATCACCCATAAGTTGCGGGAGGTCTTTGAGATTGCGGATAACATCACTGTGCTCAAGGATGGCAAAGAGGTGGGCAGCATCACCCCCCGGGAGACGGATCAGAAGCACCTGGCCAGCATGATGGTGGGCCGGGAGGTCTTTATGCAGGCCAACCGCCGTGAGCATCCCTTCGGGGAGGAGCTGCTGCGGGTAAAAAATCTGAGCGTGAAGGACAAGGATGGGATCCTCCGGGTAAAAAACGCCAGCTTCAGCGTCCGGGCGGGGGAGATCGTGGGCCTGGCCGGGGTGGCGGGCTCCGGCCAGCAGCAGCTGGTGGAGGCCCTGTTTGGCCTGCGGGAGCCGGAGGCCGGCAGCGAGATCACCTTTGAGGGGATCTCTCTGCTGAAGATGACGCCGGCCCAGCGAAGAAAGCTGGGGATCGGCTATGTGCCCCAGGATCGGATGAAGGAGGGGACAAACCCCAACGCCTCCATATGGGAGTCGGCCATCATGGGCTACCATATCGCCCACGGCTTCCGGTCGAAATTCTGGCTGGATCACAAGGCCATCGACGCCTTCACAGATTCCATTGTAGAGGAGTTCCGGGTCAAGCGGCAAAAAAATACGGACAAGGTTCGCTCTCTCTCGGGCGGAAACATCCAAAAGCTGGTGGTGGGGAGAGAGTGCCTTCAAAAAAATAAGCTCCTCATCGTGGAGGATCCCACCCGGGGGATCGACGTGGGCGCCATCGAGTTCATCTGGGAAAAGATCATTGATCTTGCCGCCCAAGGGGTGGCGGTACTGCTGGTGAGCCACGAGCTCAACGAGATCCTCCAGCTCAGCGACCGGATCCTGGTGGCCTACAGCGGCGAGCTGGCCGACGGCGGAAGGAACGGAGAATACACAGAGGAACAGATCGGTTACCTCATGTTGGGAGGTAGCGTATGAAAAAGAAATGGCGGCGGGGCGCAAGCCTGCTTAAAAGCGACTCCGCCAGGATCATGCTCATGAAATACGGCATATCTCTTTTGGTCACAATGCTCCTGGGCTCCATCCTGATCTATGCCCAGGGGGTGGATCTGGGCTATGCCATGGCGGAGGTGTTCAAGGGCGCCTTCGGAAACCTCTATAAGCTGGGTAATACCCTGCGCTGGACGGCCCCCTGCCTTATGCTGGGCATCGCCGCCTCGGTCTCCTTCAAGGCGGGGGTGGACAACCTGGGCCTGTCCGGCCAATGCGCCATCGGCGGCCTGGTAGCGGCGGTGATTGGCTACACCGCGGAGCTGCCCCCGGTGGCCCACGTCCTTCTGTGCGTGTTCGCCGCAGGCTTTTCAGGGATGCTCTACGTTCTGGTTCCGGCCATCATGCGCCTGTTTTTCGGGATCAATGAGTTCATCGTCACCCTGATGCTGAACTTTGTGGCGGAGATCATGTCGGAGTACACCGTGGACATGATCCTGGCGGCCACGGGGGAGTATACCTCCGCCACCTCCACTCCCAGTATCCTGTCCAGCGCCCAGATCCCCATCATGATCCCCAATACCAGCGTATCATACTCCCTCCTGATCGCCATCGTGCTGGCGGTGGCCCTGTATGTGCTGTATAAGTTCACCCTCCCGGGGTACGAGCTGAAGCAGACGGGGGAGAACCTGCGCTTTGCCAAGGTGGGGGGAGTCAAGGTGGTGCGCAACTTTCTGCTGATCTTTCTCCTGTCCGGTTTTGTAGCGGGGCTCAGCGGCGGGGTAGAGGTTCTGGGAGTCTACAAAAAGTTCAACGTGGGCTTTGCCACCAACCTGGGCTGGGACGGCATCATGGTAGCCCGCATCGCGGAGAGCAACCCCATCGCCTGTATCTTCGTGGCCTTCATCTGGGGGGCGCTGAAGGCGGGCTCCCTGCAGATCGAGCGGGTCACCGAGCTCAACCGCTTCACCGTGGAATGTATGAAAATGTTCTTTGTGCTCATGGTCTCCATTGACTATGAGAGGCTGTATTATTCTGTAAAATACGCCATCGCCCGGCGGCGGCGCAGGAACGCGGGAAAGGAGGCCGGATGAGATGCTGTGGGAAATCCTGAAAACGACGGTGTACGCGTCCACTCTGGGGATCACCTTCCGGTCGGCGGCCCCCCTGCTTTTTGGCTCCATGGGGGGATGCTTCAACCAGACCTCGGGGCACAATAACATTGCCTACGAGTGCGTGATGCTCTTCGGCGCGCTGATGGGGGTGGTGGGCAGCTACTATACCGGCAGCCCCCTGGTGGGCGCCCTGGGGGCCATGGCGGTGGGGATCTTCATCTCCCTGATTTTCGGCCTGTTCGTGATCGTATTCCACTCAAACTCCATCGTGGTGGGCGTGGCCCTCAACTCGGGGGCCTGGGCTATGACCACCCTGTTGATGGTCACCCTCTTTGGAACCCGGGGGTCGGTGACGGGGAAGGATATCATCAGCTTTCCCTACCTCAGTTTTGACATTTTTGCCCGGGTGCCCTATTTGAACACAGTGTTCAACAATAAGATCATTCTTGTCTATCTGGCCTACGGGATGATCTTCGCAGCCTACGTGGTGATGTTCAAGACTCCCTTCGGCCTTCGGATCCGGGGCATTGGCCAGAATGAGGCGGCGGCGGAGTCGGTGGGGGTCAGCGTGGCCAAATACCGGCTCATCTCTCTGGCCCTGATGGGGGCCTTTGTAGGGCTGGGTGGCTGCTGCCTGTCCATCGGCGGACTCTCCCTGTTCTCCGAGAGTATGACCTCCGGCCGGGGCTTTCTCTGTGTGGCCTCCATGATCATCGGCGGGGGCAACCCCCTGAAGATCGCCCTTGTGGCCCTGCTCTTCTCCTTCTCTGAGGCCATGGCGCAGATCCTGACCACCCTTGGACTGAATGGCCTGCTGGTGAGTACGATCCCGTACCTGGCAGTCATTGTAGTGCTGTTTATCTCGGGCCTGAGAGCCTTCAAAGGCACGGCTGAATTAGAGTGAACCGTCTGTTTATTGATTGGGAAGATCCATGGGAGGGGACATGCAAAATAGAAAAAATAAAGATGAGTCGCTCCACTATGAGGAACTCATATGGGGCACGCTGTCCAACAAATGGAAAATATCTATCCTGCTGAACCTCTCCAAGGGAGCCATTCGCTTCAATCAGCTTCAGCGGTGTCTGCGGGGGATCTCGGACAAGGTGCTGGCCTCCACGTTGAAGGAGCTGGAGCGGGATGGATTGGTAAAGAAAGAGATCTTTGAGGGAGTGATTCTGCACAGCGAGTACAGCCTGACGGAGAAGGGCAAGGCCTTACTGCCCATCATACAGCGGCTGGTGGACTGGTGGAAAAAATATTGAGGCACACAATGACTCGGAGATAAAAGTGAGGTAACAAGATGAAATATTACGCAGCAGGGCAAACCTCGGTGGACAGAACCACCTTTGCCGACGGTCAGGTCAACGGGCCTTATTTGGGCGGGACGGGGCTTTTCGGCTATGGGGGTATCCGGATTTGGACGGAGGAGGTCTCTCCCATCCTGAATATTGCCGCCGACTTCTTCGACTACTACGGGAAGTGGATGGAGGAAAACCAGGTGGATCAGACCCACCTGAACCTGGCCTACGACAAGACCTTCTTTGTGGATATGGTGTACCAGGAGAACGGCTATTACGAATCCATCTATACCATTCAGGAGAAGATCGACAACGCGTTCCTGTACGGCTATACCAACTGCAGACTGGAGCAGATCGCCCGCGTGGCGGCCCCCCAGACGGCGCTGTACCTGTATTACGAGCCCATCAACTCCGTGTTCTGGAAAGAGCTGAAAAAAATCTGCGACGCCTCCGGGCTGAAGGTCATGTGGGAGCCGGGTTTCTCCGTCTGTGACAGCGGCTTCCGGGGGATGTTCCTGCGGATCATAGAGACCCTCCGCCCGGAGATGTCCACCCTGAACTGGTTTGAGGCCTCCGCCATGTTCGAGACCACGGACGAGGAGGAGCTGCTTCAGATCATCGAGGGCCTACATATTCCCTTTTTCTTTTTCCGCTGCGGCAAGCGGGGGGCCTACGTTCTGACCCGGGGAAAGCGTTTTTTTATCCCCAGCGTGGATATGCCCGGCTGTGAAAGCGTGGATCCCACCGGCTGCGGAAATGCCTCCTCGGCGGGGGCCATGTACGGCTGGATGGAGACGGGGGATCCCGTCATGGCGGGGGTCATGGGGAACATCTCCGGCGGCTTCAACGTGGGCCAGTTCGGGATCATCCCCAGCTTTGGACCCGACGTGCGGGAGAAGGCCCGGCGGACAGCCGGGGAGGTCTACCAAAGGCTCCTGGCGGAGAACCCCTCCTGGCGGGAGGAGCTGAAGCTCTTCCGGGAGGAGAAAGGGGAGGGTGAGACAGATGGGGTATAGCCTGTACAGCCGGATCTACGGCTCCCTGCTGGCCGCCGCCCTGGGGGATATCATCGGCGGCCCGGCAGAGACCCAGTCCCGGGAGGAGATCTATAAGAATTTTCACGGCCGGATCACCACCCTCCGGGACGGCCGCCGCTTTGACCGGAGCACCTACGGGGAGATCACGGACGACACCTCTCAGCTCTATATGATGGGAAAGATGGTCATTCGGTACGATGGGGAGATAACCCCCCAAAGGGCGGCGGAGGGGATCCTCATGTGGGCCGATGAGTGCCCCAAGTACTATCCCCAGTGCGCCGGCCCCACCTCCCGCTTTGTCATCGACTCCCTGCGGGCGGGGAAGGAGCCGGAGGAGGTGGGGAAGCAGGGCCTGCGCTCCCAGTTCGGAACCTCCAACGGGGCGGTGATGCGGATCGCCCCCGCGGGGCTCATCGCCCCGGGGGATCCAGAGCGGGCCATCCAAAACGCCATCGCCATGACAAAGCCCTCCCACAACACCCACCAGGCCTACTCTGCCTCCTGCGCCATCGCCTGCGCCATCGCGGAGGCCCTGACGGAGACCTCCACCATACACAGCGTCCTCCGGGCGGCGGTCTACGGGGCGAAGCGGGGGGAGGAGATCGGCTGGAGGGAGGCCCGTATCGCCCCCGGCGGCCTCATTACCCCCGCCCTTCTGGAGGCCATCGATATCGTCTACGACTGCCGGACGGCGGAGGAGGCGGAGATCCGCCTGGACCGGGGGGTCAACGCCAATATCTGTACCGCCCGGGCAAGTGTCCCCATGGCGGTGGGCCTTTTTGCCGCCAACGGGGGCGACCCTCTGCGGGTGGCCTTCAGCTGCGCCAACGCCGGCGGGGATACGGACACCTTCGGCTGTATGGCGGGGATGATCGCCGGTGCCTTCAAGGGGATCGGGGAGATCCCGCCCCGGTGGCAGGAGACCTATAAAAAATACAACCCCGACTATGACTTGGAATGGATGGCGGGGGAGCTGACCCGGATCGCCCAGCGGTTCATGGAAAGGGGGCAGGAGACCTGATGACGCAACTATATGACCGGATCCTCGGCAGTCTGTATACCGCCTCCATGGGGGACGCCCTGGGCGCCCCCACAGAGACCATGAGCGCGCCGGAGATCCTTCACTATTACGGCGGCCGGGTGGAGTTCTTTGTGGACGGCGCCGTCAACCCGGCCTTCCACAACGCCAGGGTGGGGGAGATCAGCGACGATACCTCCCAGCTCTACGAGATGGCCCAGGCGGTGCTCGACTCCGGGGGGAGGCTCACCCCGGCCCATGTGGCGGAGGGGATGCTGCGCTGGTCGGAGAAATACCCCCGGTATTATCCCACCTGCGCCGGCCCCACCACAAAAGCGGTGATCCAGGAGCTGAAGCAGGGGGGAGACCCTGTGGCGGTGGGAAAATTCCGGGGGATCGGGATGCCGGAGCGGGGCTGCAGCAACGGGGCGGCCATGCATGTGGCCCCCGCCGGTCTGATCCACCCCGGGGATCCCGCCGGAGCCCTGGAGACCGCCATCACCATGACAAAGGTGACCCACGGCACCCAGATCGGCTACGCCTCCGCCTGCGCGGTGGCCTGTGCGGTGGCCCAGGCCCTGTCGCCGGAGCGGGATGTGTACGCCGTACTGCGCTCCGCCCTCTACGGGGCCAGGGAGGGGGAGCGGCGGGGCATGGCCGAGGGCACCCCGGCCCCCGGCGCCTCGGTGTACTCCCGGCTCCGGAAGGCCATAGAGATCGTCTATGACTGTGACAGCATGGAGCAGGCCGAGCGCCGGCTGGACCAGCGGCTGGGAGGGGATTCCTCCATGGCCGCGCCGGCGGTGTCGGTGGCCATCGGCCTTTTCGCGGCGGCGGACGGGGATCCCATCAAGACCATCGTCAGCGCGGCCAATGTGGGCGGGGATACCGATACCATCGCCTGCATCGCCGGGGCTATCGCAGGGGCCTATTCCGGGTTTTCTGCCCTTCCGGAGCGGTGGCGCTCCTTCTTTGACCGGGCCAACCCGGAGATCCGCTGGGAGCCACTGGCCCGGGGGCTGACCGAGACCGCCCTTCTCATGCGATGACGGCGGCCCCGGCCATCGGGGTGACCCTCTTCGCCGCGGCCATGTGGGGCAGCTGGATGCAGATCGTCAAGCGCTGCCCCCAATACCCGGTCTGCGGGCCTGGCCCTGGCACTCTGAACCGTGACCGTGGTCCTGGCGGGGCTCCTGCTCTACATGGCGGGAATTTTTATGATCGCCTTTTTCTTCTGTCAAAAATTTCCGTAAAGAGGCAGAGGCCAGGGATGGAGATTACCAAATCATACCGTAAAAAACCCCTGCATAGGAAAAAGAGACCTGCGGATAATAAGGGATGTTGATCACGCGAAAAAACCGCAGGAGGAGAGAGAAATGAAAGCGACAGGAATCGTGCGGCGGATCGACGACCTGGGACGGGTCGTCATCCCCAAAGAGATCCGCCGAACCATGCGTATCCGCGAGGGCGACCCCCTGGAGATCTACACCGACAAGGACGGGGAGGTCATCTTCAAAAAGTATTCCCTGATGGGCGGCCTTTCCGACTTCGCCGCCCAGATGTGCGAGACCCTGAACAAGACCACCGGCCACGTCACCGTCATCACCGACCGGGACAGCTGCATCGCCGTGGCGGGAGCCCCCCGCCGCGACCTGATGGACAAGCGCCTCGGGGAGCGGCTGGAGGCGGTGCTGGAGGGCCGGAAGATCTATCAGATCCAGCCCGGGGAGACCCCCATGCCCGTCACCGACGAGTCCGGCAAGTTCTACGTGACCTGCGCGGCCCCCATCCTGGCCGAGGGCGACGTGCTGGGCTGCGTCCTCTTCGTGGGCGAGGAGGGGGAGCTGCAAAGCGGCGACACCGAGTACAAGCTCCTGCAATCCATGTCCGGCTTCCTGGGCCGCCACATGGAGGGGTGAAAAAACGTCCGTCCCGCGGGGGACGGACGTTTTTTTGCCCTCTCACCCCAGGGCCTGAAACAGCAAAATAAGGGCTATATTCACCCCAAATACCGCCGCCAGCGCCCCCCAGGGCCGCCTCTTCTCCATTCTCATACCCCCCAAGGCACATTCTACGCCGGAGGAAAAGCCTCTATGCCGGGTATATTTTTCCGCCCCGTGACCATACTGGAAAAAGAAACCATATAGGAGGGAAACGCCATGCTCAAAGGCATCAGCCGCCGGGTCATCGTAGTCAAATCCCCGAACCGCCGCTTTTTTGAGGAAGCCATCTTTATCGTCCGGGAGGGGGTCATCGGCACCGGCGGGGTCACCGCCGACCAGGTGGTGGAGGAGGCCCGCCGCGTGGCCGACGGCTACGTCAAAAAGCGCAGCTCCCACTGGTGGCAGCGCCTCCCTGCCCCCGCCTACGCCGCCCTGGGCGCCGCGGTAGCCACCGCCGCCTCCTGCGCCGCCTTCCTCCTGTGACCCCACCCCTCTGCGGGGCGTGATACCCCACCCCACCCCCCGCCACACCCCTGCGGGGTGCGATGCCACACTCCACCCCCGCCACACACCCCCGTAGGGCGGGGGCTTGCCCCCGCCGCCCGACACCCCCACCCGCCCATAAAAAAGGGCCACGCCGTACAAAATACCGCGTGGCCCTAAGCTTTTCCTTTTTGCCCCTTCCTTTCAGCGCACCCTCACCCCGTATACAGCCCTCCACAATGCCAATACCCATCCTCCAGATACATTTCCCCCGTTCTCCAATACTGAAGGGCCCCCTCCGGAACCTCAGGGTCAGATCCCTCATACTCCCCGGTGTTCCCCGCCATCAGGTTGTTCAGGGCCTCCCCGTTCTCGGGCACGAAGATGAGGGAGTAGGAAAACCGGAACCGTCCCCTGTCCTCCGGATCGGGATACTCCCACTCCAGATCGGCGATCTTGGCAAAGGTGCAGGTATACCGGCCGCCCGGGGCGGCCAGGGTCTTGGCCGCCGTCTCGGCGTAGGTCAGGTAGGCCATGGCCGTCTCATAGGGCCCCTCCCCGTGATCCCCCAGGGCCACCCCGGCCCGCTCCCTCATCTCCACCTCATCAAACCAGCTCCGGGCCAGGGTGAAGATACTGCCCTGGGACGACCCCTCCGCCCGGTACCATACCGGCTCCTCATTGTCCCCCTTCCGCATCACCAGGTCGCTGCCCTCCCAGAACTGGAGCACCAGGCTCCGGTCCTCCCGGGCCAGGGTGAGGCAGGTCTCCACGGGGATCTGGGGAGCCGCCTCCAGCCGCGTCCAGCGGTACTGCTCCGGGTCGGAAAAGGACGCCCGGAGGTAGGGGCCGTAGCCCTCCTTCGGATCTGCGGAGTAGGCCGCCTTCCAGCCTCCTGCCCCGCTGAGGGGGGCAAGCTCCAGGCCCACCCCTCCGTCCCCAGGGTGATCCAGGATCTGATCCAGGTCGTAGGCGAGATCCAAAAGGTCGTAGGAGTACCCAGGCTCCAGCTTCACGCCCTCCTCCCGCATCATCCCCAGCACGGCGCGCCTCACAAAGTCCGACTCCTGATACTCCTGGAACATCCCGCTGGAAAGAAGCCGGTAGCTCCCGTCGCTCCCCACCTCAAAGAACAGGGCGTCGCACCCGGGATAGCCGGGGGAGACCCAGCCGTCCTCGGTGAGGTACCGCCCCCCCGCCAGCACCACCCGCTCCGGGGTGGCAGTGTGCATCTCGTAGTTAAACCACCAGCCCTCCACCACCGCCCCGCCGTAGGGATAGCGGTAGGGCCCGTCAAAATAGTCGATCCTCCAGTCGTCAAACTCCGGGGGCAGCTCCCCCTCCGGGGCCTCTCCCGCCCCCGCTTGATGGGCCTTTTCCCGGAGCTCCGCTTCCGCGGTGATAAAGAGCCCATCCACAAACTCCCGGGCGGCCTCCACCACGGTGGCGGGCACCCCTTCATCCGCCCCCTCCACCATATGGTCAATGGTGGGCTTCTCATTTTTATAGATAAGGAGACTTTCCCCGTCGAAGTACACATACCGCTCCCAGGTGGCCTCGCCGGAAAGGCCCCTGACGTAGAGGCGTTTGCTGTATTTGTCCCACAGGCTATAGTCCCAGTAGGTCAGCTCCGGGCAGGCTTCTTTTACCAGCTCCTCCAGCCGGGCCTCATAGACTGCGCCTTCCCGTTCAAAGAAGAGCTGCCAGGGGGTGACAAGCTCATCCCGCCCGTCCCCGTCCAGATCCACGGCCCGGCACTCCTCGTGGCCCCGGGCCAGCAGGACGGGGGCCCCCGTTTCATCGAAATAGTAATAGTCGCTGTCGGTGGGATAACGCTGGGCGTCTGCCTCGGGGCGGTAGGTGAGGGTAAAGCCGTCATGCCCCAACAGATCGCTGTAGGGGAACAGGGAGAAGTCGAGGTCGGAGAGGGTGAAAAACACCTCCATGCTCCCATCCTCCCGCCGCAGGGCGGCGTAGATCTTCCCGTCCGTGGCCCGGTAGACCACCACGTTGCGGCCCTCAAAGTCCCAGTTTTCCAAACGGTTCTCATAGCCGTTGTCAAAGTCCCCCACATGGGTCTCCACCGTGATGGCGGGGGGAGCGTAGGGCTCCAGGCCGGCAAGGGAGACGGTTTTCTCCGGCTCCCAGGCGGGCAGGGGAGTGGGGATAAGGGGCCTGTCGCAGGCCACATTGGACACAAACCAATAGGGACTCTCCTCCCCCTCCTCCGTGGGGCGCGCCGGGTCGTCGCGCCCTTCCTCTAACGTCACACAATACCACCCGCCCCCGGCAAAATCACTGCGGTGGTAGAGCTTTACCCTATCTCCCTCCCGGGTGCCCGCGGTAAAGTCCAGATCCCCGCAGTAGTTGGTATCCCCGTGCATGTTGAAGTAGGCGTCCACCGCCTCCACATATTCATACCCCAGGCCTTCCAGGTCAACCTCCTCCAGGGAGAGCCCGGTATACTCCCCCAGGAGTTTCTCCATCTCCCCGGCGGTGATCACATACACCGGGCAGACCAGGTCGGCTTCCTCCTCCACGCCGTAGGCCCGCAGCTCCTTGGAGGTGGGGGTGCGCCCCTCCAGATAGAATAGCTCATAGAGGTTGATATCCTCCGGCCTCTCATAAAGGTTTATGGGGCTGGCAAACTGATTGCGGATGTTGTAGGTATAGGAGATCGGGGAGCTGAAATGGTTGAAAAACTCCTCGTTGAACCACCGCAGCTCCTCCCCGGAGAGAGCCCGGATGGTATCCTCAGAAGGGCCCTGGGAAGGACTGGGGGCGGGGCTCTCCTTGCCTCCCGTGAAGGTGCAGGCCGACACGATCCCCGCCAGCACCGCAACGGCCAGGGCCGCCGCCAAAAATTGCCGGGGCCTTTGGGCGATGCGCTTCACCCGGTCGGTCAGCTGCTTTTTCCCTGCGGTCATGGTGGTGGCAGCGATCAGGGGATTGCTCCCCCTCTTCACAGGGATGAGGGAGACCAGGGTCTGTCCGTAGGGGATCCGTTCCCCCTCCCCCAAAACCGCCAACGCCCCCTCGTCGCAGGCCAGCTCGCAGTCGATCCGGGCGCACCGGGCGGCGATCCACACCAGGGGATCGAACCAGTAGACCGTCAGGCACACGCAGCGCAGCAGGGCCCACAGGGGGTCCCAATGGCGGGCGTGGGTCTCCTCGTGGGCCAGCACGTGCCGCAGCTTCTGCTCATTCGACCCCACCGTCGGGGTGATATAGATGCTCCGCCCGAACAGGCAGGGGGAGGGGATGACCCCGTCGGGGACCAGATAGACAGGCAGGGCGGCCTTCGAGTCGAAGGCCCGACGGGATTTCCGCAATTTATAGAAAAAGATAAGATTGCTCAGAAGGAAGAAGCCGCCCATCAGAACCATACCCACCTTCCAGACCAGAGCCATGATCTCCCCGGCGGTCATTCCGGGGGCGGGCTCAAGGCCGGGGGCAGTTCCCGGTTCAATGCTCTGGGGCAGAGGATCCTCCGGCGCCCCATGGTCCAAAACCGAAGGAGGGTTCAAA
>JAAWBD010000037.1 GCA_022792495.1 Oscillospiraceae bacterium
CCTCTGGGCCTCCCGGGCCAGATCCTCCCCGCTGGGCCCCTCCCCCCGGAGCTCCCGGAGGGCCGCCTCCGCCCGGGTCTTGGCGTAGAGCTTGTTCCCCCGCTCCGCCGCCCAGGTCAGGTGCTCCTCCGCCTTTTCCTTTTCTCCCCCCATCTTGTGATAGAGCCCCAGCAGCAGCCGGGCCTCCACCCTCCGCCAGGGGTCGGGGGCGTTGGCCAGCAGTTGGGAGAGCAGGGGCTCCAGCCCCTCGGTCTGCCCCAGGGCCAGGCGGATGTCATACCCGTTCCGGCACAACATCCACCGGAAATCGTCATTCTCCATTTGCCGGGGGGAAAGCCGCCCATAGTACTCCATGGCCCGGTTCTGCTCCCCGGCGGCCTCCTCCCACCTACCCATCTGCCCATAGACCTGGCTGAGCAGCAGATGGAAGTCACACAGGGCAGCCCGCTCCCCCTTCTTCTCCAGGAGCTCCCCATACTGCGGGGTGAGGACAGCCAGCAGCGCCGACCCCATCCCGGCGGCCAGCAGGGCGTCCCAGCCGTTCCGGATCAGCGCCGGGGCCACCTTTTTATGCACCTGGGCCAGCTCCCCCTCCGAACAGAGCCGGATCAGCGGCCCCGGATCGCAGTCCTGGCACAGCCCCTTCAGGGCATAGTTATTCTCGCTGGCGTCCCTCCGCCCCTTCTCTCCCCACACCCGCGCCATACTCACATCTCCTTTTTATTTCAGATCTTTACATTAATTCTTTTTAATTAGATCTAATTTTATTGTTGACATTTTAGATCTATTATGCTGTGCTTGGCCTAAACAACACAAAGGAGGATTTTTCCATGAAAAGCATCGAGCTGCATCTTGTAAAGCAGAAAAATGTCAGCTTTTACGCCATGGTGGCCGACCCACGGGAGGTGGTTCGCCTGATGAAGCGGGCGAAGGAAAAGGAGGTGCAGGATGCCCAGCGCCCCTGGAGCAAACGGAAGGTGATGGAGATTTCCGCCTTTGTGGCGGGGCGGCTGGAGATGTCTCCCACCTACCAGGCCTCCGGCCTTCTCCCCAATGCCCCCATCCTGAACATCACCGACAAGCTCCAGGTGCGGAAGGACTCATCCACCGGCCGGCATTACCTTCTCTTTCCCGAAACCCCGGCGGAGTTTGCCGCCTATAAAAACTGTATTGAGGTCATTGACGGCCAGCACCGGCTTCTGGCCTTTGCCGACGACCTGCGGGATCCAACCTTTCCCAACAGTCAGCCCTACCAGATGATCTTCTCCCTCTTTGACAAGCTGTCCATCGACGAAAAGCGGGAGCTTTTTATGATCACCAATGAAAAACAGACCAAGGTGGACAGCAACCTGCTCCGGCTGCTGAAAAAGGATCTGAATCTGCTGGGGGACGACGAGGTTGTCTTTGACCTGGTGGGTCAGATGAACCTGGAGGACTTCTCCCCCCTGAAGGGCCGGATCATGATCGGAGCGGAGAGCATCCTCAAAGGCTATAAAGAGGGCCAGCTGTCCAAAATTCTCCTTCGCTCCAACGCCTTTGACAAGCTCAACCGGCTCACCGACGGGGATCTTCTCCTCATGTGCCGGGTGCTGACCAACTACCTGCGGGCCTGGGAATCCGTTTACAAGGTCTCCTTCCGCCTACCCGGGAAGGACACCCTGACCAAGATCAGCGGCCTGCGTTACATCCTGTACCTTCTGCCCGATATGCTGGATATTCTGGGTCAGCGGGGAAAACCGGCCAGCGAGGAAAACTGCCAAAGGCTGATCGAGGATCTCTCCGCCGCCACAGGAGTGGCCAACGTCTTTACCGACGAGCAGCTCTCCCTGGCCTTCCGGGGGGAGGGCGCCACCATCAAGATGGCCCGTGAGCACGGAAAGGCCCTTTATTCCTATACCCAGCAGCAAACCGGCATCTTTAACCCCACCGCAGGGCTGTAAAAAGCCGCCGCGCCGCGAAAAAAGGCCGCAGGGGGACGCTTTATGCAAAGCGTCCCCCTGCGGGATTTTTAGATGGGGCCGCCTCAGGCCAGAGCTGCGGTGATGATGGCCATGGAGTAGACCTCCTCGGCATTGCAGCCACGGCTCAGGTCGTTGATGGGGGCGTTGAGGCCCAGGAGGATGGGACCGTAGGCGTCGTAGCCCCCCAGCCGCTGGGCGATCTTGTAGCCGATGTTCCCCGCCTCGATGTTGGGGAAGATGAAGGTGTTGGCATAGCCCGCCACCTTGCTGCCGGGGAACTTCAGTTGGCCCACAGTGGGGCTCACAGCGGCGTCAAACTGCATCTCCCCATCGATGGCCAGCTCGGGGGCCAGCTCCTGGGCCGCCTTGGTGGCCGCAGCGGAGAGGGCCACGGTGCCCCCCTTGCCCGAGCCCTTGGTGGAGAAGGAGAGCATGGCCACCTTGGGCTCAATGCCAAAGAGCTGGGCACACTTGGCGGACTCCACCGCCACCTCGGCCAGCTTCTGGGCCCCTGTGATGGTCACGTTGCCCTCCTTGTCCACGCTGTCCTCGTAGCTGAGGTTGATGGCGCAGTCGCCCATGCACAGCTTTTGAAGGGCCTCGTCCCCCCCGTCCCGCACCAGGATGAAGCAGGAGGATACCAGGTGGGCCCCCGGCTTGGTCTTTACCAGCTGGAGGGCGGGCCGGACGGTGTCGGCGGTGGAGTAGGTGGCCCCGCCCAGCAGGCAGTCGGCCTTCCCCATGGCTACCAGCATGGTTCCGAAGTAATTCCCCTTCTGAAGGGCGGCGCGGCAGTCCTCCTCGGACATTTTTCCCTTCCGGAGGGCCACCATCTTCTCCACCATGGCCTCCATATCCTCATAGTTCTGGGGATCCACGATCTTTGCCCCGGAAATGTCAAACCCGGCCTTCTCCGCCGCAGCCTTTACTGCCCCAGGCTCTCCCACCAAAATGGGGGCAAGAAAGCTGTCCTTCAGAAGCCGGGCGGCGGCCTCCAGGATCCGGGGATCGGTGCCCTCGGTAAAGACAATGGTCTTGGGGGCGGCCTTCAATTTTTCCACCATGGAGCCAAAGCGAAAGTTCTCCATTTTTGTAACCCTCCTGTAACTTTTTGTAATTATTTTGTAATCATTTTTGTCCCTGAAAAAGGGAGAAATCTATAAACTTTATTATACACCGGATGGAATGGGAATGACAACCGGGTGAGGAAGATTTTTCCGGGAAAATTTTTCTTTACAAGATGTATTGATATGCATATAATATACCTACTGTGTTTGTTTAAGGAGAGAAGAAAATGGAACCCAACAATGATTTTTCCCGCACCCTGTCCCTGCTCCGGAGAGAGCGGGGGGTGAGCCAGCGGCTGGCCGCCAAGGCCCTTGGCATCAGCCAGGCCCTTTTGAGCCACTATGAGAACGGCGCCCGGGAGCCGGGACTGCTGTTTGTACGGAAGGCCTGCGACTACTACCACGTCTCCGCCGATTTTCTGCTGGGCCGCAGCATGAGCCGGGACGGCACCACCATCGGGGCGGAGGAGCTGTACGACGCCTCTGCCGAAAAGGGGAACGTGCTCCGGGGCAGCATCGCCGCCACCTTAAATAAAAAGCTGCTGGTCAACTCCCTGGATATGCTCTTTGACCTGCTGGGCAAGGTGGGCAGCAAGGAGGCCATCAACGCCGCCTCCAACTATTTGGGGGACGCGGTGTATAAGATGTTCCGGCACCTGTACCGGGCGGGAGGCACCCAGAACGAGGGGTTTTTCTCCGTCCCCGCCAACCACTTTCTGGCCGGCTATACCGACGCGGACATGGTGTACTCTGAGGGCGACTATCTGGACGCCCTGAGCCAGCACGCCAAGGAGAAGGGGAAGGATTCCTTCCCCGCCATGAACAACGACGCCCTTCACCAAAGCTATC
The DNA here is from genome assembly GCA_022792495.1 of Oscillospiraceae bacterium. GTDB lineage: Bacteria > Bacillota > Clostridia > Oscillospirales > Oscillospiraceae > Vermiculatibacterium. Next base: position 3,878 of record JAAWBD010000037.1, read on the forward strand.
CCCAGGCCTGCCAGTCCCTCCTTCAGATCGTCCACAACACGGGGGAGCGGATAAACAGGACGGCAGAGGGAAGGGAAAAGGGAAAGACTAAAAATTAAAACTGTGCTCTTGCCGCAGCCACAGGCTGCATATCAATATCGTCCGGCGGGGCCGGACACAATCATTTTTCCCTTTTCTCTTTTCACGTTTTTATCCTACGCTTCCGTTTGGAGGTATTTTACATTATGACTGATCAATCTAAGATTCGGAATTTTTCTATCATCGCCCACATCGACCACGGAAAGTCCACCCTGTCCGACCGGCTCATTGAGCTTTGCGGAGCGGTGGAGCAGCGGGAGATGGAGGCCCAGCTGCTGGACAATATGGATCTGGAGCGGGAGCGGGGCATCACCATCAAGGCCCGGGCGGTGCGGCTCTCCTACCAGGCCATGGACGGGAACACCTATCAGCTGAACCTGATCGACACCCCGGGCCATGTGGACTTTAACTACGAGGTCTCCCGGTCTCTGGCCGCCTGTGAGGGGGCGGTGCTGGTGGTGGACGCCGCCCAGGGCATTGAGGCCCAGACCCTGGCCAACACCTACCTGGCCCTGGAGCACGACCTGGAGATCCGGCCGGTGGTGAACAAGATCGACCTGCCCGCCGCCGATCCCAAGCGGGTGAAGCAGGAGATCGAGGATGTGATCGGCCTGGAGGCCCAGCAGGCCCCCGAGATCTCCGCCAAGATGGGGCTGAACGTCCAGGCGGTGCTGGAGGATGTGGTGAAGAACATCCCCGCCCCCTCCGGGGATCCCAAGGCGCCCCTGAAGGCCCTGATCTTCGACAGCCAGTACGACGCCTACCGGGGGGTCATCGTCTACTTCCGGGTGGTGGAGGGAACCCTGAAGCCGGGGATGAGGATCCGGATGATGGCCTCGGGCGCGGAGTATGAGGTCATTGAGTGCGGACACCTGCTTCCCCTGGGGCTGAAGCCCTGCGGGGAGCTGATCGCCGGGGAGGTGGGGTATCTCACCGCCTCCATCAAAAACGTGAAAGACACCCGGGTGGGAGATACGGTCACCCAGGCCGACCGGCCGGCGGAGGAGGCCCTGCCGGGCTACCGCCCCGCCCAGGCCATGGTCTACTGCGGCATTTACACAGAGGACGGCAGCAAGTTCCCCGACCTTCGGGACGCGCTGGAGAAGCTCCAGCTCAACGACGCCTCCCTCTCCTTTGAGCCGGAGAGCTCGGCGGCCCTGGGCTTTGGGTTCCGGTGCGGGTTCCTGGGAATGCTCCACATGGAGATCATCCAGGAGCGGCTGGAGCGGGAATTTGACTTGGATCTCATCACCACCCTGCCCTCGGTGATCTACAAGATCACCAAGACCGACGGCACCGTGGTCATGGTGGACAATCCCCACAACTATCCGGATGTGGGCTCCATCCAGATGGCGGAGGAGCCCTACGCCAAGGTCTCCATCATCGCCCCCCCGGACTATGTGGGAAATATCATGCCCCTGTGCCAGGATCGGCGGGGAGAGTTCAGGGACATGCAGTATCTGGACACCAACCTGGTGGAGATCCACTACTCCATGCCCCTTGGGGAGATCATCTACGACTTTTTCGACACCCTGAAGGCCCGCACCAAGGGGTATGCCTCCCTGGATTATGAGCTCAGTGAGTACCGGAGCAGCGACCTTGTGAAGGTGGATCTGCTCCTCAACGGGGATCAGGTGGACGCCCTGAGCCTGATCGCCCACCGGGAGAAGGCCTATCCCCGGGCCAGGAGGCTGTGCGAGAAGCTGAAGGAGAACATTCCCCGGCAGCTTTTTGAGGTGCCCATCCAAGCGGCCATCGGAGGGAAGGTCATCGCCCGGGAGACCCTGAAGGCCATGCGGAAGGATGTGCTGGCCAAGTGCTACGGCGGCGATATCACCCGGAAGAAGAAGCTGCTGGAGAAGCAGAAGGAGGGCAAAAAGAAGATGCGTTCTCTGGGGACAGTACAGATCCCCACCGAGGCGTTTATGGCAGTTTTGAAGCTGGACGAGGCGACGTAGAAGCATCTTCTTTTTGCCCCTCCGGGGCCCCATCGCTGATGGGGCGGCGCTATAAGCGCCGTGTAGCTCGGAGCCGCCAAAGGCGGCGGAGAGTTC
>JAAWBD010000038.1 GCA_022792495.1 Oscillospiraceae bacterium
ACCATTTCGGCGTGGGGGCCTATAAACTTATATGAAGATACATTTGACCTCAAGAGCCGAGGACCCTTGCACCACAACGGTTTTGTGGACTTATGTGAAGCGGTGTGGATTTATGAAATTCGGCCCCGAGATTACGATGCCTAATTTCATATGGGTGACCCTCTTTCGGTGTGTATTCTTGCCATATTATAGCCGAAGGCGGGAGAAAAGGCAAGAGATTCAGGCCGTTCCTTTTATTTATGAACTTGTTCAAAAAAGACTTGACAGGCAGCGGAGGGGCGTATATTATATAGATGAACACGTTCATGATAGGAGGCGGCCCAATGAGACGGAAGGACGATACGCTGCGGGATACCCTGGTGGCCCTGGCCCGGGAGCTGGCAGAGGGGGAGGGGATCGGAGGGGTGAACATCCGGGCCCTTGCCCAGAGGGCGGGGGTGGCGGCGGGGACGGTGTACAACTACTTTTCCGGCAAGGAGGAAATCCTGCTGGCCCTCACCGAGGAGTACTGGGAGGAGGCCCTGGAGGAGATGGAGGAGGCGGTTCCCGCGAATCAGGATTTCCCTGGGCAGCTGGAGGGGATCCTCCACTTTTTGAGGGAGCGGCTGCGCCGGTCTGCCGGGACGCTGATGGGCAGTCTGGGAAGGGGGGAGGCGGAGGGGCAGGAGAGGATGGCAGCCATGCAGGGAAGGCTGGAGGAGAGCCTGCTGCGGCGGATGGAGAGGGATCCCTGGATCCGGGGAGATGTGTGGGACGAGAGCTTTACCCGGGAGGGGTTCGCCCGGTTCCTTATGGCCAATCTGACCCGCCTTCTGCGGGAGGGGGAGCAGGAGGCGGAGGTCTTTCTGACGGTGGTACGAAAAATCGTTTATTAGAAGGAGCGCTGTTTTATGGCTCAGGCCATTGGAGAAACTATCTTTGACGTGCTGTATCTGTGCTTTGCCCTGGCTGCGGGGCTGACCTTTGGGTTTTACCTGCCGGTGGTGCTGTTCAGCGGCGTGGCTCCGGCGGTGGGGATGCTGATGATCCCCAAGACCCTGGCCTACGTCTGGGTGGTTTGGATGGGCTGGGGCCTCCACCGGCAGACAAGGGGATAAAATGTTGGGAGGAATATGAAATGGAAAAAAAGTACATGGATCTGTCCCTGGCCTATGCTCTGGTGGCTATGGCCCTGGGAGTGTTCTACCGGGAGTACACCAAGCTCAGCGGCTTTTCCGGGGTCACCCGGCTGTCGGTGCTCCACACCCACTATTTCATGCTGGGGATGTTCTTCTTTCTGATCCTGGCCCTGGCCGAGAAGAGCTTTGCCTTCTCCGACAGGGGGGTGGGGAGGCTGCTGCTGGTCTACCAGGCGGGGCTGAATATCACCGGGCTGGGGCTGCTGGCCCGGGGGCTCACCCAGGTGTGGGGGAGCCAGCTGAGCCGGGGGATGGAGGCCTCTCTCTCCGGGATATCGGGGATCGGACATATCCTGCTGGGCAGCTCCCTGATCCTGCTGCTGTGGAAGCTCCGGAAGCGGGCCCTTTTGAGGGAGGGAGGAGTATGAGAGCTCCCCTGCTTTTCTGGTGCCTGGGGGCCAGCGTCCTGGGCTTTGCCTTAATGGGGATCGACAAGAGGCGGGCCCGGCGGGACGGGAGGCGGATCCCGGAGAGGCGGCTTTTCGCAGTAGCCCTGCTGGGCGGGACCCCGGGGGCCATCCTGGGGATGTACGCCTTTCGGCACAAGACCCGGCACTGGTATTTCAAATGGGGGCTGCCCGGGCTGCTGCTGGCGCAGGCGGGGATCCTATGGTTTTGTTGGGCGTACGGGGCGGAGCCGCTGTGAGGGCTCCGCCCCGTTCCAATATTTCCCTTATCAAAATTTTCGAAAAGGGGTTTCATGAGGATTGACAAATATCTTTTGCGCTGGTACAATCTTTTTAGATGGTTTAACGTTTAACCTCCGGAGGCGAAGATATGTCGGCAACTTTGAGAGACGTGGCGGACGCGGTTGGCACCTCCATCACCACAGTGTCCAAGGTTTTGAGCGGGAAGGCGATCCGGGTGTCGGAGGCCAAGCGGCGGGAGATCCTGGACACGGCGGAGCGGCTGAAATACATCCCCACCATCGCCGGGGTCAACCTGAAAAAGGGCTGCACGGACGCGGTGGCGGTGATCGTGGGGGATCTGCTCTATCCCTACTACGCCAAATTTCTGAAGGAGCTCAGCGGACTGATCCACGGGTATGGAAAAAGTATTATCGTCTGCGACATCGACAACGATTATGAGCTGGAGGCGGAGCACTACCAGCGGCTCTGCACCGGGTACGTGGACGGGGCCATCATTCTCCCCGCCCCCGGCACCCTGAGTCCGGAACATGTGAAAATGTCGGAGCATTTCTGGGAGCGGGCGGATCTGCCGGCGCTGATCCTTTACGGCGACGGGGGACAGATCTTCCAGAACCACTCCACGGTGGGGGCCGACGTTTTTCAGCGGGGCTATCTGGCAGGGGAGCACCTGGCGCGGCTGGGGCACCGGCGGATCGCCTATGCCTCCAGCATTCCCGCCGGGGCGGAGGGGTTTGACCTGGCCCTCAATGGCTTCCGGCGGGCCCTGGAGGACAACGGAGTGGCCTATGACCCTGCCCTTACCCTGTGGGGCTGCACCCGGTACATCGGCGGGCGGGAGGCCTTTCACCGCCTGGAACAGACCGACGCCACGGCGGTGGTATGCTCCAATGACATGGTAGCCATCGGCTTTTCCAGCACCGCCGCGGAGGCGGGGAGGCGGGTGCCCGGGGATTACTCGGTCATCGGCATGGACGACATCATGGCCACCCAGCTCAACACCCCAAAGATCACCACCATCTCCCAGGACGTCAATCAGGTGGCCCTTTGCGCGGTGGAGACCTTTTTTGACGACATAAAGGCTCGGAAACGGGGACAGCGGATCCCCGTCCGGCACGTTACCTTCCCGCCCAGGCTGGTGATCCGGGGGAGCACCGCCCCGATGGAGCCGTGAGGGGGCGGGGCCGGGAGGCCCTGAGGGGGCTGTTTCCCTTTTGGGTGCTTCTCCTCTGCGCCCTGATCCAGGGCGGTATTCTGGGCATCGTCTCCAACTGCCGGGGGCTGTTTTACGACCCGGTCTGCCGGGAGCTGGGGATCCAGCTGGGGGAATTCACCACCTACTCCACCTTTTACGGGCTGGCGGTATGCGCCGGGATCCCCCTGGCCACCAGGGCGGTCTCCCGGTGGAACCTCCGGGTGACCCTGGGGGTGAGCGGGGCGGTGATGGCCGCCGCCCAGTACGCCATGGGCTGGTTTACCGCCCCCTGGCAGTGGTATGTGGCCGCCGCCCTGCAGGGGCTCTGTCACGCCCTTCTCTTCGTACAGACCGTCCCCATGCTGGTCTCCAACTGGTTCGCGGTGAGGAAGGGGTTTTTCCTGGGGCTGGCCTGCGCCTCCTCAGGGCTTGTGGGGGCGGTGATGAACAGCGTTACCTCCCGGTACATATCCCTCTATGGATGGAGGGCGGCCTACCGGCTTCTGGGAGGAGTATTGTTTCTGATGCTGGTTCCCGCCAGCCTCCTCTTTGCCGTCCGGGCCCCGGAGGATGTGGGAGCCCAGCCCTATGGGGCAGGGAGGGCCGAGTTTCCCAAGGCCCGGCAGGGCTCCGCGTCACCCTCACGGGGACGAGGCGTTTATCCTCTTCTGGTGGCATACGCCTGCCTGATCTGCCTGACGGTGGGGTATAACCAGATTTTATTTTCACTTGGTCAAACGTTTGATCATCCACCTCAGATCCTCAGCTCCTTTGTCTCCTGGGCCATGATCGGCACGGTGGTCTGGAAGCTGGCGGTGGGGTGGTGCAACGACCGGTGGGGGATAGCCGGGGCCTGCTATCTCTCCGGCGGGGTCATTGCGGGGGGGCTGGCCGCCCTTATACTGGGGCGATCCGTTCCCCTGATGTACCTGGGCTCTTTCTGCATGGGGATGCCCATGGCGGTGTCAGTGGTGGTGATCCCTAACCTGGTACGGGGAATCTTTGGCAACGGGGAATTTGAGCAGCGGTACAAGCTGGTCTCCATGCTGGTCAACCTGTCCACCAACTTCAGCTTCACCTTGATCGGCTGGCTGGTCTCTTGGTTCGGCTCCTACACAGCGGCGCTGGAGACCGGGCTGGGGGTAACCCTGGCGGCCCTGGTTCTAGCCACCCTATTTTTGAACGCCCAAGAAAGGAGCCCCTCCCCATGAACAAAGTGATCGAAACCATTTTTGAGCGGCGATCCATCCGCGCCTTTGAGCCCAGGGCCATTGAGAAAGAGCGGGTGGCCGAGATCCTGGAGTGCGGGCGGCGGGCCCCCAACGCCTGGGGCCACCAGAGCTTTGAGCTGTTCGCTATCACCGACCCGCTCCTGATGGATGAGCTGGCCGCCCTTACCGCCAAATACCTGGGGGGAGAAGTGGAGGAGCACCGCTTTTTCTCCGCGCCGCTGATCGTGCTGATCTCCGACCTGCGGGAAAATTTCATGCGATTAGCCGACGCCGGGTGCATCATGGAGAATATGTTCATCGCCGCCCAGAGCTACGGCATCGGCTCGGTGTGGATCAACCAGCTCTCCCCCATCTCCGACAAGCTGGAAGTCATGGACAAGCTGGAGAGCATCGGCATCGCCAAGAACCGGGTGGTGACCAGCATCGGCGCCTTCGGGTATCCCGCGGGGGCGCCCAGGGAGAAGGAGCTTGTGACCAAGATCCACTACATCAATCAGGAGGGATCCCTATGACAATGCACAACAGTGCCAAGCCCGGCGACATCGCCAGCCATGTGATCATCGGAGGCGACCCGGAGCGGGTGACCCACATGGCCCAGACCTACCTGAAGGACGCCGTCCTGGTCAGCGACGTGCGGGGGATGGTTTGCTACACAGGCACCTACGGCGGCGAGAGGATCTCCGTCATGGCCACCGGCATGGGGGTTCCCTCCATGCTCATTTACGCCACAGAGCTGTTCCGGGACTATGACTGCGAGGCCATCATCCGGGTGGGTACCTCGGGGGGCTATGTGCCCGATATGGAGCGCAACGATATCGTTCTGGCCCAGGCCGCCTGCCACACCTCCGCCATCAACGAGGGGCTTTTTGGCGGGGGAACCTTCTGCCCCATCGCCGACTACCGGCTCCTCCGCCAGGCGGACGACCAGGCGAAAAGGCTGGGGCAGAAGGTGTACATCGGCAACACCGTCTGCAACGACCGGTATTACCGGCTGCCCCAGGCCTACCCGGCCCAGGCCTGGATCGACAACGGCATCCTCTGCTCCGAGATGGAGGGGGCCGCCCTCTACTCCGCCGCCGCCCAGTTTCACAAGCGGGCGCTGATGATGGTATCCATCCTCTCCCGGATCGCCTGCGACCCTTCGGGCAAGGAGCAGGTCACCCGGCTGCCGGAGCGGGAGGGGCACAGCATTGACGACGCCATCCTCCTGGCCTTCGAGACCGCCCTGGCCGACATCCGGGAGGGGAAGCATGGAACTGTTTGAGGCTCTGCGGAGCCGGAGCAGCGTCCGGGACTATCTGCCCGTCCCCCTCTCCCCCCGAGAGCTGGAGGGGCTCCAGGAGGCCGCCCTGCTGGCTCCCACCTCCCTGAACCTGCAAGAGCAGAAATTTTTCTTTGTCACCGATCCCCACATTTTGGATCGGATCATCGCCGGGATGATAGAGGTCTCCCGGGAACGGGGAGAGTGGGATTATCTGGAACGGCTGGAGCAGCGGCAGGGGAAGGCCCTGTTCGGGGCCCCGCTGCTGGTGGTGATCGCCGCCAAGGCCGCCAACAACTACATTGAGGTGGACGCCGGTATTGCCGCCCAGTCTATTGCCTTGGCGGCCAAGGCAATGGGGCTGGACTCGGTGATCATGGCGGCCCCCGACCGGGTGTTTACGGGATCCCGGGCCCCGGAGTATCACGCCCTGCTGGGCCTACCCCCGGGATACCGGTTTACCATCGCGGTGGCGGTGGGCCATGCCGCCGGGGAATTCTCCCCCCACACTCCCACACCGGAAAACATTATTTCCCTGTAGATGAAACCCGCTTTTAAGCGGTTTTCATAAAATCAATCAAATTGGAGGAACCCACAATGAAAAAGAAATGGTTCGCACTGCTCCTGGCTCTTAGCATGACCCTGGGCCTGGCCGCCTGCGGCGGCAAGACTCCCCCCGCGCCCTCCGCTGATCCCAGCGCCGCTGTGGAGGACAACACCCCCGCCCCGGTGGAGGCCAACTACAATGTGGTTCTGGTAGTGCCCAACAGCCTGGGGGACAAGGCCTTCTCCGACATGGTCTGGGACGGCGTCCAGATGGCCAAGGAGCAGAATCCCGAGATCAACAACATCAAGTGCATTGAGCTTCAGGGCGATACCACCACCCCCCTGCCCACCCTCACCGAGCTGGCGGAGTCCGGGGAGTGGGATCTGATCGTCACCGGCACCGCCAGCCTGATGGAGACCATCATGTCGGTGGCCGACAGCTTCCCCGAGCAGCAGTTCATCTACTATGATTCCGAGCTGGACTACTCCAACGGGGCCTTCCCCAATGTAGCCTCCTTCTCCGCCCTGCAGAACGAGGGCTCCTTCCTGGGCGGCGCCCTGGCCGCTATGATGTCGGAGACCGGGGTCATCGGCTTTGTGGGCGGCAAGGAGACCAGCTCGGTCAGCGACTTCCTGGTGGGCTACATTGAGGGCGCGGCCTACATCAACCCCGACATCGTGGTGCGGCCCTCCTTCGTGGGCAGCTTTATCGACAGCCCCAAGGCCAAGGAGCTGGCCCTCACCCAAAACGCCCAGAAGGCCGACGTGATCTACGCCGTGGCCGGCGGCGCGGGCTCCGGCGTATACGAGGCCGCCGCCGAGGCCGGGTTCTGGGCCCTGGGCGTGGACTCCGACCAGTCCCTGAAGCTGGAGGATTCCAACCCCGAGGTGGCCAACGCCATCCTCACCTCTGTGGTGAAGCACTTTGACATCGTGCTGTGCAACGCAATCACCGACGCTCTCCAGGGGAGTCTGGCCTGGGGCTCCCACAACGCCATCAACATGGCCGCCGACGGCGTGGGCCTGGCGGAGAACAGCTACTATGAGAAGGCCGTTCCCGCCGACGTCCGGGCCAAGGTGGAGGAGTTGCGGGAGAAGGTGGTCAACGGTGAGATCGCCGTCAGCACCGCCATCGGGATGGACGCTCAGGTCTATGAGGATCTGAAGAATTCCGTGAGCTGAGACCTGAAGAACGGATAACCGCCGCCGGCGCGGCAAGGAGGCTACCATGGAACAAGAATACCAGTACGTCCTTTCGATGGAAAACATCACCAAGGTCTATAAGGACGGCTTCGCGGCCAACAAAAACGTCAACCTCTCTGTCCGGAAGGGAGATATCCACGGTCTGGTGGGGGAGAACGGCGCGGGAAAGAGCACGCTGATGAAGGTGCTCTTCGGCCAGGAGCCCCCCGAGACGGGAACCATCTTTTTCAAGGGCAAGCCCGTCTCCATCGGCAGCCCCCTGGCGGCGCTGAAGCTGGGGATCGGGATGGTGCACCAGCATTTTATGCTGGTGCCCTCCCTGACCGTGGCGGAAAACATGGTCTTTGGGATGGAGCCCACCAAGGGGGCGATCTTTGACTACAGGGAGGCTGTCCGCCTTACCCAGGAGGTCTCCCAGCGGTTCGGCCTGCCCATCGACCCCAACATGAAGGTGCGGGATCTCTATGTGGGGCAGAAGCAGCGGGTGGAGATCCTGAAGATGCTCCTGCGGAATGTGGAGGTTTTGATCCTGGACGAGCCCACCGCCGTCCTCACACCCCAGGAGACCGAGGAGCTCTTCACCCAGCTGGTGCGGCTGAAGGAGCAGGGCTACACCATCATCTTCATCACCCACAAGCTCAATGAGATCAAGCAGATCTGCGACCGGCTCACCGTCCTTCGGGACGGCCGCTCCATCGAGACGGTGGATGTGGACAGTGTGACCGAGCAGGACATCTCCCGGATGATGGTGGGGCGCAACGCGGTAAACTCCCTGAAAAAGGCCCCAGCCCAGCCCCAGCAGGTCAGGCTGCGGGTCAAGAGGATCAACCACTTCAACAGCTTTGGCAAGCAGGTGCTGAAGGACATCTCCTTCAGCGTACGGGGCGGGGAGATCCTGGGCATCGCCGGCATTGAGGGCAACGGCCAGCGGGAGATCTCGGAGATGATCGCCGGGCTGGACCGGATCCAGAGCGGAGAGATCACCGTCAATGACGTGCCGGTAAAGGGAAAGACGGTCCGGGCCATCCGGGAGATGGGGGTGGCCCACATCTCTGAGGACCGGATGACCTACGGCAGCGCGGCCAACGCCACCATCGCCCAAAATATCATCTCCGACCGGTTCTATAAAAAGGAATACCAGACCGGCCACATTCTGAACCGGAAGCACATCAGGGAGACCACCGACGCGCTGATCCAAAGCTTTACCATCAAGTGCGACGGGGCCGACGCTCCGGTAAAAACCCTCTCCGGCGGAAACATCCAGAAGGTGGTAGCCGCCCGGGAATTCTCCCAGAGCCCCCAGCTGATGGTGGCCAACCAGCCCACCCGGGGCATTGACGTGGGGGCCAGTGAGCTGATCCGGGAAAAGCTGGTGGCCCTGCGGGACGAGGGGGCCGCCGTCCTTCTGATCTCCGCCGACATGGGGGAGCTGAGGGAGGTCAGCGACAGCCTGATCGTCCTTTGCAACGGGAGGATCGTGGCCTACTTTGAGACCCTGGAGAACCTGACGGAGAGTGAGCTGGGCGAGTATATGCTGGGGCTGAAGGAACAGTCCCCGGAGGAGATCGGGAGGTGCTTCAGATGAACAAGACCAAGAAGATTGAGGCCCTCTTTTTCGTGCTTCGGGATCTCTGCGCCATCGGGATCGCCCTTCTTATCTCCCTTCTCCTGATCTTTATGGTCAGCGAGGATCCCTGGGGCTCCTTCCGGCTGTTCCTCTTCGGCCCCCTTCAGACGGTGAGCCGGATGGGATACCTGGTGGAGAAGATGATCCCCCTGCTCTTTACCGGCGTGGGGACCAGCCTGATGGTTCGCTGCGGTCAGATGAACATGGGGAGCGAGGGCGCATTCTACCTGGGAGGGGTGGTCTGCACCGCCGCGGCGGTGCGCCTGGCTCTCCCCGCGGGGGTGCATCCCCTGGTGTGTATGCTCCTGGCCGGAGCGGCCGGGGCTGTCGCCTGCGGGATCACCGCAGTGCTCCACACCAAGTTCCACGCGCTGACCATTGTCACCTCCCTGATGATGAACTACGTCTGCCTGTACTTCGGCATGTACTTTATCAACCACCCCCTGTGGGACACAGCCTCGGGCTTCAAGGCCTCCTACAAGTACGCCGAGACCGCCCTGCTGCCCCGGCTGTTTACCAAGACCAACATCCACGCAGGCCTGTTTTTCGCCATCGCGGCGGTGATCTTTGGCCACATCCTTCTGGAGAAAAGCTCCTTTGGCTACCGGATCAAGATGGTGGGGACAAACCCCAGCTTCGCCAAATATTCCGGCATCAATGTCACCGCCACCATCATTATCTGCGAGCTGATCGGCGGCTTTCTGGCCGGGTTCGGCGGGGCGGTGGAGCAGCTGGGCATGTATAAGCGGTTTGAATACCAGGGCCTTTCCGGCCATGGCTTTGACGGAGTGATGATCGCGGTCATCGCCGGGAACAACCCCAAGTATATTCCCCTGGCCGCCCTGTTTCTGGCCTATGTCCGGGTAGGGGCGGAGGCCACCGCCCGGATGTCTGACGTGCCTCCGGAGCTGGTAAGCATCGTTCAATCCATCGTCATTATGCTGGTGGTGGCAGAAAAGTTCCTGGCCGGGTGGAAGCACCGGGTCATCACCAGGGAATCCATGAAGAGCCTGGATACAGGGGAGGTGAAATAAGGGCATGGACAGTGTATTGAGCTACATCCTCTCTACCAATTTCATTATCGCCATCCTCCGAATGTCCACCCCCTTGATCCTTTGCTCCATGGGTGTTCTTCTGGTGCGCAACTCCGGCGTTGTGTGCATCGCCTTTGAGTCCATGATGCTGGCCGCCTCCATCGGGGGCGTGCTGGGCAGCGCATACTCCCAGAATCTTTGGGTGGGGCTGCTGTGCGGCGTGGCTCTCAGCGTGGTATTTGCCATGCTCTTCGGCGTCTTTGTGCTGGTGCTGAAGGCCAACAACATGCTGGTGAGCCTGGCCTTGAACACCCTGGGCAGCGGCGGGACTGTGTTCCTTCTCTACGCCCTCACCGGAGACCGGGGAAATTCCTTTGGCCTGCAGAGCCTGGTCTACCCCTCGGTGAATATCCCGGTCATTCAGGACATCCCCGTTCTGGGGGAGATCCTCTCGGGGCACAATGTGATGACCTATGTGGCCATTCTCAGCGTTCCTCTTGTCTATGTGCTGCTGATGAAAACCCCCCTGGGCCTCCAGATCCGGGCGGTGGGGGAAAATGAAAACGCGGCGGAATCCCTGGGCAGCAGCGCGCTGAAGATCCGCTTCACCGCGCTGCTCATCGCCGGGGTCTTTGCGGGGCTGGCGGGCTCCTACCTCTCCATGGGGTATGTCTCCGCCTTTACCCGGGACATGGTGGCGGGCCGGGGCTTTATCTCCATCGCGGCCCAGAACCTGGGCGGCTTCATGCCCATCCCCACCTTTATCTGGGCGTTGATCTTCGGGGCCTCCAACGCCATCGCCAACGCTTTTCAGGCCACCAACATGCCCCCGGAATTTCTTCAGATGTTCCCCTATATCTCCACCATTGTGGGCCTCCTCCTTGTGGGCGTTACCATCAACCAGAGGCAGGCAAAGGAGATCCAGCGGGTGGAGGAGCAGTCCCGGCAGTCGGCGCAGCAGTCGGCCGAGGGCTGAGCTCTCCTTTCCTCACAGGCCAAAAAGCGGCGTTGTACCTCAGGTACAACGCCGCTTTGCTTTTCACTCTTTCCGTTTTACCTTTTCCTTTGTACCGTCGGGACGGAGGATCACGGCGTTGTCCAGGTGGAGCTCCAGGCTGGCCTTCACCGCATCCACATATTCCCGGCGAAGGGCGGCCTGCTCGGCCTGCTCGGCCTGGGTCAGCCCCTCCGGAGTGCGGGATTTCTGTGCCAGGGCGTTGATACGGGCGATCTTTTCGTCTGTTATCATTTTTATAGATACCTCTCCATCATGATCATAGTACGGCCCTTTTTGGAAAGGCCGCTGACCTCCTTCAGCACGCACTTGCCCAGCCCCCGGCAGGTCATCACGTCCCCCTGGGCTACGGCACGGTCTGCCTTGACGCAGGGGCGGTGGTTCAGCTCCACCCGGCCGGCGGTGATCAGGTCGGCGGCCTTCCCCCGGGCGACGGAAAAGCCGGTGGAGAGCACCGCGTCCAGGCGGAGGCTGCTCACCGTGTCCCGGATGAGCCTGACCTGCTTTTCCGGGGGGGAGACCACCTCCAGAGGGATCTCCTCCACCCGGAGCCTGGCCCGGCCCGCCCCCGTCAGGTTTTGCAGAAGGTAGGGGGATAATTCCCGGAACACCAAAATATCGCAGACCCCCTGGCCCACCAGAATGTCCCCCACCTTCTCCCGCTCCAGGCCCTGGCCCAGGATAGCGCCCAGGAAATCCCGGTGGGTCAGACTGTCCCCTGACTGCCAGCGGCAGCGCAGGGCGGTAAAGGGGGGCTCCCAGTCCTCCTCCCCCTGCCAGTCGGGGAGGAAGGCGCACACCCTCCGCTCCGCGTCGTCAAAGCCCCCTGCCCAGATATGGCGGGGGCTCCCGGCGGCGGAGATGAGCCGCTGGGCGGCCTCCTGCTGGGCGGGGGAGAGGAAGGGGGTACAGGCGGGGGCGCCCCGCTGGGCGTGATCCATCTGGTCGGCTACACGGGCCAGAAGCTGGCGCTCGTCGGGGGATTGGGATACCTTATTCAAAAGTTCGGTTTTATTCACGGATTTTCCACCACGATGGGCCCGTTCTTCTTTTCATAAGCGGCAATATCTTCTTGCGCAAGCATTTCAAGCTCTTTGTTGACCGAGCGGCCATGGCTTTTGGCAACCACTTTCAGTTTTGCCATTACTTCTATGCTCATACGCAAAGGATAGGGGTTTTGTTGTTTTGCCATATAAGTCTCCTTATAATAGATTCTATTTGATATCAAAATTATATCATAGTGATATCACCTTTTCAACGAGTCTAAAAGATATCATATAGATATTGACATAATGATATCTATATGATATCATTCAGATATGGAGGTGGCGGCATGAACGGCCCAAAGAAAACGGTTGGCATACGTATTCCCGCAAAATCATTAGAAAAACTCCGGCTCATCGCGAAACAAGACAGCCGCAGCGTCAGCAGTATGATTCGTGTGCTGATTTACAACTGCGTTGAGGAGTTTGAAAAGGAGCACGGAACAATAGACCCCCCATGACCAACAGGTCATGGGGGGTTCGTTTTCTATGAATCAGAGCTCCGCCTTTACCACGGCCGCGCAGCGGTCGCAGAGCTCGGCGTGGTGGCCCTGCGTTCCGATGTGCACATCGTGGTTCCAGCAGCGGGGACACTTTTCGCCGGCGGCGGGGGAGACCTTGACGGTCAGGCCCTCAAAGAGCTCTCCCTGATAGCCCTCTCCCTCTCCCTGGGCCAGGGTGACCGAGGAGACGATACAGATGGTGGCCAGGTCGTCCTCGTCCATGTGAAGGGCCTCAAACTCCTTCCAGGCCTCGGGGGTGAAGGTGAGAAGCAGATCGGCGTCCTGGTTCTTCTTCACGCCCCCCTCGGCCCGGGAGAGCTCCAGGGCCTTGTTCACATCGTCCCGAAGGGCCATGACCTTGATCCAGCAGGCTTCCTCCTCCTCAGACAGGGCGAAAGCGGGATCCAGGTCAGGCATATCGTTGAGGAGGACGCTCTCGACGTTATCCTCCTTGCCGTGGGGCATGGCGGCCCAGATCTCGTCGCTGGTGAAGGCCAGCACGGGGGCGATGAGCCGGGTCAGGCCGTCCAGAAGGGCGTAGAGGGCAGTCTGGGCGGAGGCGCGGCCCGCCCCATCTCCACAATAGAGGCGATCCTTGATGATGTCCAGGTAGAAGTTGGACATCTCCACCACGCAGAAGTTATAGATGGCCCGGTAGGCGATGTGGAAGTCATAGCTGTTATAGGCCGCCCGGCAGGTCTGGGCGAGCTTGCCCAGCTGGTAAACGGCCCAGCGGTCCAGGCCGATCATTTTTTCCGGGGCCACCCGGTTGTCCGGGTCGAAGCCGGAGAGGTTGCCCAGCATGTAGCGGGCGGTGTTGCGGATCTTCAGGTAGGCCTGGCTCAGCTGCTTGAGGATCTCGGGGGAGATACGCATATCCTGGGTGTACTCGGCGGAGGCCACCCACAGCCGGAGGATGTCGGCGCCGTACTGGCTGAGCACGTCGTCGGGGGAGACGGCGTTGCCCAGAGACTTGTGCATCACCTTGCCCTCCCCGTCCACGGTCCAGCCGTGGGTGACGATCTGCTTATAGGGGGCCACCCCGTTGCAGGCGATGGAGGTGAGC
>JAAWBD010000003.1 GCA_022792495.1 Oscillospiraceae bacterium
GCCAAGGTCCCGGCCGCCGAGGCCGCCGCGGGAGAGATCATCGCCATGAGCGGCATCGGCGACATCACCATCGGCGACACCATCTGTGCCCCCGCCGCCGTGGAGCCCATGGAGTTCGTAAAGATCTCCGCCCCCACCATGGAGATGACCTTCTCGGTGAACGACTCCCCCTTCGCCGGTAAGGAGGGCAAGTTCGTCACCTCCCGCCAGCTCCGGGAGCGGCTCCAGCGGGAGACCCTGAAGGACGTGTCCATCCGGGTCACCGAGACCGATAACACCGACTCCTTCAATGTGGCCGGCCGGGGGGAAATGAGCCTGTCCATCCTCATGGAGACCATGCGCCGGGAGGGCTACGAGTTCCAGGTCTCCCCTCCCCGTGTCCTCTTCCAGGAGATCGACGGGGTGAAGTGCGAGCCCATTGAGCGCCTGGTGGTGGACGTGCCTGCCGACTGTGTGGGCAGCGTGATCGAGGCCATCGGCAAGAGAAAGGGGGACATGCTGGACATGACCCCCGTGGGCAACCGGATGAAGGTTCAGTTCCTGGTTCCCTCCCGGGGCCTGTTTGGCTACCGCAACGAGTTCCTCACCGCCACCAAGGGGGAGGGCATCATGGCCTCGGTCTTTGAGGAGTACGCCCCCATGAAGGGGGAGATCGCCCGCCGGAACACCGGAAGCCTGGTAGCCTTCGAGACCGGGGAGGCGGTGACCTACGGCCTGTTCAACGCCCAGGAGCGGGGGGCCCTCTTTATCGGCGCCGGCACTCCGGTCTACGCCGGCATGATCGTGGGCGAGTGCCCCAAGCAGGAGGATATCTCGGTGAACGTGTGCAAGAAGAAGCAGCTCACCAACATGCGGGCCTCGGGCTCTGACGAGGCCCTGCGCCTGGTGCCCCCCCGCCAGATGAGCCTGGAGCAGGATCTGGAGTTCCTGGCCGACGACGAGCTTCTGGAGTGCACCCCGGAGAACCTCCGCCTTCGCAAGCGCATCCTGGATCACGGTATGCGGATGCGGGAGGCCAGCAAGAAGAAATAAACAGCCCAACCTCCGCCGGCGTGGTACCTCCGTACCACGCCGGCTTTCCCATCGCCCCCATACAAAGAGAGAAAAGGAGGCCTTCCCATGGAGTACAGGATCGGCGACCTGGCCGCCACCGTGGGCCTGCCCGTCCACGTGGTGCGCTTCTATGAGAAATACGGCATCGTCTCCCCCAAGCGGACGGGGGAGGGCAACTACCGCACCTTTGAGGAGCTGGATCTCCGCCGCCTCACCCTGGCCCGCCACCTGCGCAGCTTCGGCTTCTCCCTGGAGCAGACCGCCGAGCTTTTAAGCTCCAGCACCTACGCCCAGCAGTATGAAGCCTTGGATCTGCGGGCCCACCAGATCACCCGGGAGCTGCGCCGCCTGGAGCGGGTGCGCCAGTCCATCTACCGGGAGCTGTCCGACATGGACTTCGCCCAGGAGACCCTGACCCAGTGCAGGCTCACCCGCCTGCCCGGCATGTACTGGCTCTTTTCCCACACGGAAAAGCGGGACTTCCCCTCCCGCCAGTCCGACGGCGGCCTCACCGCCCGGGTCATGGGCTGCGTCCCCTCCCTTCGCTTCCTCCTTCTGACCCGGCGGGAGGAGCTTCTCTCCCAGGGCCACTTTTCCTACCAGTGGGGAGAGGCCTTTGACGAGGACCAGCGGGATCTCCTCCCCCCGGAGGATCTTCCCCGCCTGACCTACCTCCCGCCCCGCCAATACCTGGCCGCCTCCACCCTGGTGGATGACAAGTGCGTCATCACCCGGGAAATGTTCTCCCGTCAGCTGGCGGAATGCCGCCACCGGGGCCTCCAGGTGGGGGATCCCGTCTGCGCCGAGCTCCAGGGCCGCTGGTTCGACGGGGAGGGCCGCCCCCACGCCGCCGTGGTCTGCTATCTCCACGTCCAGGAGCCCTGACCCCTCCCCGCAAAAATTGTGAAAATTTAAATTTCCCTCTTGAGTCTCATCTAAGGTGAGGGTTTATAATACCCCCGTCAACACCCAACACCCTTTGAACAAGGAGGAAGATCCCATGAAAAGGAAACGTTTCATTGCGCTGACCCTGTCCCTCTCCCTTCTGGCTCTGGCCTGCTCCGGCTGCCAGAAAACCCCGGAGGAGACCCCCGCCCAGGCGGGGATCTACACCCCCGGCACCTACACCGGCACCGGTACCGGCATGGGGGGCGATGTGAAGGTGGAGGTCACCTTCTCCGCCGACGCCATCACCGCCGTCACCGCCGTCACCGTAGGGGAAAACCAGGAGACCGACGGCATCGGCACCGCCGCCATCGACCAGCTCCCCGGCCAGATCGTGGAAAACCAGAGCCTGGGCCTGGACGCCGTCTCCGGCTCCACCCTCACCAGCAACGCCATCCTGGACGCGGTGGCTGACGCCGTCACCCAGGCCGGGGGCGACCCGGAGGTCCTCCGCTCCGCCCCGGTGAAGAAGGACGATACCGCCAAGACCGCTGAGGAATATACCGCTGACGTCTGCGTCATCGGTGCCGGCGGCGCTGGCCTCTTCGGCGCCCTGGAGGCCGCCGAGGCCGGGGCCAGCGTCATCGTCCTGGAGAAGTCCGCCACCTGCCTGGCCTCCAACTCCAACCAGATCGGTGGCACCTGCGCCGTGGAGAGCGTCCTGACCAAGGCCAACGGGGAGATCTACACCAAGGAGCAGCTCACCAAGCACCTGCTGGACTACTCCCACTACACCGTCAACTCCGCCGCCGTCCGGGATCTGGTGGATCTCATGAGCTCCACCATCGACATCTTCATGGAGGTGGGGGTGGAGTTCAACCTGGGCGCCGACCGGTTCAACACCGGCTTCCGGGATGTCCACAGCTTTGTCACCCCCGACAAATTCGGCCTTATCGAGGCCCGCGTCCTGAAGGACGGGGCCCAGATCCTCTACCAGTGCCCCGCCCAGGAGCTTATCATGGAGAACGGCAAGTGCGTGGGTGTAAAGGCCCAGAAGGCCGACGGCACCCCCGTTGTGGTTCACGCCAAGGCGGTGCTCATCGCCACCGGCGGTTTCCTGGGCAACGAGGAGATGCTGAAGGAGCACTTTGGGGATGTGAACATCCGGGTCATGACCGGGGTCACCACCTGCACCGGCGACGGCATCAATATGGCCCTGGACGCCGGGGCCCAGCTGGGCAAGACCTTCGCCATCTCGGTCAACGACCTGGGGGGCACCAACTCCAAGTCCTCCTCCATGGACAACTTCGGGGTATACATGATGGATCGGAACCAGGCCCTCACCTTCGGTATGGGCTGCGGCCTCTTTGTCAACAGCTACGGCAACCGCTTCTTCAATGAATACGTCCTGGCCAACGAGCCCCTGGCCTCCGGCGGCGAGGCCCTCCTCCACGCCGGCCCCAACGGCTACTACTACGCCGTTATCAACCAGGAGCTGGTGGATTCCTGCCTGGACAAGGGTTACTTCAAGAGCATCGGCAGCCCCGAGATCTACTATGACGCCATCGCCAACGAGGGAAGCCCCGTGATCATGCACAACACCCCCCTGCCCCGCCTTCAGGAGGATCTGGAGCTGGGCATCCAGGAGGGCTGGGTCTGGAAGGCCGACACCATTGAGGAGCTGGCCGCCCAGGTAGGCATGGACAACCTGGCCGAGACGGTGGCCAACTACGATGCCATGTGCGCCGCCGGAAAGGATACCGAGTTCGGCAAGCCCGCCTCCCTCATGAAGGCCATCGGGGAGGGCCCTTACTATCTCATCGAGTACCACGCCGGCTCCTGGTGCACCATGGGAGGCATCGTCACCGACGAGAATATGAACGCCCTCACCCCCGCCATGGAGCCCATCCCCGGCCTCTACATTGCCGGCGGTGACAACGGCTCCATCTACTCCGCCCCCTACTACGATGTGGGCGGTACCTCCTCCGGCATGGCCTTCGCCTCCGGCCGGCTGGCCGGTATGCGGATGGCAGACTACGTCTCCGGCAAATAAGTCCCCTCTTTTGCAAAGTCCCCGGACAGTTTTGTCCGGGGACTTGCATTTTTTCTCCGGGGGAGTATAATAAGGCTTGCATACTTAAACCCCTTATCTATCAAAAAGGAGGATCCACCTATGAACAAAACCATCGCCACCACCTCCGCCCCCGCCGCCGTGGGCCCTTACTGCCAGGCCAAGCTGTGCGGCAGCACCCTCTACACCTCCGGCCAGCTGGGGCTGGTGCCCGCCACCGGTAAGATGGCCGAGGGCGGCGTGGAGGCCCAGGCCAAGCAGGCCCTGGAGAACCTGGGCGCCGTCCTGGCCGAGGCAGGCATGACCTTTGCCGATGTGGCCAAGACCACCTGCTTCCTGGCCGACATTGCCGACTTTGCCGCCTTTAACGCCGTCTACGCCCAGTATTTCCAGGGCGAAGTCCCCGCCCGCTCCTGCTTCGCCGTCAAGTCCCTCCCCCTGGGGGGCCTGGTGGAGATCGAGTGCGTGGCGGTGAAATAAAAAGCTCCATCAAAAAAGAACCCCTGTCCTCCCGGACAGGGGCTCTTTTTATTCAAACCGGATGCGGTATATTTTTTCCTCTATTCCCACAAAGCCCTGGCCGTCATCGGTGATATGACTTCCCCAGTCAAACCGTTGACTCACCGGCGTCCCCGTTTTATCCACATAATAGGATCCCTCAAATTCGATCCCGCGGAAGGGCTGTCTCCCCTTGGGAGGATAGGTTTCTCTGGGATCGCCGTCGGTCTGTTCCAATTCCTGGAGCCACCGGCCCTCCTGATCCAGCAAGCCCCAGACCGTTCCACTCTCCCTATGGATCTCAGTGAAGAAGCCCCCCTCCACCGCATAGGTCATCCTCCTTCCGTTCTCCGGGGGAACGATATACACTCCGTTCCGGTCAATAAGCCCGGCCTTTGTATCGTAAGGATCCGGAGTACTCTCATCATAAAAGCCCATAAAACAGTAGTCTCCGGAGCGATCCAGGGCATAGGAGGGGACTGGCGCCTCCACAGGCCAGGGAAGCTGCCTGCCGTCCAGAGTCAGCATAATATCCTCCTGGGCCAGCAAACAGACCGGATAATCGATCCCACAGTCCGGCGACCCGTCCATAAGGTAGGTCAGCGTATACCCCTCCGTAGGCAGCGGCGTAGGGGCGGAGGTGATCCGGAGGGCGGGATCCAGCACCCGGGCCACCATGACAGCGGCCTGGGCCCGGGTGAGGAGATCGCTCCCCCGGAAGGAGCCATATTCATCCGTTCCGGTCAAGATCCCCCCACGATAAAGCTCCAGAATCTGCTCATCGGTACAGTCGGGCAGCTCAGAAACCCCATTGGTGGGCTCCAACTCCCCGGCGGAGCGGGCCAGGGCCAGGGCAAACTCCTCCCGGTCAGCTGAACCCTCCCAGGTATAGACCCAATAATCAGAGGCGCCCAATGTGTCCTGGAGCCCCTGGCTCTCCAGGGTGTAGGCCAGATCCCGCCACCACCGGTCGGGGGCGGGCGGGGCAGGATAGATGGAAGCATTGAGGAGCTTGGCGATCTCCTCCCCGCCGTCGGGGAGGAAGGAGATCTGGACGGTATCCCCATAGATCCGGCCATAGCTGGCGCAGCCGGAGTATTCCACCCCATTCAGGGTCATGACCGCGGGAAGGTTCTGAACCGACCAGGCCCACCCGGCCCACTCCGGGGAGAGGAAAGCCGCCGGCAGGGTATAGCCGGGGTAGTCCGAGCCGTCCGCCGCCCAGTCGTCACGGCCTCGAAAGCCCCACTCCACAGATCCCTTCCACTCCCGATTGGGGTCGGTATAGCCCTCAAAGGTATGGCCATCCACGGTGAGGGTGAGATAACCCCAGTTCTCCGGAGCGGGGAGAATGGCCCCATCTCCGCCCCGGCGGATATCATACAGCCGGTAGGCCAGGGCCCGGCATTCCCCCGAGGACAGCTCCCTGTCCGGGGCAAAAAGGCCGTCTCCCACTCCCTCCATCACGCCCTTTTCCCCGCAGATGGCCACCCCCTCCGCAAACCAGCTTCCGGCGGGGACGTCGGAAAAATCCGTCTCCCCGGCGGCCAGGGCGGGGACTTGGATCAGAGCGGCGCACAGCAGCAGAGCAAACCAGCTTCCTTTCACGGAGGATCCCCCCTTCTGTTTCTGCTCTTATCCTACCATACATAGCGAAGGAGGTCAAATGTGAATCATAAAAAGTTACAAGTGATTGCAAATAGTTACAAATTAGTAACAGTCCCCTCCCGTTTTTCCCCGGCGCTCTTTTTCAGCAGCCGCTCGTGACCAAAGACCATCAGGGCCAACAGACCCAGAAGAAACAAGGGCAGCAGACCCGTCCCCAGGTGGTTGGCCAGCACCCCGAACAGAGGGGGCATCAAAAGGCTTCCCGTATAGGCGCTGGCCATCTGCACCCCGATGATGGCCTGAGACCGCTGGGCCCCAAAGAGTTCCGGGATGGAGTGGATGATGCTGGGGTAGATGGGGGCACAGCCCAGACCCACCAGGATCAGCCCCGCCAGGGCGGCCGCCGGCCCCAGGGGAAGCAGGAGGGCGGCGGCGCCCAGCAGGATGATGCCCTGCCCCAGGCGGATCATCTGGTGATCCCCCAGCCGCAGGGTCAAAAACCCGCAAACCCCTCTGCCCACAGTGATCCCCAGGTAGAAAAGCCCGGCGTACCGGGCCGCCGTTCCGGCCTCCACCCCCCGCTCCAGGGTCAGGTAGCTCCCCGCCCACAGGCCGGCGGCCGACTCCAGGGCACAATAGCAGAAAAACATGGCGATAACCGCCCGGACGCCGGGGATAGCCAGCACCTGGGGCAAGGTGAGGGGCTTTTCGCCCCGGGCCTCCCCCTCGGAGGCCTCCCGGAGCCCCTCCTCTTTCCAGAGGGACAGGGTGGCGGCCAGGAGGAGGGTGAGGAGGATCTGAAGGAGGGCCACCCCCCGGTAGCCGCCGTTCCAGCCGTAGCCCCCGGCCAGGGCGAAGCCCATAATGTAGGGCCCTGCCGTGGCCCCCACCCCCCACATACAGTGGAGCCAGCTCATGTGGCGGCTTGCGTAGTGGATGGCCACATAGTTGTTGAGGGCGGCGTCCACACTCCCCGCCCCCAGGCCGTAGGGGATGGCCCACAGGCACAGCATCCAGAAGGAGCCGCTGAGGGAGAAGCCAAAAATAGCCGCCGCAGTGAGGCCCACGCTGACGGCGGTGACCTTCCCCGCCCCGAAGCGGCGGGTGAGCCGGTCGCTCTGGAGGCTGGAGAGGATGGTCCCCACCGAGATGATCATGGATATGACCCCGGCGTAGGAGATAGGCACCCCCAGCTGGGGATATATGGTGGGCCAGGCGGAGCCCAGAAGGGCGTCGGGAAGGCCCAGGCTGATGAAGGAAAGGTAGATCATCACCAGAAGAAGATGGGTCACGGAGAAAGCCCCCTTTCAAAATTGCCCGCCTATCATACCACCCGGAAGGGGAATTGGCAAGGCGGGGGGAAGTTTTTTCTCTCCCCTTCCATCACACCGGGGACGGGGAGAAAAAGGGAGACAGCAGGGGCGGCCAAAAGGCCGTCCCTGCTGTCTTTTTGGGGGGATCAGTCCTGGGTGAGGGCCTCCCCGTTGGTGTCGATGATGTTCTTATACCAGTAGAAGGACTTTTTCCGATACCGCTCCAGGGTGCCGGAGCCGTCGCTATTCAGATCCACATAGATCATGCCGTACCGCTTTTTGATCTCGGCGGTGGAGCAGGAGATCAGGTCGATACAGCCCCAGGCGGTGTAGCCCATGACCTCCACACCGTCCTCGATGGCCTTGCCCACCTGGACCAGATGGTCGTTCATGTAGCGGATGCGGTAGTCGTCCTCCACGGTCTTGCCCCCCCTGCCGTCGTCCACCAGGGTGTCGTTGGCCCCCAGGCCGTTCTCGGCGATGAACAGGGGCTTCTGATACCGGGCGTAGAGGCGGTTCAGGGTGTAGCGCAGGCCCTGGGGATCGATCTGCCAGTCCCACTCGGTGACCTTGGAATAGGGGTTCCGGCGCAGGCCGGGGGTCATGTTGCTCCCCGAGGGCTCCCCCTTGGTGGGGTCGGCGCAGGCGCAGTTGCTGGAGTAGTAGCTGAAGGAGATGAAGTCCACCGTATGCTTCAGATCCTCCCGGTCCTGGTCGGTGATATCCAGGTGGATGTTGTCCGCGGCGAAGAGACGCTTGGTGAAGTAGGGGTACTCTCCCCGGGCCTGGATGTCGGAGAACAGGTAGTAGTCGTCGTTGAGCTCCATGACCTTGATCAGGTCGTCGGGATTGGAGGTCAGGGGGTAGATGGTGACGGCCAGAACCATGGCTCCCACC
>JAAWBD010000039.1 GCA_022792495.1 Oscillospiraceae bacterium
GCAAGAGTATTTGCCCCAGGAGCAAAAGGCGTTCGGGGAAGCGTTCTGCGCCCGTATTCGGGCGGTGTGCCCGGTAAAGGTGGATCAAACCCTTCAGGATGGAGATTTCTTTCCCTGGGGAGGTGGAGGCCGGATCATGGTGACGCCGGGACATACCCCGGGACACATCTCCGTGTATCTGTCAGGGGAGGATACCCTTATCTGTGGGGATGCCGCCGTGGCGGAGGGGGGAGAGCTGGTGGTGGCCAATCCACAGTTCTGTCTGGATCGGCCCCGGGCGGAGGAGAGCTTGAAAAAGTTGAGGGACATGGCCTGCCGCCGATATATATGCTACCACGGCGGGATGTGGCCCAATTGAGATACAGGAAGGAGGTGTCTGGATGAGTGAATACTATATCCCTACCGCCCCCTCGGAGACTGAGTTTACCGAGAAGCGATCCCGGTTCATCGGCCACGTGTGGCCCGTGGCCACCGAGGAGGAGGCCCGGGGCTGTATTGAGGCTATGAAAAAACGGTATCACGATGCCCGGCACAACTGCTGGTGCTACATCCTCCGCCAGGGGGGAGTGGTACGCTACTCCGACGATGGGGAGCCCCAGGGCACCGCGGGCCAGCCCATGCTGGGGGTATTCCAGAAGGAGAGCATCGAAAACGTCTGCTGCGTGGTGACCCGGTACTTTGGGGGCATACTGCTGGGGGCCGGGGGGCTCACCCGGGCCTATGGCCGCTCCGCCAAGGACGCCCTGGACGTCGCCGGAGTATCGGTGGTGCGGCCCTGGTCGGTAGTGGAGTGCCAGTGTCCCTATCCTCTTTTTGAACGGGTGAAGCTGGAGCTGGTTCCCTTGGGAGGGATCGAGGGGGAGCATATCTTCACCTCGGACATTACCTTCCGGGCCCTTTTGCCCCAAGGGGTGGAGGAGGCTTTTGCCCAGCGGCTGGGGGAGCTGTCCGCAGGGGAACTGGCCCCCCGGGTCACGGGGATCCAGTGGAAAGCCGTGCCCAGAGAATAAAAAGTTTTTGAAAAAAGAGGATTTTTGAGCTTCCCGTCGTATAAGACATAAGGAAAGAAAATTTACAGGAAAGAGGCGGGGCGATATGACTGTTCGGGAAGAGCTGGAGAGGCGGGAGGAGAAGGATCTCTCCCCCCTGGCCTGCCTGTCCTCCCAGTCCAAAGGGAGGGAGCGGTTCGAGGAGCCCTGCCCGGTGCGGACCTGCTTTCAGCGGGACACAGACCGGATCGTCCACTGTAAGGCCTTCCGCCGGCTTAAGCACAAGACTCAGGTCTTTCTCCAGCCTCAGGGGGATCATTACCGAACCCGGATGACCCACACCCTGGAGGTGGCCCGGGTGGCCCGAACCATCGCCCGGGGTCTGGGGCTCAACGAGGATCTGACCGAGGCCGCCGCCCTGGGCCATGACCTGGGCCACACCCCTTTCGGCCACGCGGGGGAGCGGCTCCTCAACGAGATCATGCCCGGAGGCTTCCGCCATTTCGAGCAGTCCCTCCGGGTAGCCGACCGGCTGGAGAACGAGGGGGAGGGGCTGAACCTTACCTATGAGGTGAGAAAGGGCATCCTCTGCCACTCCGGCGGGGAGCAGGCCGAGACCCTGGAGGGGCGGGCAGTGCGGATCGCGGACAAGATCGCCTACCTCAGTGCCGATATCGACGACGCCCTTCGGGGCGGGGTCATCTACCCCCTGGACATTCCCGCCGAGGTGGGCCAGCGGCTGGGGGTGACCCACTCCCAGCGGCTCAACACCCTTATCACCGACATTATTGAGACCAGCCGGGGGAAGGGCGACGTCCTCCAGTCCCCGGAGAAGAAGGAGGCCATGGCTCTTCTGCGGGACTTTATGTTCCAGTCTGTCTACTTTAACCCCGTGGCCAAGGGGGAGGAGGGTAAGGCCCAGGAGATGATCCGCCAGCTGTTCGGCTATTATCTCCTCCATCTGGAGGAGCTGCCCGAGGAGTTCCGGGATATCCGGGAGACCGAGGGGAAGGAGCGGGCGGTGTGCGACTACATCGCCGGCATGACCGACGCCTACGCGGTGGAGCGATATCAGGAGCTCTTTATCCCCAAGGCCTGGACGGTCATGTAAGGGAAAAAGGGAAGAAAAAGGGGTGACAGCTTTTTCCTTTCCCGTATAGCTTTGTCACATTTTGGAAATCATCCAGGAGAGGGGGGGCAGCGGTGGCGATCCCGGAACAATTTATTGATGAGCTGGTGGCCAGGAGCGATATTGCCGACATAGTGGGCGAGTATGTCCACCTGACCCCCAAGGGAGCCAACATGTGGGGGCTGTGTCCCTTTCACACGGAAAAGACCCCCTCCTTCTCGGTGAACCGCGATCGGCAGATCTATAAATGCTTTGGCTGCGGTAAGGGGGGCGGGGTGATCAACTTCGTCATGGAGATGGAGCACCTCAGCTACCCCGACGCCATCCGCCACCTGGCCAGACGGGTGGGGATGGAGGTTCCCGAGACCGGGGTCAGCGATGCCGGGCGGAAAAAGTACCGCCGGGCCCAGGAGGCCAATAAGGAGGCCGCCCGGTTCTACTACAGCTACCTGGGCTCTCCTGGCGGAGCCGCCGTTCGGGAGTACCTGACCCAGAGGCAGATCAGCCCCAAGTACGCCACCCGCTTTGGCCTGGGGGCCGCTCCCGGAGAGTGGGACGCCCTGACGAAGGCCTTGATGGCCAAAGGGTTCAGCAAGATGGAGCTCATTGACGCGGGCCTTGCTGTGGCGGGAAAGAACGGGGGGATCTACGATAAGTTCCGTTCCCGGCTCATGCTGCCGGTCATCGATGTCCGGGGGGATGTAGTGGGTTTTACCAGCCGGATCCTGCCGGGGCTGGAGGGGGCCAAATACCTGAACAGCCCCGACACGGTATGCTTTAAGAAAAGCCAATTGATCTACGCCCTGAACCTTGCCAAGGCCACCAAGCGGCCCAACCTGATTTTGGTGGAGGGCAACATCGACGTCATCACCCTGCACCAGGCGGGCTTTGACAATGTGGTGGCCACTATGGGTACCGCCCTCACCGCCGACCACGCCCGGATCCTGTCCCGGTACACCAAAGAGCTGGTGTTGTGCTACGACAACGATTCCGCAGGGAAAAAGTCCACCGACCGGGTGCTGGGGATTTTGAAAAACGCGGATCTCAACGTCCGGGTGCTCCAGCTGCCCAACGCCGTTGACAGTGAGGGAAAGCCCGTCAAGCAGGATCCAGACGATTTTGTAAAGAAGTTTGGTCCCGCTGCCTTTGAGAGGTGCCTGGACGGCAGCGCGGGACAGCACGACTATCAGATCGATTCTGCACTCCAGACAGCTGACCTTTCCAGTGACGAGGGGCGGATGGAGTTTCTCCGCTCCGCGGTGGAGATGGTGGGGAGGATGAGCAGCGCCATTGAGCGGGAGATCTATGGGAACAAGGCCGCCGCCGCCGCAGGCATCACCGGGGCCGCCTTCGCCCAGGAGGTGGAGCGCTGGCGAAAACGGCAGAGCTGGCAGGCCAGAAAGAAGGCGGAGCGGCGGGACCTGCTCCCCTCGGTATCCCGCCAGCCCAGAAGCCGGGAGCTGCGGTATGAGAATATCCGCTCCGGCCTTGCCGAGGAGGGGATCCTGCGGCTGGTGCTGATGGATCCGGCTCTGTTCTCCGCCGCGGATATCTCCCCGGAGCTTTTTACCTCCCCCACATTGGGGAAGGCCTTCCGGCTGCTGCGGGATCGGCATGACCGGGCCCTGAGCGTACAGCTCCCCGCCCTGGCGGGGGAGTTTACCACGGAGGAGATGAGCCTTCTGGTGGAGGCTACCAACCAGCCGGAATCCATGGCAAATGCCGGACAGGCCATGAGAGACTACATAAAGACGATCCGAACGGAAGCCCAGCAGCGGCAGGAGGGCAAGGACAACGATGCGCTGCTGGCCCTTCGGAACAGACGCAGAGAAACCATGATGGAGGATGGACAATGAGCGAGAAGAAGAACACAAAGGCTGTGGAAAAGGCCGGTAAGGGGAAGGAGCAGACCCCCAGTGTCTCCCCGGAGCAGATGGAGGCCGGCAAGGCGGAGCTGCTGAAGCTGTTGGAGGGCGTTCCTGGCGCCGAGAAGGTGGCCGAGCTGCTCAACAAGGGAAAGAAGAAGGGAAAGCTGTCCGCCACCGAGATGATGGAGGTTCTGGACGAGCTGAACCTGGAGAGCGAGCAGATGGACAAGCTCTATGACATTATGGAAAATCTGGGCATCGACGCTGCCGGGGATGAGGAGGATCTGCCCGATCTGGACGACCTCTCTGAGGAGGATCTGATGCCCCCGCCGGAGGAGCTGGAGGAGGCCGAGGAGGTAGGCGAGGAGGAGGTCGTAGACCCTAACGCCCTGGCCGACTCCTTTGGCGTGGATGATCCCGTGCGGATGTATCTGAAGGAGATCGGCAAGGTGGATCTGCTCACCAGTGAGGAGGAGGTGGCTCTGGCCCAGGCTATGGGTATGGGCAGTGAGGCTGCCGCCACCCTGGCTGAGGCGGGGGACGACCTGGATCCGGAAACCCGGGCGGAGCTGGAGAAGGCGGTGAAGGCCGGAGAACGGGCCAAACAGCGACTGGCCGAGGCCAACCTGCGGCTGGTGGTCTCTATCGCCAAGCGGTATGTGGGCCGGGGTATGCTGTTCCTGGATCTTATCCAGGAGGGCAACCTAGGTCTGATCAAAGCGGTGGAGAAGTTTGACTATGTGAAGGGCTTCAAATTCTCTACCTATGCTACCTGGTGGATCCGCCAGGCCATCACCCGGGCCATCGCCGACCAGGCCCGCACCATCCGGATCCCTGTCCATATGGTGGAGACCATCAATAAGGTCATCCGGGTAAAC
>JAAWBD010000040.1 GCA_022792495.1 Oscillospiraceae bacterium
ATACATTTGCGCAAAACAGAAAGGAGAAAACAGTATGAAGCAGTGGAAGAAAAGAGTGTCCGCCATGGCTCTGGCCCTTGTGATGGGGCTGGGCACCGTGGCCGTGGCGGCGGGGGCGGAGAAGACCATCTCCGTGACACCCATGACCCTGAACATCAACGGGCAGGAGGTCATCCCCACCAAGTCCAATGGAGAGGCCGCCGAGGTGTTCTCCTATGATGGGGCCACCTATGTGCCCCTGCGTTACCTCAGCGAGCTGCTGGGGATCCAGGTGGAGTGGGACAAGGCCAGCCCCAACACCGCGAAGCTGGTCAACGTACCCGTCACCTCTGACCGGGACATGAAGGTGGACTTTGTGGTGGTGGGCGCCGGAGCCGGCGGCCTTTCCGCCTCGGCCGAGGCGGCCCGCCAGGGAAAGAGCGTCATCCTGCTGGAGAAGCTGGCTTTCGCCGGTGGATCCTCCGCCCTGTGTGAGGGCTACTTCTGGGCCAATGATTCCAAGCTCAACGCCGAGACCGGCAAGGGCTTTGACACCGAGACTATGAAGGCCGCCATGAAGACTGCCGCCGGTGGTAAGGCGGTGGACAGCCTCATTGATAACCTCTGTGAGGTATCCGGTGAGGTGATGGACACTTTGACAGATAGCGGCGTGGTATTTTTGAAGGATCAGTTCACCGGCTCCGGCGGAGCTATCTCCGGGCTGGATGTCTTTATTGCCGAGGGAGCGGGTAACGGCTTTATGAAGTCCATGCTGAAGATCGCCGAGGACAACAAGGTGGATATCCGCTACGAGTCCAAGGCCACCGACCTTATCTATGAGGACGGGCAGGTCAAGGGCGTTACCGTCACGGACAAGAACGGCAGCTACAACATCTACGCCGACGCCACCGTGCTGGCCACCGGCGGCTTCCTGCGCAACGAGGAGCTGATGAAGGAGTACGCCCCCGACTGGGCGGACACCAACGTCTACTGCTCCGCCGGCTCCACCGGTGACGGCCATGAGATGGCCATGAAGCTGGGCGCCCACATGATCGGCGACAGCTTTGGATGTGTGTGGGAGTTTGACGGGAAGAACGGCTACCATATGGACGGCGGCATGACCCCCATGGTCTCCTTCTTCCGGGTGAATCAGGAGGGCAAGCGGGTGCTGAACGAGTACGGTGGAACCAACGTGAACGCCAACAACAATACCACCGTGCAGCAGACGGGCAACCGGGTCTACTGCTTTATGGACTCCGCCTCCAACTACGCCGGCCTGGCGGAGCAGAGTGTGGCCGCGGGCCTGGCCTACAAGGCTGACACCCTGGAGGAGCTGGCTGACGCCTACGGCATTGACAAGGCCGCCCTTTTGGAGACGGTGAACGCCTACAACAAGGCCAAGGCCAGCGGCAAGGATGACCCCGACTTCGGGGTGCCCAACGCCTACATGGTCTCTATGACCGAGGTTCCCTTCTACGCCACTTACTATCAGCCCTTCCCCACCAACTGTCTGGCGGGCCTGGAGGCGGACGAGTACTGCCGTCTGCTGGACGCCGACAATAAGCCTATCCCCGGCCTCTACGGCGTGGGTGAGCTGATCATGGGCTCCGTGGTGGGAGACGGCAACTATCCCTCCTGCGGCACCTGCCTGGCCGCCGGCATCTATGGCGGCGTGGTGGCGGTTCGCCACCAGCTGGGGATCTTCCAGTAAGCCAGGGCAAAGAAAAGGGCCGGAAGTCATTGGACTTCCGGCCCTTTTGGCACGCCTGAGGGGATTCGAACCTCCGACCTACCGCTTAGGAGGCGGTCGCTCTATCCTGCTGAGCTACAGGCGCGTGTACTCTTTATTTTACCCCACCGGGCAGGTATTTGTCAACGGAAAATCCCTGGGATGGAAAAGGCCGCAACAGGTAAAAAATATATCTTGCGGTCTCATCTGAATTTTGATATAATGTACCCTCAGGAAATATAGAGGGTCGGAATCCTGTCCCGCCTTGCTCCGGCGGGGGTTTTGACCGGCTGAAACCCACTGTTTATGAAGGAGGCAATCATGAAGAAGAAACTTTGCTCCGCTCTTGCGCTGACCCTGGTTCTGGGTATGCTGGGGGCCTGCTCCGCTCCCGCCGCCGACCCCACGGCGCCGGCCGCCTCTACCCCGGAGGTATCTCAGGCGCCCCAGGGGCCTGTGGTGGAGAGCTTTTCTGCTGAGTATGAGATGACCGGCACCACCTCCGCCGGCAAACCCAAGAACGATACCTTTATTTTTGAGGGCACCACCGAGGATGGGATCATCAAGACCCTGAATTTTGATATCATCCGAAACAAGGGCCTGGACGACGAGTATTCCAAGAAGGGCATTATGGGATACATGATGAACGTATCCGACGCGGAGGTGGTCAAGACCGACAGCGGCTGGTCCATGCCCGCCCTGAACGTCTATGGCTACGAGACCCAGTATGACTTTGGCCAGTATATGGTCTACGGTGTGCTGGAGGAGCTGACGGAGGATTCCACCTTCGCCGATATGACCATTACCTCCTACACCGGCGACGTCCTGGATATGGACAAGGCCATTACCGTATACCGCTATTTTGCCAAC
>JAAWBD010000041.1 GCA_022792495.1 Oscillospiraceae bacterium
AGAAGTATGAAGACGCCTTCTCTGACTTCTTCAAAAATGCTAACTAAAATGCTAACTAAATATTCCGGGGGGCTGCGGCCGTAAGGCTGAAAGGTGTTTTGTAGGGGGTTCGAGTCCCACCTCGTGCACCAAAAAGACCGATCCCGACAACCGTCGGGGTCGGTCTTTTTCTCTTTCTCCATATTGCAACCCAAAATCAGGTATGATATAGTATACTCACTAAAATTCTCCAGAAACACCCCTTCCAAACCACCGAAAGGATGATCGTCCATGAAACGTATCCACGCCGTTCCCCTTCTCCTCAGCGCCGCCCTCCTCCTGGGCCTGGCCCTGCCCACCATGGGCTCGGAGCGTATCGCCCTCCCCGACGTGCCCGAGGATCACTGGGCCCGCCCGGTCATTGAGGAGTGGTACAGCTACGGCGTCCTGGCCGGGGACACCGACACCGGCCGTATCCGGCCCGACGATTCCCTCTCCCGGGCAGAGCTGGGCGTCCTGCTGGACCGGATCATGGGCTATCCCCTGATAGAGCTGAAGCACTTCAACGACGTCCCCGCCGACGCCTGGTATGCCGAGACCATGTCCCGCCTCAACTCCGCCGGCATCATCCAGGGTGACGGCAACAACATGGTCCGCCCCCAGGATCCCGTCACCCGGCAGGAGACGGCGGTGATCCTCTGCCGTGCTCTGGGCATCCCCGAGGAGGAGGCCGACGTGGACTTCCTGGATAAGGAGGAGATCGCCCCCTGGGCCGCCGGAGCGGTGGGGGCCCTCTATAACATGGGCGCCATCCATGGCTGGGAGGGCTATTTTGACCCCCAGGATCCCATCGCCCGCTCCCATGTGGTCACCCTTCTGGACAACCTGATCGGAGCCGTCATGACCCGCCCCGGCACCTGGGATCGGGATGTGGAGGGGGATCTCTATATCTGCAATAAGCAGGCCCTCCTGGAAAACTTCACCGTCACCGGGGATCTTATCCTCTCCCACGGGGTGGACACCGGTGACGTGACCCTGAACCACGTCACCGTGAAGGGGAACCTGATCATCCACGGCGGCGGAGAGCACTCCATCCACATCCAATCCGGCTGCGTCTTTGAGGGAGATATCCTCCTGGACAAGACCGTGGCCGGCTCCCTGCGCCTGGTCAACGAGGCTGAGGAGCCCCTGAAGCCCATCCGGATCCAGAACGTCTCCCCCGAGCTGATCCTGGAGGGGGCCTTCACCGGCCTGGATCTTCATTGCGGCGCCCGGGCCATCCTCCGTAAGGGAAAGGCCGAGACCCTCTCCGTCCGTTCCCCCCAGGCCGAGGTGGTGGTGGAAAAGGACTCGCAGGTCGCCGCCCTCACCGTAGAGCCCGAAGCCAAGGCCGATAAGACCCAGAAGGACGTCCTGGTCTCCCTCACCGTGGAGGGGGAGGTGACCTCCTTCACCTCCTGCGCCCCCGCCCGGCTGGAGGTGGACAAGTCCGGCAAGGTGCCCCTGGCCCATGCCGCCGCCAGCGGTCTGATCCTGGCGGGCGATAAGCGCCCCGACAAGATCACCGTGGCCTCCGGCGCCTCCCGGCCCAAGGATGAGACCGGAAAAACCATCTCCAACGTGGAGTACACCGGCGGAAGCTCCGGCGGCGGCTCCTGGGGCGGCGGAGGCGGCGGCTCCTCCACCCCCTCCTACAAGGGGGACATCAACCTCTCCCTCACCGCCCCCTCCTTCGGCAAGACCCCGGGCAACGCCCAGAAGGCCTCCGGGGAGAGCGGCTATACCGTCGTTAAAACCGAGTGGCAGAACGGGGACGGCACCCCCGCCACCTACCGTTACGACAGCAACACCTTCACCGCCAACCATTCCTACCGGGCGGTGATCACCCTGACCCTGACCCCCGATCCCACTCCCACGCCCCCTCCCTCTGAGCCTCCCGTGGCGCCTACCACAGAGCCCAGCACGGAGCCCAGTGTAGAGCCCAGCGTAGAGCCCTCCCCGGAGCCCAGCACAGAGCCCTCTGTGGAGCCCACGCAGGAGCCCACTCCCTCTGTGACGCCCACCCAGGAGCCCGGCGGGGAGGAGCCCGCCCCGGCGGCCCGCACCGCCCAGCCTCCCGCCGCCCGGGCGTCCGACCTCTACTTTGGCAAGCCCCTGTCCAGCGTCACCGTCTCCCTCAACGGAAAGCGGCTGACCAACATCGTCCGGGATGAGGAGGCCCACACCCTGACCTGCACCTATGTTTTCCCCGCCACCGAGAAGAAGGACCTGGTGGAGGGTCTCTCCATCACCCTCGCCTCCCAGGAGCTGTCCGAGGGGGATCAGGTCTCCGCCAGCGCTGCCTTCACCAAGGATAACCAGCTGGCCGACCCCTCCTCTTACGAGTACAGGTGGAAGCTGGACGGCGAAGCCCTGGAGGCCACGGGTGCCTCCTGCACCTTCCCCGCCCTCCGGGGGAGCCACTCCCTCACCTGTGAGCTCTCCGCCCAGGGCCAGACCCCGGTGACTGCCCCGGCCGTCTCCTTCACCGTAAAGGGGGAGCCGGAGGAGAGCCAGCCCCCCGTCACCACGCCCCCCGACCCGGAGGTCTCCCCCTCCCCCGATCCGGAACCCACCCCGGAGCCGGAGCCCACGCCAGAGCCGGAGCCCACCCCCGACGTGGAAGGCTCCGACCCCCAGCAGCCATAACTCCCGGAGGTCTTTCCCATGCACAACAAGCTGACAAAAAAGGATATTGAGCTCATGCGCCAGGAGCTGGATCACCGCCGGATCGTCCTCCGGCCCAAGCTGCTGGAGGAGGTCAAGACTGCCCGGGCCTTCGGGGATCTCAGCGAGAACTTCGAGTATAAGGCCGCCAAGCAGGAAAAGAACCGGAACGAGAGCCGCATCCGCTACCTGGAGAACATGATCCGCACCTCCCAGGTGGTGGAGGAGGCCCCCGCCGGAGAGGGGGCGGCCCTCTACGACAAGCTCACCGTCACCATGCCCGGGGGAAAAACCGCCGTCTACCAGGTGGTGACCACCATGCGGGCCGACCCCCTCCAGGGCCGTATCAGCCTGGAGTCCCCTGTGGGCAAGGCCCTCCTGGGCCGAAAGCCCGGGGATACCGTCCACATCCAGATGGGGGAGGGCTCCGGCTACGACCTGGTCATCCAGTCCATTGAGAAGGGCCAGGATGACAGCCAGATCCCCCTGAACAGCTACTGATCCTGGGGCAAAAGCCCCATAACCAAACAAGAAGAAGGGAGAACAACATGGACAAGGAAAAGCTGCTGGAGGCCGCCTGGGCGGCCCGGGAAAACGCCTACGTCCCCTACTCCAATTTCAAAATCGGAGCCGCGGTCTTGGGGGAGGACGGAAAGATCTACACCGGCTGCAACATTGAAAACGCCAGCTACGGCCTCTCCGTCTGCGGGGAGCGCACCGCCATCTTCAAAATGGTGTCCGAGGGCTGCAAGCGCTTCACCGCCCTGGCGTTGGTGGGGGGCGGCGATGGGGACTCCGCCCCCTGCCTGGCCTGCCGCCAGGTGATGACCGAGTTCTGCAGATCCTGGGACGTGCCGGTCTACGTCTGCGGCCTGGGCCGCAGCAAGGTGTGGACCCACACCGTGGCCGAGCTCTGCCCCCTCCCCTTTGTCATGTTTGAAAAGGACGGGGACTGATAAAGACAGCAGCCCCCCTTCCGTTGGAAGGGGGGCTGCTTTTTTCCCTCTAATTGTATCCAAACGTACAACAGATCCCCCATTTCCCCCAAGGTAAAGCGGCCCCATCACAGGGAGAAGTCCCTCCTGCCACAGCCCCCTCCTTATTTCTCCTCAGGGCATCCCGCATCCTACCCCCACGATGATGTCCTCGTAGGGAGAGATAATGGAAGCCACGATCTTGATAAGCTCCTCCAGCTCCATGCGCTGTGCCTCCACCTCATACTCCACCCCGTCCAGGGTAAAGGAGGCCACATAGACATCATAGTACCCGGCGGGCATATTGTAAAGCCCGCTGGGATCCCGTTGGGTGGGGTCGAAGGGTCCGTAAGGCAGACTGGCGTGGGTGAGGGTCACCTCGGTCCGGTCGAACTGGGTCACCCGCTCGTCATCCACCGGTAAAAGGCCACAGTGGAGGATCCCCAGTTTGGAACACCGCACCGTAAACCCCTTGGGAATGACGATGTCATCATCCGATTTAGGACTTCCGTCCTCATAAAAATCCACCCAGAACCCCCGGCCCGCCTGATCCTCGATGAGCTCCCCGGTGGCCTTGTCCCGGTAAACGGTGAGCCCTACTCCCTCTCCGCCCCCGGTAAGCCCCTCCGGGATATAGGCGGGGGCCAGCTCCCAGCCGAAGTATTCCCGCACCTGATCCATGTCCCAGTGTTCCACCTCATAGAGGGCGGGATCCATGTAGAGCCGGGTAGCGTCCATCCCCAGGCCCTCCGATTCATTCACCTCCACAAACCGCCAGTTGATAGTGTCCTGCCGCCCGGCGGGTGGCGGGATGGGATCCGCCTGGGCGGGGGCCCGGGAGCCCTCCGCCGGAGCCTGGGTGACCGTCGGCTCCCGGCTCACCCAGGGTGCCACTGCCCCCGGCCCGTCAGGCCCCGGAACCACAGGACTTTGCCCCAGCCGGAGAACCCCCAGCAGGGCCAGACACAGGCAGGCCGCGGTGGCGAAATACCGGATCCAGCCCTGTCCTCTGCCGTCCCTCTTTTGGTTTACATAATTTGTACCCTCTCCCACCTCTGCCGCCTCCTGGATGTAGGCGGGGTTCACCTCATTCAGCGCCAATAAAATCAGCCTTCCCCTTTCATTCATAGAAAAATGCCCTCCTTTTCCAAGTGTATCCGCAGCTTCTTCCGCAGCCGGAGTAGGGTGGTTTTCACCTGGCTCTCCCCCATGCCAAACCCCTCCCCCAGCTCCCGGATAGAGGCTCCGTACCAGTACCGCCGGAGAAAAAGCCGCCGCTTTTCCGAGGGGAGCCCCGCCAGAAAGCTGTTCAAGGCTTCCCTCAGCTCCCGCCCCTCCGCCTCTCTCTCCCCCCTCGGGTCGGGAAGGCACTGGGAGAGCTCCTGGGTCAGCTCCACCACCGTGGCCGAGCGCTTTTTCGCCGTAAGCCACTCCGCCCTCTCCAGGGCAGCATAGCGGCAGATCCTTGCGGCATAAGGGAAAAGCCGCTCCGGCCGGTTGGGCGGGATAGTACTCCAGATCCGGAAAAGGGTCTCGTTCACCGTCTCCTCCCCATCCTCCCGACTTTTCAAAAAGCGGCCTGCCAGGCGCAAAAGCTTCGGGCCATACGATCTCTCCAGCTCCTCCAAAACCGACTCCTCCCGGTGAAGCAGCCGCTCCACCAGCTCCTGATCCTCCATCTCATCCCCTCCTCTCTGGAAGCCTTCCACCCCCCAAGTGGGGATCCCATCCCCCGCCGTCACAGGGTGTTACCGATTTGTAACTTTTTGTTACTATTTGTTTCCATCTTTAGACGAGCTTTTTCCCCCTTTTGTTCCCCTTTGGTGTATAATGGGAGGGTCGAATTTTCCGAAAGGAGCCCTTTTTTATGGAGGAGCTGTTTTTGCCCGTTTTGTCCCACTTTCAAAATAAAAATCCCTGGTCGGCCAGCGTGGGCCGGCTGCGGTATCGGGTGATCCCCACCCTGGCGGAAAACGAGGAGGAGAGCCTCCTCACCGCCCAGGTCTGGGAGGGTCCCTGGGCCTACGAATTCTCCACCGTGGAGGAGAGCAAGACCTTCCCCCTGTCGGAGGCGGGGCTGGAGGAGCTGCCCCGGTGGCTTCTCCAGTGGGCCGAAGCCATCAACGCCCGGCCCAAGCGCACCATGGCGGAGGATGACCAGCGCCGGGTGGAGGCCAGGGAAGAGGGATAATAGATCAGCCAAAAAACGCCGGTATCCTGATGGATACCGGCGTTTTCCTATGATCCAGGCTCTGTTTTCAGGGAAGCTCCTCCACCACCTTCTCGCCGCAGACGTAGCCGGACATGATGGCCCAGCCGTTGTCTGCACCGCCGTAGGTCACGTAAGCCTTCTTCTCAGAATAGATGACCCCCTGGCCATCGGCGCCCACGGCGTAAAGGCCGGAGATGGGGGTCTTTCCATCGGCCTTCAGAACGTGGAAGCTCTCGTCGATATCCAGGCCGGCGCAGGTGCCGTAGCAATACATTCCGGCGTGGATGGCATAGTAGGGGCCGCTCTCCATGGCCACCAGGTTTTCCTTGTCCTTGCCCAGGGTCTCGTCCTTCCCGGCCTTACAGGCGGCATTATATTTTGCCAGCTCATCGGAAAGGGTAGCGGGATCCAGGCCCAGCTGGGCGGCCAGCTCCCCGATGGTGTCGGCCTTGCTGATAAAGCCGGCCTTCACCCCGTCCTCCATGACCTGGACGGCGTTGGGAAGCACAGTCCCCCGGGGGATAGGGATCTTATTGTTCAGAAGATCCATATTGATCCTCAAATGCATGGAGCTGTCGTCCACATCGATGCCCTTTTGGGCGATCTCCTGGATCTGGGCCTGGGTAACAATGACGCTGATATCAGGGCCGCCCTTCCAGGCGTCAAAGGAGGCCAGGTTGTCCTCAGGGAGGAAGCGCTTGCCCTCGGAGTTCACTGCAAAGGTCTTGGGCCAGAAGCAGAGCATCATGGGCAGATCCCCCTCGCTCCACACGCCGGGCTTGTTGCCCAGAACCGTGACGGCCCCCTCCACAGAAACATTGGGATAGTTGGTGAGCCAGCCGTCGGGGCCAAAGAGGTGGCACACGGGGGTCATACCCATATTGTAGGTACCCGCCCCCAGGTCGATGGCGGACTGGAGCATCTTGCCGTCATTCTGCATGGAGCCGCAGAGGTTCCAGGTGCCCTTCAGGGGATAGAGCTCGTCGCTGAGATATTTTTCGGTCATCTCCCCGCTGCCGGCAAAGCCGCCGGTGGCCAGGATCACCGACTTGGCCCGGATGGTGTAGGTGGTGTTGGTGATCTTATTGTAGGCCGTTACCCCGGTGACCTTATCCCCTTCATAGAGAAGCCCGGTGGCCTCGGTCTCCAGCAGGTACTTTCCGCCGCAGTCGGTATACTCCTTCACCAGGGTGTCAAAGCAGGCCTGGAAGGCATCCTTGCTGATGTTGCCGCCATCCAAGGGGCCAAATTTATACTTGACGATGAACTGGGTGACATCGTTGGAGCCGTCCCCCAGCCCCCCCTCAGGGGCCAGGAAGTCAAAACCGTTGGCGTCCAGCCAGTCCAGGGCCTCGCCGGAGCGGTCCATCATCAGGCGGATCAGCTCGGGCTTGGCGTCCCCCTCGGTATAGCTGAGCCAGTCCTGATAGAACAGCTCCTCATCCACGTACTTTTTCCCGTTGTTCCGCTCGGCCATGATCCGGGGAGGATTGACGGACATGGCCTCGCTGGTGAGGGCCGTGGTGCCGCCGTAATTGCCCGCCTTGTCCAGAGCCAAAACCTTCACATTCTTGGGATCCTTGGCGTACAGCTCCTGGGCCACCCGGAGGGAGGCGTAGGAGCCGGAGCCCCCCATGCCCACTACGACCACGTCGGTGTCGATGGCCTCCTCCTTGGCAGCGGGCTTCTCATAGGCCTGGAGCTGGGACAGGGTTCCCTCCACCAGGGCCTGCTCCACCGCGGCGGCGGCAGCGGTGCGGATACCCACGGAGGTGGCGGTGGCCCCGGTGATAGTATCTACCCCCAGGCTCTGGGCCGCTACCATCCGGGGGGCCATGAGCTGGGCGGCGTTGCGGAGCTTGGTGGAGGTCTCGTAGGTATTGCCCAGATCCACGTCCACGGCCAGGAGCTTATCCTCGCTGACGGTGACCGAAACCTTGATCTTCTCCACCCGGTTATAGCCCCAGGCCTCCCCAGTATAGGTACCGGGCTTCATCTTCACGTCGGCGGCCGCAGTGGCTCCCTTGGCCTGGGCCAGGGCGGCGGTCACCGCCTCCTTTACCGCAGTGGAGGTCACGGTGGCCCCGGAGACCCCGTCGATCCCGGCGCTGCCGGCGGCCAGAACCTGCTCCTGGAGCTTGGGAAGGGCTGCGCCGCCGATGGCGGGAGTCTCGCCGGCACCCTCCAGGGTGCAGGCGGTGAGCTTGCCGTTCACCACGGTGATGACGGCCTTCACCTCGCCCCCGAAGCC
>JAAWBD010000042.1 GCA_022792495.1 Oscillospiraceae bacterium
CACTCCACGGTGATCCCCAGCAGCTCGCTGAGGTAGCGCAGGGGCACGTAGGTGGCCCCGTCGTAGGCGAACACCTCCGCCTGGGCCCCGTTGGACTTGGTGGGGGTGACGTCCTGACCGTTGATGTTCAGGGTCATGGGGTTCACAGTGATGGTCTTTTCTGCCCCGGCCGCTACAACCGCAGGCCCCAGAACCATCGCCATGGACAGGAGCATGGCTCCCGCCCGTTTTTTCCACTGTCTCATGTTCTCTTCTCCTTTCGCATTCCGCTTTTGAGCCGGATCCGGCTCAGCAAGGGTATTTTACTAAATTTTTGACAAGGGGGCAAATAAGGGTTTTTGATAGTGGTATCTTAAAAATTAATGGCAGAGGCCCGGCCATGGCTGGCCGGGCCTCCGGGCTTTATAGCTGGGGCTTCAGGCCCTCGGGGCCGTAGTTCTCCCGGATCAGGGAGATGTACTCCGGGCGCATCCGGGGGCTGTTCTTCTTCCAGGACAGGCAGAGCTTCCGCTCCTCCCGGCGATCCTCAATGTCCAGCAGAACCAGGCCGGGGCCCCGGTTCTGGCAGCCCGCCTCCACGCACAGGGCCACGGCGCAGCCGCTCTCCACCAGGATCATCATGCTCTCCGGGCCGTCCACCCGGTCATAGATCCGGGGCAGGAAGCCCTCCTCCGCCAGATCCTGGAGTCCCCCCTTCACCTCGGAGCCGTCCAGGAAGAGGAACTGCTCCTGGCGCAGCTGCTCCATCCGCACCCTTCCCGCCCCCGCCAGGGGGTGATTGACCGAAACCAGCAGCTTTACCGGGCTGGGGGCCAGGATGCAGTAGTCCAGCTCCTCCTCTTCAGCCAAGGCAGGCCAGTAGATGGAGAAAAGAGCGTCCAGGGTCTCCTTCTTCAAGGCCTCGATCCCCTGGTAGAGCTTGCTCTGCCGGAGGGTCACCTTCAGCCGGGGATACTGGGAGCGCAGGCGGATAAGCAGCTCGGGAAGGTCGGAGCGGAGCAGGTTGCCGTGGTAGCCCAGGCGGAGAAGCTGGCTGTAGCCCTCGGAGACGCTCTTTACGTTCTCCACCGCCCGATCCATCCCCTCCAGAAGGCGCTGGGCCTCCCAGAAAAAGACCTCCCCCTCCCGGGTCAGGCCCATGTCCTTGTGGCGGCGGGTGAAGAGCTTGACCCCCAGTTCGCTCTCCAGAGCGGCGATCTGCTGGGTCATGGCGGACTGGACGATATGGCACTCCTCCGCCGCCTTGGTGAAGTTCAGGTTCCGGGCGGCGCTGAGAAAGTAGCGTAGGTTACGGATCTCCATAGGGGCCTCCTTCCCCCGGGACGGGGGCTTGGGGTTAGTTGAAGATGTCCCCGTCCTCGGAGAAGAGGCGGCGAACCTTCTCTTTTACGATCTGGTGCTCTGGAAGGCGAAGGTCTGGATCGGCGGAGAGGAGCTCCGCCGCCGCCTGCTGGGCCTCCTTCAGGATCCGGGTGTCCCCCGCCAGATCTGCGGCCTGGAGGGTGGGAAGGCCGTGCTGGCGGCGCCCGAAGAAATCGCCGGGGCCCCGGAGCTCCAGATCCTTCTCGGCGATCTTGAAGCCGTCGGTAGTCTTGGTGAAGTACCGGAGCCGCTCCAGGGTCTCGGCACCACGGTTGGAGGTGACCAGGACACAGTGGGACTCCCAGGGACCCCGGCCCACCCGGCCCCGGAGCTGGTGGAGCTGGCTAAGGCCGAAGCGCTCGGCGTTCTCAATGACCATGAGGGCGGCGTTTGGCACGTCCACCCCCACCTCCACCACGGTGGTGGAGACCAGCACGTCGATCTCCCCCCGGGAGAAGGCGGACATGACAGCCTCCTTCTCCCTCCCCTTCAGCTTGCCGTGGACGAAAGCCACCCGGAGGTCGGGAAAAACCTGCTCCGACAAGGTCTTGGCGTAGGCGGTGACCGCCTTCAGGTCTCCGTTCTCCCCCTCCTCCACGGCGGGGCAGATGATATAGACCTGGCGACCCTGGGAGACGTTTTTGCGGACAAAGCCGTACATTCTCTCCCGCTTGTCCTCCCCCACCAGGTAGGTGCCCACGGGAGTACGGCCGGGGGGGAGCTGGTCGATGACGGTCACGTCCAGATCCCCATAGATCAGAAGGGCCAGGGTCCGGGGGCTGGGGGTGGCGGACATGACCAGCACGTGGGGAGGGGTCTGGGCCTTGGCGCTGAGGGCGGAGCGCTGGCCCACGCCGAAGCGGTGCTGCTCGTCGGTGATGACCAGACCCAGATCCCGGTAGTCCACCCCCTCGGACAGAAGGGCGTGGGTGCCTATGATAAGGTGAATGTCCCCCCGGGCCAGAGCGGCGCGAACGGATCTTTTCTCGGCGGCCTTCATACCGCCGGTGAGAAGGCCCACCACGATCCGGGCGGGAGCCAGGAGCCTCTGCAGGGTCTCAAAGTGCTGGTGGGCCAGGATCTCGGTGGGGGCCATAAGGGCGGTTTGGGCCCCGCCGGAGTGGGTGAGCCAGGCGGCAAAGGCGGCCACCGCCGTCTTGCCAGAGCCCACATCCCCCTGGATCAGGCGGTTCATAGGCCTGCCCGAGGACAGGTCGGCAGCCACCTCCTCCATGGCCCTTCTCTGGGCCCCGGTAGGTTCGAAGGGGAGCAGGGAAAAAAACTCCTCCGGCCCCCGGCGGGGAAAGCTCCGGCCCGCCGCACCGCTGCGCCGGCGGCGGAGGTAGGACATGCCGCAGGAGAGGAAGAAGAGCTCCTCAAACACCAATCTCCGCTTGGCCAGGGCAAGGGCCTCCATATCCACGGGGAAATGGATGTTTTGACAGGCGTACTCCGCGGAGCACAGCTGGTGGTCTTGGCATATGTCACGGGGCAGCTGGTCGGGCACCAGGCGGGCGCATTCCTCTACGCTGGGGAGGGTCAGACCGGCCAGGAGATGGTTGCTCACCCCGGCGGTGAGGGGGTAGACCGGCATGATGCGCCCGGTAAACCGGGTCTTGTCCTCCCGCTCGAACACCGGGTTGGTAAACTGGCGGTGGCGGCCCATGACCTCCAGGCGGCCATAGAAAATGTAGCTCTCCCCAGGCGTCAGGGCATGGCGGACGTAATCCTGGTTGAAGAAGGTGACCTGGGCGGTGCCGGTGTGAT
Organism: Oscillospiraceae bacterium; assembly: GCA_022792495.1. Classification (GTDB taxonomy): domain Bacteria; phylum Bacillota; class Clostridia; order Oscillospirales; family Oscillospiraceae; genus Vermiculatibacterium. Next base: position 3,130 of record JAAWBD010000042.1, read on the forward strand.
CCACGATGCGGCACTTGGTCACGTTGAGGCCCTTGCGCAGCCGGGAGAGACTGGGGACGTCGGCCACCATGGCCGAGACGCAGACGGGGAGGTCGGCGGGGGCGTTGGAGATGGTATGGAGCTTAGTGCGATCCTCATAGGCCCTGGGGTAATATGACAGAAGATCCCCCACTGTCTCCAGCCCCAGCCGGGCCAGGGCCTTGCTTCTGGCCGGGCCGATGCCCGGGAAGGCGTCCAGGCCGGTTTTTAAGTCCACAGCGATCCCCTCCTCTCCTCCCCCTGGTCAGGGCTTTTTTGAAAACAGTTTCGTTTACTGGACAGGGGAGGATCTCCCCGTGTTCAGATCCAGGAGATACTCCTGCCCATCCTCCAGGCGGAACAGGATCCCCTCCCCGTCCCCGGTGGGCCGGAAGCTGTCCCCATCCTCCCAGCGGGGACGGGGCCAGTCCACCCCGCGGGTGCCGCCCTTTTTGTAAAGGATATAGCTCCTATCGTAGGAAGCCCCGTGGGGCAGGCCGCTGTAAAAGGCCTTCACCACCACCGCAAAGTCGTTTTCAAAGCACACCTCCGCATGGGTGCAGAAGCCCCCCACCAAGGCCTCCCGCTCCTCCTCCCAGGTGGTGAGCTGCTCCAGGTTCCCCCTGGTGCGGCTGGTGGGCATATTTTCATACAGCCGCAGGAAGGTGGTATAGCATTGCTCCCGGGTGTAGCCCGTGGTGGGGGAAAAGCTTCCGTCCTCTATCCCCTCCATGATCCCGTACTCCGCCATCAGATCTACGCTCTCCGCCGCCCAGGGGCCGATGGCCTCCCGGTCGGGAAAGGTAAGGGGGGTGGTTTGGACGGTTTTCTCCACGACATAAAGGCGGTAGACCCGCTCCAGCATACAGGCCGCCTCCTGCCGGGTGATGGGATCGTGGGGACCGAAGGTACCGTCCTCCCGGCCCTTCACCACGCCCAGAACATAGGCGGCGTTGACATTATTGCGGAGGGGGGTGTAGTACCGTTCCCATTCCTCCCCCCTCATATCGGAGAAGGGCTTTATCCTATGGAGCAGGAGATCCCAGCTCCACTCCTCCATATCCTCCCCGTACATAGTGGCCACCTCCGGATCCAGCAGGGCCTGGCAGTCGGTCTTGGCAAAGCCCAGTTTCTCCCCTCTGGGGGACTCCAGATAACGGATCACAACGTCCTGGTCATCGGCAAGATCCATATAGGGGTAGCTCTTATAGAAATTGTACTGGGCCGCCAGAAAGAGGAGGGAGACCTGGGCAAACTCCATCCGGGTGATCTCCTGTTGATAATCCTTCTGCAGCTCCTCGGGCACAATGCCCAGAGTAATGGCCTTCGCCACACTCTCCGCGGCCCAGGGGGAGGGGTCTCCGGAGGGCGCCTCCTGGGCCAGGGCGGACAGGGGCTGGAAAAGACAGGCCGCCGCCAGGAGGACGGCCAGGTACTGCTTCCACTGCTTCAATGAGATCTACCTCCCCTATTTTTTCTTTTTTTATGATACCACAACTTTTGATTTGGGACAATCCCTTGCAATCCCGCTCCCCTTTCCCTATAATGGAGGGCAGAGCGATCCCAAAGGAGGTTCCGCCATGGAGACCATTGTCAATTTCCTTCGTCTCACCGCAGAGGAGCGGGAGGCCTTTCAGGCCGCCGCCCCGGGGCAGGAGCAGCTGTTCCGCCCGGTGGACACCCAGAACAAAAGCGCGGAGACCGCGTCCCCCCAGGAGCTGGAGCGGGCCACCGTCATTATCGGCTGCGTTTCCCCCAAGGCTTTGGCGGGATGTCCCCGGCTGAAATGGCTCCAGACCTGGTCGGCGGGGGTGGATCCCTACCTGGCCCCAGGGGTGCTGCCCCAGGGATGTATGCTCACCTCCGCCGTGGGGGGCTATGGCCCCGCCGTATCGGAGCATATGCTGGCCACCGCTCTGGCCGTGATGAAGGGGCTGCCCATCCTTCGGGACAACCAGAGGGCCCACAGGCGGGAGAAGATTGGCCAGGTGAAGAGCTTTCTGGGCGCTACGGTCCTCCTGCTGGGGGTGGGGGACATCGGCAGCCACTTCGCCCAGAAGGCCAAGGCACTGGGGGCCTACACCATCGGCCTGAGCCGGAGGCCGGAGCGGATCATCCCCGGGGTCGATGAGCTCCACCCCTTTGACCAGCTGGATCAGTGGCTCCCCCAGGCCGATTTGGTGGCCATGAGCCTGCCCGAGACCCCTGAGACCGTGGGGCTGATGGATCGGCGGCGGCTGGGACTGATGGGGGAGGGAGCTATCCTGATCAACGCCGGGCGGGGTTCCGCGGTGGACGGCCTGGCCCTGGCGGAGGCTCTGAGAGCCGGGCGGCTCTGGGGGGCGGCCCTGGATGTGACCAAGCCGGAGCCCCTGCCGGAGGAGCACCCCCTGTGGGACTGCCCCAATCTGCTGCTGACCCCCCACACCGCGGGGGGAGACCGGATGGAGGTCACCCGCCGGCGGATCGCCGCCATCGCCCTGGAGAATCTGGGGCGGTATCTGGCGGGGGAGGAGCTGCGAAACCGGATGAGGTAAGGGGAAAGCCGGGCCACGCCGTACCTGGTACGACGTGGCTCCTTTTTGGAGCGGAGGCCCTTCTTTCTCTAAAAAAGGGGGCTCTGTTGTACGTTTGGGTGCAACGAGGAAAATTTTTCCCCACTCTGGGGTTTGCCTGCTTTCCTGATTGCCAAACCCGGTTTTTCGTGATACAATCTCAGAAACCTTATTTCAGAACAGGAGAACCGGCGTGTTTATCGGCAACGTTGAAATTTCCATCCCCCTGGCCCTGGCCCCCATGGCGGGGGATACGGATCTGGCCTTCCGAACCATCTGCCGGCGGCTGGGGGCAGGGTACACCGTCTCCGAGATGGTGTCGGCCCAGGCCCTATGCTACCAGGACAAAAAGACTCTGCCCCTGCTGGAGCTGGGGGAGGACGAGCACCCCGCCGCCGTACAGCTTTTCGGCTGTAAGGAGGATGCCATGGAGCGGGGGGCTGCCAAGGCCGCAGAATATTCCGGGGCGGATATCATCGACATCAACATGGGCTGTCCCATGCCCAAGATCTGCAACAACGGGGAGGGCTCCGGCCTGGCCCGGGTTCCGGTGATGGCCGCCCAGGTGGCCGCCGCCGTGGTTCGGGGGGCGGGGGGCAAGCCTGTCAC
>JAAWBD010000043.1 GCA_022792495.1 Oscillospiraceae bacterium
AAGTCGGTGGAGCAACTGCCCCATCGGGGAGCACAATCAATATGCGTCTGTAGCTCAGGTGGATAGAGCAACTGCCTTCTAAGCAGTGGGTCAGGGGTTCGAGTCCCTTCAGGCGTGCCAATTTTATATGGTGGGCGTAGTTCAGTTGGTAGAGCATCGGATTGTGGTTCCGAGTGTCGAGGGTTCGAGTCCCTTCGCCCACCCCAGAAGGCTACAGGGCCGGAGCGCGGCTTCGGCCCTGTAGCTTTGATTTAGGGGTGTAGCCAAGCGGTTAAGGCACGGGACTTTGACTCCCGCATCGCTGGTTCGATTCCAGCCATCCCTGCCAATCGTCAGAACAGGTTTGCTCCATTCCGGCTCCCCCTGGGGGGAAGCCTCCGCATCCGCGATCCTGTTCCTCCTCTCCAAATCGAAGCCTCCGTTTCGATTTGGGAAAGGAAAAAAGACATGGGAACCATGTAGCCCACGTTTTAAGATAGTATGACCCGGTAGCTCAGTTGGTAGAGCACCTGCCTTTTAAGCCGGTTGTCCGGGGTTCGAGCCCCCGCCGGGTCACCAGCTCAGAAATTCCCACCAACGTTCCGTTTCCGGCTTTGCCGAAAACTGCACTATGGTGGGAATTTCTTCGCTTTCCCACAAAAGCTGTGAGACGCTTTTGCGGGGATCTCATTTGCGTGTTCAAACTCTTTGGAGTTTGAACACGTTTTTTGTTGTCATTAGGGCATACTATCCCGGGAGGTGGAAGCTATGACCCCGAAAAGCAGAAAACAGATATGGCCGCCCCCGGCGGCAGCGGAGCTGGAACAGCCCATCCCGGAGGAAGTGTACCCCGTTTTGGATACCGACCTGGCCCGGGACAATGTAGAGAACGACCTGCCTGCCGCCGATCTGGAGGATCTTTGAGAGGAGAGGAACACACATGGCAAAACAGGGAATGAAGCGGCCCCAGATAACCCCCAAGCCGCCGAAAAACGAGGCTCCGCCCGTGCCTGAGCTCCAGGGAAAGGCAAAGACCACCAAGTGCAAGGCGAAGCCTGTCACAGAGAAATAAAACTCCGGGCCGGACGGGGAGTCTGGCCCGGAGTCTTACACAACCTGGAAAAGATAGAATTTCAGATAGCTTGTCTCCGGCACACCCCAGAGGATGGGGTGGTCGGGGGCCTGCTGCCGCGCCTCGATCTGCTTGAGCTGAACGCCTGCGTCCCGGGCCGCCGCAGCGATGACGCCCAGAAAGCGGGGCTCCTCCATGAAGTGGGAGCAGGAGCAGGTGGCCAGATACCCGCCCCGGGGCAGCAGGCGCATAGCCCGGTAGTTGATCTCCTTATACCCTCTGGCCGCCTGCTCCGCCGTGCGGCGGGACTTGGTGAAGGCGGGGGGATCCAGGATAATGAAGTCCCACTCCCGCCGCTTTTCCTCCAGCAGGTGGGGGAGAAGCTCAAATACATCGGCGCAGAGAAAGTCCATCTTCCTCTCCAGACCGTTGAGAACAGCGTTTCTCCGGGCCATATCCACGGCGGCCTGGGACACATCCACCGCCGTGACCCGTTCCGCGTCCCCCAGGGCGGCGTTGAGAGCGAAGGAGCCGGTGTGGGTGAAGCAGTCCAGCACCCGCTTTCCCGCCGCCAGCCGCCCCACCGCCCGGCGGTTGTATTTTTGATCCAGGAAAAAGCCGGTTTTCTGCCCGTTTTCAAAGTCTACGGAGTATTTCACCCCGTTTTCCGTGATTTCGGTGATGGTGCCGGATGGGAGGGCCTCTCCGGGGAGAGGGAAAAAGCTCTTCCCCTGCTCCAGCCCCTCCTTCTCCCGCAGGGCCTCGTCGTTTCGCTCATAGATCCCCCGGATCTCCTGCCCATCCTCCCGGAGGGTCTGAACCAGAAGGGGAAAAAGCAGAGCCTTCCGCTGTTCCATGCCGTAGGAGAGGGTCTGGGTCACCAGCATGTCCCCGAACCGATCCACCGTCAGTCCGGGCAAGCCGTCTGCCTCCCCGAACACCACCCGGCAGGCGGAAAGGTCGGAGGGGGCCAACACGCTCTTCCGATAGGCCCAGGCGTATTGGAACCGCCGCAGCCAGAAGTCCTCGCCGAAGCTGTCGTTGGCGTTCCGGCTCAGCAGCCGCACCCGGATGAGGGAGCTGCGGCTCAGCAGCCCCGCTCCCAGCCAGGCGCCCTTCTCGCTGAGTACATCCACAATGGCGCCGTTCCCAGCCTCCTCCGGGTCGGAGAGGATCTCCCCGGCATAGACCCAGGGGTGGCCGGCCTCAATGGCCCGCTGGCCCTTTTTGGTGATGGTGACGATGGGGTAGGGACGCTGCTGTTTCATAGAGACCGCTCCAATCAGAGTGATTTGAAGGGGCAAACCTGCCCCTTGATTTTTTCTTTTCTCTATGATACACTAAAATCAACAAAAAAGAAAGGGGCGGGAAGATGCGCAAGTGATCCTGTAAAAAGGGAAGCAGAAGCTGTAAACCACAGTACTTTTGCGCCCTTTCCAGGAAAACCGGCCGCACCCGCCTTTCTTCATAGGGATCCCCTGTCCTGGGACAGGGGATGAGAAGCTTTGGCGCGCCGCGGAGGGGTTTTCCTTCCGGGGCGCTTGCTTTTGCCAAGGAGGATGAGACCATGTCTATGATCAAAGTGGAGAACCTGACCTTTGCCTATCCGGGCCACTATGACAACGTCTTTGAGGACGTGAGCTTCCAGCTGGATACCGACTGGAAGCTGGGCTTCGTGGGCCGGAACGGCCGGGGAAAGACCACCTTTTTGAACCTGTTGATGGGGAAATATGAGTACGGGGGGAGGATCACCGCCTCGGTGGACTTCGATTACTTCCCATACCCGGTCTCCGACCGCTCCCGGCCGGCCAGGGAGGTGCTGGAGGAGGTCTGCCTCCAGGCCCAGGGGTGGGAGCTGCTCCGGGAGCTGGGTCGGCTGGAGCTGGAGGAGGAGATCCTGGAGCGGCCCTTCGACACCCTCTCCAACGGGGAGCAGACCAAGGCCCTGCTGGCCGCCCTCTTTCTCCGGGAGGGGAGCTTCCTCCTCATCGACGAGCCCACCAACCATCTGGATCTGCGCGGCCGGGAGCTGGTGGCGGAGTATCTGCGGGGAAAGAGGGGCTTTATCCTGGTCTCCCATGACCGCCGGTTTTTGGACGGCTGCGTGGATCACATCCTGTCCCTGAACCGGGCGGACGTCCAGGTGCAGAGCGGCAATTTCTCCTCCTGGATGGAAAACTTCCGGCGGCAGCAGGATTTTGAGGAGACCCAAAATCTGCGTTTGCAGAAGGACGTAAAGCGGCTCAGGCAGGCGGCAAAGCGGACCGAGGTATGGTCTGACCGGGTGGAGGCCACCAAGAACGGCACCCGGAACTCCGGCCTGCGGCCCGACAAGGGCTATATCGGCCACAAGTCCGCCAAGATGATGAAGCGCTCCAAAACCATCGAGGCCCGGCAGGAGAAGGCCCTGGCGGAGAAGGAGGGCCTTCTGAAAAACCGGGAGACCGCCCAGGCCCTGAAGCTGGATCCCCAGCAGTATCACGCCCAGACCCTGGTTACCTTTGAGGGGGTGGAGGTGGTCTACGACGGCCGGGTGGTCTGCCCGTCGGTCTCCTTCCAGCTCTGCCGGGGGGAGCGGGTGGCCCTGGAGGGCTCCAATGGCAGCGGAAAAAGCAGCCTTCTAAAGCTGCTCCTGGGCCAAAGGATCACCCACAGGGGGACGGTGCGCGCGGGCTCCGGGTTGAAGATATCCTATGTGCCCCAGGACACCTCCCATCTGCGGGGCTCCCTGACGGAGCTGGCCCGGGAGGCGGAGATCGACGAAAGCCTCTTTAAGGCCATCCTCCGGAAAATGGATTTCGAACGGGTGCAGTTTGAGAAGGACATGGCGGACTTTTCTGGAGGACAGAAGAAAAAGGTTCTTATCGCCAAAAGCCTGTGCGAGAAGGCTCACCTCTACGTCTGGGACGAGCCCCTGAACTTCATCGATGTCTACTCCCGGATGCAGATCGAGGAGCTGATCCGGGAGTTTGCCCCCACCATGCTCTTCGTGGAGCATGACGCGGCCTTTCGGGAGGCGGTGGCGACAAAAACCGTTTCCCTTTAGAGGGCCGGAGGAAAAGAGAACAGAGCGTCCCGCCGAAAGGCGGGGCGCTCTGCTTTTTGTCTGCCTCAGTGGAGGTCGATGATCTCGTGGCGCTTGGGGCCGGTGGAGACGATCTTGATGGGGACCTCCAGCTCCTTCTGGATGAAGTTTACATAATTCTGAGTTTCCCGGGGCAGCTTTTCAAAGTCGGTGATCCCCCGGATATTCTGCTTCCAGCCGGGGAGGGTCTCGTATACCGGCTTGGCCTTGCACAGCTGGGAGAACACGGGGAAGTCCCGGGTCACCTTGCCGTCGATGTCATACCCCACGCAGACCTTGATCTCGTCCAGATAGCCCAGGCAGTCGATGGCGGTGAGGGCCACCTCGGTGGCGCCCTGCACCATGCAGCCGTAGCGGCTGGCCACCGCGTCGTACCAGCCCACCCGGCGGGGCCGGCCGGTGGTGGCGCCGAACTCCCCCTTGTCGCCGCCCCGGCGGCGCAGCTCGTCCCCTGCCTCTCCCAGAAGCTCGGAGACAAAGGGCTCCCCGGGGGCTCCCACGCTGGAGGAGTATGCCTTGCTGACGCAGATCACATCCCGGATATCGGCGGCGGGGACTCCGCCGCCCACGGCGCCGAAGCCGGCCAGGGTGTGGGAGGAGGTGACAAAGGGATAGATCCCGTGGTCGGGATCCTTCATAGAGCCCAGCTGACCCTCCAAAAGGGCGGTTTTCCCCTCCTTGAGCGCCTGGTGGATGAAGCTCACCGTGTCCCCCACATAGGGGGCGATGGCCTCCCGCTGCACCATCAGGGTGTCAAAGAGGGCCTTGGGCTCCAGGGGATCCTTGTGGTAGAGATGAACCCACAGCACATTCTTCAGCTGGCAGATCTGCTCCAGCCGGGTCATGAGACGGGCTTCATCCCACAGGTCGGCCAGCTGGATCCCCAGCTTGGCGTATTTGTCGGAATAGAAGGGGGCGATGCCTGATTTGGTGGAGCCGAAGGCCTTGCCCGCCAGCCGCTCCTCCTCATAGGCGTCCTGGAGGGAGTGATAGGGCATAAGGATCTGGGTCCGCTGATCCACCATGATCCGGGGAGCGGGAACGCCGCCCTCCTCCAGCTGCCTCAGCTCACCAAGGAACTTTCCCACATCCAGGGCCACACCGGTGCCGATGATATTGGTGGTGTGGGGGTAGAACACTCCCGAGGGGAGCTGGTGAAGGGCAAACCTGCCATAGTCGCAGATGATGGTGTGTCCCGCGTTGGCCCCGCCCTGAAAGCGGATGACCACATCGGATTTCTCGGCCAGAAGATCGGTGATCTTCCCCTTGCCCTCGTCGCCCCAGTTGGCGCCTACGATTGCCTTGACCATAGTTCGTTACCTCCGGGCCGGGGGATTCGCAACCGATAGGGTTTGCCTTTTCCTGGGCCCATAACGACACAACGTTACATATTATATACAAAGACGGGAGAGGAATCAAGGGCCTTTTTGAAAAAAGTGGAGAAAAATAGAGGCGGAGATATGGAGACAACAGGGAGAAGCCCCCGGTAAACAGAGGCCTGCCGTTCATCCTGTATCTCCTCCGGGGTCGGCAGATATACCTCCATTGTGCAAGGGCTCTATCCAAGCGTCTGTGAAGATGGCATCCCCCATCCCCACCCAGGGCCAGGCCTGCGGCGGCCCGATCTGCCCCACTTGTCTTTTTCACCCATTTGTGGTATGATTTACACTCAAGCATAAACTGGAGTGATATGACCTTTTATGGAGGGATCACCCTTGAAAATCGTAGTTTTGGCCGGGGGACTTTCCCCGGAGCGGAATGTGTCTCTGTCCTCGGGAACAAAGATCGCCCAGGCCCTGCGGGGGCTGGGGCATACTGTGGCCCTGGTGGATATGTACTTTGGTCTGGAGGATTACCCCGGCCTTGGGCCGGAGGAGCTCTATGGGGCCCCCGCCCCGGAGCGGTGGCAGTCTGTAGACCGGACGGCCCCCGACCTGGCTGCCGTGAAGGCCGCCAGAAGGTGGGAGGGCAAGGGGGACTTCGGCCCTGGCGTCCTGGAGCTGTGCCGGGAGGCGGACATGGTATTCCTTGCCCTCCACGGCCAATGCGGGGAGGATGGCCGGATCCAGGCCGCCTTTGACCTTATGGATATCCCCTATACCGGCTCGGGCAGTCTGGGCTCCGCCATCGCCATGGACAAGGATCTGACCAAACGGCTGGTGGCCCACCTGGTGGATACCCCGGAGTGGCGGTTTGCCGCCTATACGGAGAGGGAGGTGGACTCCCTCACCAGTAAAACCGCTGTCCCCTGCGTGGTCAAGCCGGTGGATTCCGGCTCCTCCATCGGGGTCACCATCGCCGGGGATAAGAGGGAGCTCCGCTCCGCCCTGCTGGAGGGGCTGCGGTACGGCGGCCGCTGTGTGCTGGAGCGGTACGTGAAGGGCCGGGAGATCCAGGTGGGGCTCCTGGACGGCAAGGCCCTGCCCGCCATCGAGATCATCCCCCGGGAGGGCTTTTACGATTACGAGAATAAGTACCAGCCCGGGGCGGCGGAGGAGGTCTGCCCCGCTCCCCTCACGCCGGAGCAGGCTGCCGATGTGGCCCGGCGGGCGGAGGCGGTCTATGAGGCCCTGGGCCTGGCGGTCTATTCCCGGGCCGACTTCATCCTGGATGAGAACGGACGGTTCTGGTTCCTGGAGATCAACACCCTCCCCGGCATGACACCCACCAGCCTGATGCCCCAGGAGGCCGCGGCGGCAGGGCTGGACTATCCCGCTCTGTGCCAGCGGATCATTGATCTGTCCCTGGCCCGGAAGGGCAAAACCTGAAAGGAGGCTCCGCCCCATGGAAGCCTTGACCATACGAGAGATACTGGAGGCCGTAAAGGGCCGTCTGCTGGGTGATTTCAGCGATCTGGACGCCGTGGTTGCCCAGGTGGAGACCGACAGCCGCACCATCACCGCCGGCTCTCTCTTTCTGCCCCTCTGCGGGGAGCGGTTCGATGGCCACGCCTATATCAACGCCGCCCTGGAGGCGGGAGCCGCCGGGTGCCTGACCCAGCGGGAGCGGGAGAGCTATCTGCCTGGAAAGTTCTACATCAAGGTGGACTCCACCCACCGGGCCCTCCGGGATCTGGCGGTGTGGTATAAAAACCGCTTTGATATCCCGGTGGTGGCTGTTACGGGCAGCGTGGGCAAGACCACCACCAAGGACATGATCGCCGCCGTTCTCAGCGAGAAATTCAATGTTCTCAAAACGGAGGGCAACAAAAATAATGACATCGGCCTGCCCATGACCCTGCTGCGGCTGGGCCGGGAGAACCAGATCGCCGTGGTGGAGCTGGGCATCAACCACCCTGGGGAGATGGACTTCCTCTCCGGGATCGCCCAGCCCGACGTAGTGGTGATGACCAACATCGGCGACTCCCATATCGAGGCCTTCGGCTGCCGGGAGAACACCCTGAAGGCCAAGGCGGAGGTCTTTGACCACGCAAAGCCCGGAGCCTTCGCCGTTCTCAACGGGGATGATCCCCTCCTGACCACGCTGCAGGGCAAGACCCCCGGCAAGGTGGTGTTCTGCGGCCGGGGCCAGGCCCTGGATTACCATGCCGGGGAGCTGGAGAGCGACTGGAGAAGCCAGAGCTCCTGCGACGTGACCACCCCCGCGGGAACCTGCCGTATGGACATTCCCGCCCTGGGGGAGCATATGATCTACCCCACCCTCATGGCCGCCGCCGTGGCCGAGCACTTCGGCATGACCCTTTCCGAGATCGCCGACGGGGTGCGGAACTTCGCCCCCACCAAGATGCGGATGAATATCCTCCCCCGGGCCCAGGGCATCACCATCCTGGACGACGGCTACAACGCCAACCCCCAGTCCATGCGGGCGGCCATCCAGGTGCTGGACGGCTACACCGGAGATTATAAGATCGCCGTTTTGGGGGATATGTTTGAGCTGGGCCCCCTGGCGGAGATCCTTCACGCCGGGGTGGGAGAGTTTTTGGGTCGCAGCCATGTGGACTGCCTGGTAGCGGTGGGGGAGCTGGCCAAAAACATCTATGACGCCGCAGTCACCTCCCAGGTGCCGGAATGTTACCATTTTGTAACCAAAGAACGGGCCATTTTGACTCTTCACGACCTCCTTCGGCCCAATACCACCATCCTGGTAAAGGCCTCCCGGGGCATGGAATTTGAGACCATCACCGACTACCTGAAAAGCGTTACGGAGGAGGAGTAGAACAGAGCCTGTCCCACTTTTCCCAGGCCGTATATGAGGGATAGTCTGTCTGGACACACTGGCCATTCCCTAAGAGGGGAGACGTCGGGGACATAGGGGAAACAGGCCGCATAATACAGCCCTTTCCCCGATACGTGATATCCCAATCGTACCGTACAACATCAGCAGGAACAAGAAAAGGAAGCACCTATGATAGACATCCAAGTCACCGATCTGTCCATTGAGTTTGAGGTGGGCAGAAAAATTTTAGACGGCCTCTCCTTCCAGGTGGATCAGGGGGAGCGGGTGGGGCTCCTGGGCCGGAACGGCGCGGGCAAGACCACCCTGTTCAAGATCCTCACCGGGGAGCTTCTCCCCGACGAGGGGGAGGCCCGCACCGCCCCCGGTAAGGGGGTGGGCCTCATCTCCCAGATCCCTGTCTACCCGGCAGAGTACACTGTTCTGGATGTGCTGAACACCGCCTTCGACCACCTGCGGGACATGGAAAAAGAGATGGCCGACCTGGCCGAGAGGATGGGGGAGGGGGACAGATCAACTCTCTCCCGGTACGATACCCTCGCTGCCCTATACGAGCGGCAGGGAGGCTACGAGACTGAGATGAACCTGAACAAGGTCTGCAACGGCCTGGATATCCCCCCTGCCATGCGCGCCCAGCTTTTCTCGGAGCTCTCCGGGGGGGAAAAGACCCGGGTGAACCTGGCCCGGCTCATCCTGCGGGAGACCGAGATCCTGCTCCTGGACGAGCCCACCAACCACCTGGATCTCCACGCCACCCAGTGGCTGGAGGAGTATCTCTCCCGCTACAAGGGCACCGTTCTGGCCATCTCCCACGACCGCTGGTTCCTGGACAAGGTGGTTCAGCGGTGCGTGGAGATCCACGACGGCAAGGCGGAGCTCTACTCGGGCAACTACAGCTTCTAGGTGGAGGAGAAGGAGCGCCGCTTCCAGGAGAAGCTGAAGCAGTATGAGAAGGAACAGGCCAAGATTGAGCAGCTCCAGGAGGCCGCCGATAAGATGCGCCTGTGGGCCTTCATGGGCAATGACAAGCTCTACAAGCGGGCCATCAACATGGAGCGGCGGATGGAGCGGCTCCAGACCACGGATCGGCCCACCAAGGAGCGAAGGCTGACCATGGGCTTTGGGGAGAAGGAGTTCCGTGGGGACGAGGTTCTCACGGTGAAGGAGCTCTCCATGGGCTTTGAGGGCCGCACCCTCTTTGAAAATGTGAACCTGGAGGTGGCGGGAGGGGAGCGCATCGCCCTTTTGGGGGACAACGGCACGGGAAAATCCACCTTCGTGAAAATACTGCTGGGGGAGCTGGAGCCCTCCGGGGGAAAACTCCGTTTCGGCCCCACTGTCCGCATCGGCTATCTTCCCCAGCTGGTCACCTTCGATCACCCGGAGCGGAACCTGGTGGACACCCTTCTGTGGGATCTGAACTGCACCCCCCAGGAGGCCCGGGACACTCTGGCCGCCTTCAACTTCCGGGGGGAGGACGTGTTCAAGCAGGTCAGCGACCTGTCCGGCGGGGAGAGAAGCCGCTTAAAGCTCTGTGAGCTGATGCACCAGAAGATCAACCTTCTGATCCTGGACGAGCCCACCAACCACCTGGACGTGGACAGCCGGGACTGGATCGAGGAGGCGGTGCGGGCCTACGAGGGGAACCTGCTTTTCGTCTCCCACGACCG
>JAAWBD010000044.1 GCA_022792495.1 Oscillospiraceae bacterium
CACTCCACGGTGATCCCCAGCAGCTCGCTGAGGTAGCGCAGGGGCACGTAGGTGGCCCCGTCGTAGGCGAACACCTCCGCCTGGGCCCCGTTGGACTTGGTGGGGGTGACGTCCTGACCGTTGATGTTCAGGGTCATGGGGGTCACGGTGATGGTCTTTTCTGCCCCGGCCGCTACAGCCGCAGGCCCCAGAACCATCGCCATGGACAGGAGCATGGCTGTGATCCGTTTCTTCATATGCTTTCTCTCCCTTCCGGTTTCCCGCTCCTCCTCCCCCAGGTGGGGAGAGATCCTTCATTGATCCAGGAGCAGCTTTATTTTATTATAAAGGATCGTCACCGATTTGACGAACAGGAAAAAACGAGACCGCCATCGGGTAAACCGATGGCGGCGGACAGGTTTGACACCAGGGGCTGGCAGACAGCTACATTTGGAAGAGCCGGCAAAACCGCTCTCCCTCTCCGGTAAGCCTTTCCCGGCGCCAGGCCAGGACAAAGCTCTTTTTGGAGGGATAGTCCCGAATGGGAATAAACCGCAGCTCCGGGTTGGCCGAGGATCGGGACAGTCCTTCTGCCCAGAGGCTTACCCCACAGCCGCCAGCCACCAGGATCTCGTTGCTGGTGTGATCCAAAGCCAGCTCCACACTGGGAGCCTCCACCCCTGTTGTGGAGATCCGGCTTTGTACCTCCTTCTGGCCGCTGGCCTCCAGGCTGACAAAGGTCAGGCCCCGCAGCTGCTCCATACAGACGCTCTCCTGCCCGGCCAGAGGGTGATCCGCCGCCGTCACCAGCACAGGCCCCATGACGGCGATGGGGGAGGTCTCCAGCCAGTCCTCCCCACGGAAGCTCTCCTGCCACGGGATAAGAATGATATCAAACTGCCCGTCCCGCAGACCCTCCAGCAATTCCTCCTCGGGAAGCTGGCGCAGGGCCACCCGCACCTGAGGCAGCACCTGGCGGCAGGCACGCAGCGTCCGGATCAGCTCCGCCTTGAACAGCTCCCCCTGATAGCCCACCCGAAGAAGGCTTCGATACCCGGCCCGGAAGGAGGCCATTTCCTCCCCGGCCTTCTCCGCCTCCCCCAGGATAGCCTTAGCCTTGGGGAGAAAAAATCTTCCCGCCTCGGTCAGGGCCAGACCCTTGCTCTGCCGGTCAAAGAGCTTGACCCCCAGCTCGCTCTCCAGGTTGGCGATCTGTTCGGTCATAGAGCTTTGGACGATATAGCACTCCTTGGCCGCCTTGGTAAAATTCAGGTGAGCCGCCGCGCTGACAAAATATCGAAGCTGTCTGAGCTCCACCTTTCCCTCCCCCTTTCTTTCTGCTGTCTATCTTACCCTTTTTCCCGCCCCTTGTAAATATCTCCCCCGGCGGAGATATTTCTCTTTTCCCCCATTCTGGCCTTGACCTTTTTCCTATTTGGTTGTATAATTTATACAAATTAGGCAAATGTTTTTTTGGCGTTTGTGTATAATTTATAATTTTCCAATATTTGGAAGTTTTGGGTTTGTCCCAAACCACCAAACTACGGGAGGTATCTCTATGCCAAAGAAAGCACAAAAGGACACCGCCGCTCTGCTGGAGCGTTTTCTCCAGGGCTCCGAGACCCATCTGCAGGATTTTCTGGGCTGTCACCCCGCCAGCCGGGACGGGTCGGAGGGACGGATCTTCCGGGTGTGGGCCCCCCACGCCAGGGAGGTACATATCATGGGCGATTTCAACGGCTGGGCCGAGAACGCCTGCCCCATGGAGAACATTGGCTCCGGGGTGTGGGAGGGGTTTGTCCCCGGGCTCCAGGTCTATGACACCTATAAATACGCCGTCCACACCGCCGACGGGCGGGTGCTGGCCAAGGCTGACCCCTTCGCCTTCCATGCCGAGACCCGGCCGGCCAACGGCTCCAAGGTCTATGACCTGGAGGGCTATGAGTGGGGCGACGGCAAGTGGCTGGAGTGGCGGAAGGAGCATCCGGTCTACTCCGCGCCCCTGAACATCTATGAGATGCACCTGGGCTCCTGGCGGAGAACCGGAGAGGACGAGTTCCTCTCCTACCGGGACATGGCTGAATATCTGGTGCCCTATGTGAAGGAGATGGGCTTCACCCATGTGGAGCTGATGCCGGTGACCGAGCATCCCCTGGACATGTCCTGGGGCTACCAGTGCACCGGCTACTTCGCCGCCACCAGCCGATTCGGCACCCCCCAGGACTTTATGTATCTGGTGGATCAGCTCCACAAGGCGGGCATCGGGGTGATTTTGGACTGGGTGCCCTCCCACTTCCCCAAGGACGGCTTCGGGCTGTACCACTTTGACGGGGAGCCCTGCTACGAGTACGCCGACCCCCGGAAGGGGGAGCACAGGGAATGGGGCACCATGGTCTTTGACTACGGCCGGGGGGAGGTTCGCTCCTTCCTGGTCTCCTCCGCCCTGTTCTGGCTGGAGAAATACCACATCGACGGGCTCCGGGTAGACGCGGTGGCCTCCATGCTCTATCTGGACTACAACCGCCAGGGGGGAGACTGGGTCCCCAACATCCACGGGGGCCACGAGAACCTGGAGGCGGTGAGCTTCCTCCAGGAGCTGAACACAGCCATCTTCTCGGCCCACAGCGACATCCTGATGATCGCCGAAGAGTCCACCGCCTGGCCCCTGGTCACCGCCCCGGTGAGCGAGGGGGGACTGGGCTTCAACCTGAAGTGGAACATGGGCTGGATGAACGACGTCAGCCACTACATCAAGCTGGATCCCTACTTCCGGCAGTTCAACCATAAGGACCTCACCTTCTCCTTCTTCTACGCCTTCTCGGAGAACTTCGTGCTGCCCATGAGCCACGACGAGGTGGTGCATATGAAGGGCTCCCTGCTGAATAAGATCCCCGGGGAGTACAAGGACAAGTTCGCCGGGGTGCGGGCCTTCTACACCTACATGCTCACCCACCCGGGCAAGAAGCTGATGATGATGGGCAGCGAGTTCGGCCAGTGGAACGAGTGGCACTATGAGCACTCCCTGGACTGGCACCTGCTGGAGAACAAGGAAAACCAGGATATGAAGGCCTTCTTCC
>JAAWBD010000045.1 GCA_022792495.1 Oscillospiraceae bacterium
GGCCTCCACCACAAAGTCGGGCAGCTCGTCGGCCACGTCCAGCCGCCAGCCGTCCGCCCCGGCCCGGAGCCAGGAGCGGATAATGCCGTTTTCCCCTGTGATATACTCCAGCCAGGCCCGGCTCTCCTTGTTGGTGGTGGGTAGGGAGTAGATCCCCCACCAGGAGGTATATTGGTGGGGCCAGTTGTGGAAATAGAACCAGTCATAGTAGGGGGAGTCGGGACTCTGGCCCGCCCCAAGGCTGGGGTAGGAGCCGTCCCCGTTAAAATACTTGGAGACAAAGCCGGTGTGGTTGAACACCCCGTCCAGCATGACCCGCATCCCCAGGGCATGGGCCTTTTCACACAGACGGGTAAAATCCTCTTTTGTTCCCAGCATGGGGTCGATCTTCTCGTAGTCGGAGGCTCCGTAGCGGTGGTTCTCCGGCCCCTCAAAGATGGGGCAGAGGTAGATGGTCTCCACCCCCAGGCTTTGGATGTAGGGGAGCTTCTCCTCGATCCCGGGCAGGCTGCCCCCAAAAAAGTCCCGGTTGCGGATCTCTCCGTGCTCGTCGGGGAGGTAGACAGGATCCTCCCCCCAGTCCTGGTGGACCCAGCGCCCCCCCACCATACCGGTTGGATCGGGGATGGAGAGGCGGCGGAACCGGTCGGGGAAGATCTGGTAGGTGACTCCCTCTCCAAACCAGGAGGGGACGGTCTCGGCGGAATCATAGACGGTGAGCTGGTACTCCCTGGTCTCCTCGGCGCTGCCGTCACTCCGTTCCAGCCGGAGGGAATACCAGATGAGGCCCATATAGTCCCCCAGCTCCAGCTCCCCCAGAAACTGATCCCGATCCCCGTCCAGGCCGGACCAGGGGAGCTCCAGATGGGTGATCCGGTCATTGTCAAACTCCCACCGGGCGGTGAGGACGCCCCGGATGAAGGCCTGGGAACGCAGGGGACGGAGATTGAAGCGAACCTTCGAATGATTGGGGGCGGCTCCAAAGGGGGATTTGTACATTGCGTCAGTGGGGTCAAACCAATACTGTGAGGGGTCTGTGGTCAAAGGGTATCACTCTTTCTCTGGGATTTAAAAGCCAAAAATGAAACCTTGTGGCATCCAGCGGGGCCGGACTGCTTAAAGCAGCGATCCGCGGCTGCCGCAGGACTATTGCTTTTTCATTTTTCACGTTTCATTTTTACCTGATCAACGTGTTCTCTATGGCCGGGGCATCCAGGGCATCCTTGGCGGAGAAATAGTATTCAATGATCTCGGCGGCGATGTCGGCCACCGCCGAACCGGAACCGCCCCGCTCCACCACGATGCACAGGGCGATCTCCGGATCCTCATAGGGGGCGAAGGCCACCAGGATAGCGTTGGCCTCCTGATCCCGGGCCACCTGGGCCGAGCCGGTCTTGGCCCCGATCTTTACAGGCAGGTTTTGAAACCGGCGGGCCACCGAGCCCTCGGAGGCCACCATGCCCATTCCCTTCTTCACCGCCTCCACGTTGGCCTCCTGAAGGGTGATCTGATCCCGAAGCTGGGGCTGGTACTCCTCCACCACCTGGGAAAAATCGCTGGATTTCACCGTTTTTTTCAGGTGAGTGGTATAGTGATCCCCCCCGTTGACCAGGGAGGCCACATAGTTGGCCAGCTGGATGGGGGTCACCTGGGTGTTACCCTGGCCGATGGCGGCATACATGGTCTCCCCCTCGTACCAGGTCTGGTTGTGGCGTTTGCTGGACTCGGGGCCGGCCACCTCCCCGGCCTCCTCATAGAGCTCCAGGCCGGTCTTTTCCCCCAGGCCGAAGAGGGCGGCGTACTGGTCGATCTTCTGGATGCCCAGGCGAAGGCCGGTCTCGTAAAAATAGACGTTGCAGGAGTCCCGGATGGCCTCGGAGACATTCTCGTAGCCGTGGGTGCGGCCATACTGCCGGTAGTACCAGCACTTGGGCTGGTCGGCCTCCCGCTCGTAGTGGCGGTACTGGCCGGTATCCAGGATCTTCTCGGTGCGGGTAATGACCCCCTCCTCCAGGCCGCCGATGGCCACCGCCATTTTGAAGGTGGAGCCGGGGGCATAGAGACCCTGGAGGGCCCGGTTATAGAGGGGCTGAAGGGGATCGTCGGCCAGGGCGTTGTAATCGGAGTAGTACTCCGCCGGATCGTAGCTGGGGTAGGAGGCCAGGGCCTTCACGCCCCCGGTCATATCCACCACCACGCAGGCCCCCTTCTGGCTCTCCTCGGTCATGCCGGGGATATGACGGTGGAGGGATTCCTCCACCACCTCCTGAAGCTTGATATCCATGGTGATCATCACATTGTCTCCGGGGGAGGGCAGCTGGGGCTGGCCGGTCTCGGGATCCAGGTGCCAGCTTTCACTGACCACCCGACCGGACTGGCTGTACTCCACGTCCTTTACCCCGGGGGTGCCCCGGAGGATATCCTCAAAGGCCCACTCCACCCCGGTCTTACCCACCACATCGTTCATGGAGTAGCCCTTCTCCTGGTAATTGGCCCACTCGTCGGCGTAGATGGAGCCTACCTGGCCCAGAATATGGGCGGCATACTTGGTCTTGTACTCCCGGACGGTGGCGGTATCGATCTTTACCCCCGCCAGCCGCCGCTCCTTCACCACAGTGATGAAATTGATGTCCACATCCTGGGCAAACACATAGCTGGTACGGGACAGATCCCGGGAGCGGAGGGTAAGCTCGCACAGAACCCCCACCAGGGCCCGGCCCTCAGCCTCCCCCACGGCCTCGTCCACCTCGAACCAGGTGCGCAGGGAGGCCAGGAGGGCGTAGGGGGAGGGATCCCCGGGTAGGGGATCCACCTTCTGGGTGGTGAGCTTCAAGGACTGTACCAGGCGGCCCAGCTGGGTGTCCGTCCGCTTTTCCTTCCCCTCCTCATCCTCCGTCACCAGGACGAAGGGGCTCTCTACAGTATAGGTAAAAGGGGGGGTAAGGGTGATGGGGAGGGAGTCGTTCCACTCCACCCCCTGCTCCCGGCAGACCTCCAGAAGCTCCAGCAGAGTCTGGTTTCGGCCCTGTACGTCCCCCATGAGGCTGGCGTCCAGGGTCACCTGGTAGGTGGCCCGGTTGGTGACCAGCACCCGGCCGTAGCAGTCCAGGATATCCCCCCGGGAGGCTTGAACCGTCTCGGTATTGGCGATCTTCCGGGTGGACTGCTCCAGGTAATAGCTGCCATTGACCACCTGCAGCTCGAAAAGCACCCACAGGAAGCCGGCCAGCACCGCCCCCAGAAGGAGAAGCACCACCCGGGAGCGGAGATGAAATTGTCTGCTGTTCATCCCTCCGCCCCCTTACAGCACAGTGGCCTTGGGCACCCGGTGGAACACCCAGCGAAATATCAGATAGACCAGCGGAACAAAGCAGAGGCTCCAGAGGATCTCCCTCCCGGCCACCGACAGCATGGCCTCCAGGGGAGCGGTTCGCAGCAGGAGCCGGGAACCTACCCGGAGGATATCCAGGGCCGCCAGGGCTAAAATGGAGCAGAGAAAGCAGCCGATGAGATCCTGGCGCAGCACATACTGGGCCAGGAGCCCGGTTCCCAGCCCCAGCAGAGCCATGAGAAGGATGGACACGCCGGGGGCACCGGCGGAGGAGGCGTCAAACAAAAGCCCCACCCCCAGGCCGAAGCCGGCCCCGCCCGGGGCCCCCTCCAGGGTAGCCACCGCCACGGTGCAAAGGGGGAGAAGCATGGGCTTTACCCCCATCAGGGGGTAGCGGCTGAGAAGGAGCTCCTGGAGGAACCAGAGGGGAAGAAGGGCCAGGGTGTAGGCAAGCCATTTGATGAAAAAATCCTTGGTAGTCACGCGGGGCCCTCCTTTCTATCAGAATAAACAGGAAAAATGAAACGTCCGGCGGCCGATGAAGGCGGGCACTGTGAGCTTTCCCTTTCCTTTCCTCTACTCCTCTACTCGACCACTTCAAAATCCTTGATAATAAACACCTGCTCCAGGTTGTCCAGGTTGGCGGCGGGGGTCAGGACGGCGTATTCGCTCAGGCCGCCCTCGTCGGAGCGAACCTGCTCCACATGGCCTACCAGGAGGCCGGAGGGGTAGGTGGCCGTGCCGCCGGAGATGAGGCCGGAGGTGAGGATCTCATCCCCCGCCATAAGGCGGGTACCCTCCGGCAGGTAGCTCAGCTTCAGGCGGCCCTGGCCCATGAGGGCGAAGTCCCCCTCGATGATGGCAGCCCCGTCGGTACGGGCTATAAGGCCCCCCAGCTCCAGATCCACGTCCACCACGGTGATGAGGGTAGACCAGTTCAAGCCTACCTCCGAGATGATCCCCACCAGGTTGCCATACTGGTCAATGACGCAGTCCCCCGCCTCCACCTGGGCGGCGGAGCCCTTGCTCACCGTCAGGGTGTTCGACCAGTTGGAACTGCCGTGGGCGGTGACGGTGGCGGGCTCGGTATGAAGGTCGGTGCGCTTCTGCTGGAAATTCAGCAGATCCCGGAGCCGCTCGTTTTCCCGAACAGCCTCCTCCCCCTCCCGGGCCTCCGCCTTCAGGCGGGCGTTCTCCTGGCGCAGCTGCTCCAGCTCCTGGGCCATGCTCTCCCGCTGGAAGGCGTCGGAATAGAGATCCTCCGCCCACTCCACCACAGCGTTCACTCCGTTCCGGAAGGGAGTGGAGACCACCCCCGCCAGATTGGCAAAGGGATTGGCCATCCCCCCGAAGGTGAAGGACAGCACCACCGCAATAAGCGTCAGGAGAAGGGCGATGAGGAGAATGAGTATTCCGTTTTGTTTAAGGAAATCCTTCAAGACTGCCTACTCCCCTTATTGCTGTTGCGTGATCCCCTTTTGCTCCGGGCGAAGGGGAAAAATACCAAAATCCTGCAGAGCCTGGCCCAGAAGGCAGACCGGCAGGCCCATCACGTTGAAGTAGTCCCCCTGGATGCCCTCCACCAGGAGGGAGCCAAGGCCCTGGATGCCGTAGGCTCCGGCCTTGTCCATGGGCTCTCCGGTGGCCACATAGGCGGCGATCTCCGCCGCTGTCAGCGTGCGAAAGGTGACAAGGGAGCACTCGCTGCGGGTGACCGCCCTGGCGCCCTGGCAGAGGGTGAAGCCGGTATAGACCTGGTGGGTCTGGCCGGAGAGGTGGGTGAGCATGGCGACGGCCTGGGCCTCGTCTGCTGGTTTGCCCAAAATCTCCCCGTTCCATGCCACCACCGTGTCGGCCGCGATGACCAGGGGCTGGGGCCCCACCCGGCCGGCCACCGCCCGGGCTTTTTCAGCGGAGATGGTCTCCACCAACTTGGCGGGGGTGAGGGTGCGATCCATATGCTCGTCGATGTCGGGTGTAACGACGCGGAAGGAAAGTCCGATCTGGGCGAGGAGCTCCCTCCTTCTGGGAGAGGCGGAGGCTAAAACGATATCCATCTTACATATACACCTACTGATCAGAATAGAGGGCCGCTTTTGCTTTCAATTCCTGCCTGTGGAGCCGAAGCCGCCCTCGCCCCTCTGGGTCTCATCCAGGGAGTCCACCACGGAGACGGCAGCCTGGGTCACGGGGGTGAGGACCAGCTGGGCGACGCGCTCGCCGGGCTCCACGGTGTAGGGCTCCCCGGCGTAGTTCCGGAGGGCCACCACCACCTCTCCCCGGTAGTCGCTGTCAATGACCCCCACGCAGTTGGCGGGGGAGAGCCCGTGCTTGATGGCCAGGCCCGAGCGGGCGTAGACCAGGGCCACCCACTCCGGGCCGGGGAGGGCGATGGCCAGACCCGTGGGGATCAGCCCCTGTTCTCCGGGGAGGATGGTGACGGGAGAGTCAATACAGGCCCGCAGATCCATACCGGCGGAGCCGGGGGTGGCGTAGGCGGGGAAGGGGATGTCTTTGCCCAGCTTATCCGACAAAGCCTTTATTTTTAGTTCCATGGTAATGCCTCTTTTCGGTTGAAATTGGGGGGATAAGTAAAAATTTTTGATGTTTGGCGGAGCTGAACCATTTCAAATATGTGGCCCGCGGCCGCCACAGGATCATAGCTTTTTCTCTTACTCCACGCCCCTGTAATACAGTCCCCGGGTGAATTCCGCCGGGGCCCACTGGCTTTCGCCCCGGTAGCGCTCCAGGGCCTGGGCGCACTCCCAGGGATTTTCCGTGGTAAAGAAAAGCCGGGCATAGGTGAGGCCCACCCGCTTCCAGTCTGGCTTGTCGGCCAGGAAAAGCTTTTTGCTGTTGAGGATCTCATTGCGGCAGCCGGGGGCCTTCACCACGGGGAAACGCTCCCCCTTCCGGTCGGTGAGGATGTTCTCCCCCTCGCAGACGCACTGGCCGGTGCGGTTTTTGATGATGCAGTTCTCCGTGATCATCAGGGGCAGGCGGCCGTAGACGATGGCCTCCACCGGCAGGGCCTTGGACATGTCCCGAAGCTGGGCCAGCTTCAGCTCGAAGGAGGCGGTGGCCGACTGGAAGCCCAGGCGTTTGAGCTCCTTCAAAGCCTGGGCGTTGAATACGGGCAGGCCGAAGTCGGCGTGGAGGTTGAACTCCAGGCTTCTGGTCTGGGCCATCATCCCCAGGTCGCCCAGGAGGGCCTCGGTGGCTCCCAGCTCCCGGGCTCTCTCCAGCTGCTGGGCAAGCTCCTTTTTCTCCCTGTCCCAGGCGATCCGGGGCAGGAGGACGCCCAGGGCGGTCTCCCGGCTCCGGTTTTTCAGACACTCGGGATGGGCGGCGAGCTCGGCGGCGGGGATGTAAAGGATGGCGGGGGCCTGGCGGAGAAGGTCGGCGCTGACCTGGCCCGCCTTTCTCACCGAGACGGTGAGGGCAGGGGGCTCGGTGGGGTTCTCGTACCGGGCCCCGGGCTTATACTCCCCTGTTTTGACGGCGGGGAGCCTTTGCCGCTGGACGCTCAGCTCCTCCAGCACCTGGCGGCGCAGGGCGTTGAGGGTGGAGAGGGGCACGTTGAGCCCCGGCTCCACCAAGGCCTTCACCCCCAGGCAGCGGTAGGGAGTGCCCCCGGTGCGGGAGAGCTGCTTCTCCACCTGCTGGGAGGTGATGGGGAGGGTCTGGGCCTCCTGGGGCGGCTCGCCGGAGGCGGTGACTACCCGGCCCTGGTCATCCTCTACCCCCACCCGGACGGGCTCCTGGGGGCGGATCATGGCGTAAAAGCGCACATCCACCAGGGGATTTTCCTGGTTCTGATAGGTCTGGCGGGCCTGGGCAAAGAGCTCCTTGGGCTCGGGGGTCTTTTCCTCCCGGGTGCCGAACATGTGGGGCCCGGTCTTGTCCTCAAAATACCCCTGGGTAAAGCCCTGGCGGGAGAAGGCCTCCTCCAGGGCGTTCAGCTCCTGGGGTGTGGGCATCCTATCCTCTTTGATCAGGGTGGAGTAGATCCGGGTGATGACGGCCACGTACTCGGGCCGCTTCATCCGCCCCTCCAGCTTCAGGCAGGCCACCCCCAGCTTCCGCAGCTGGCGGATGTGCCCGGCCAGGCAGGCGTCCTTCAGGGACAGGGGGTAGCCGTCAGGCCGGCCCCCCCAGCCGTACTTCATGCGGCAGGGCTGGGCGCACAGGCCCCGGTTGCCGCTGCGCTCCCCCACCACGGCGGAGAAGAAGCACTGGCCGGAGTAGCACATGCACAGGGCCCCGTGGCCGAACACCTCGATCTCA
>JAAWBD010000046.1 GCA_022792495.1 Oscillospiraceae bacterium
GAAAAGGCGGAGGAGCACCTGACCTGGGCGGCGGAGCGGGGGAACAAGCTCTACGCCAAGACCCGGGCGGAGGCGGCCCTCCGGGAGCTCCGGGGGGAGGGGCCCAGCGGGGAGGATCTGGCCCGGGAGGCCCAGAGGAGGAGGGGGGAGCTCTCCGATCCCCTGTACCCCCAGGCCGCCCTGGACATCTGCATGGAGGCCCTGGGGAGAGAGGAGCTCCGGGAGGCGCCCATGTGGCGGACGGTGCTGGCCCTGGACGGAGGGACGGATCTGGTGAACCTGGGGCGGTATGGGGAGGCGCTGGAGCTGCTGGAGCAGGTGGATCTGGGGCAGATCGCTGCCCCGGATCGGGCCAAGATCCGGCTCCAGGGGCTCTACCTGTCCCTGGTGGCCCGGATGGAGCTTGGGGAGCTGGAGAGGGCGGTGGAGCTGCAGAATGAGGCGGTGAAGCTGCTGGATGGGGAGTTCACAAAGAGGGGACATTGGGTCTGGAGCCTGAAGCGGACAGGGTGCGAGCTGAAGCTCCGGCTGGGACAGCCGGAGGGGGTGGAGGGGGAGGCCCTGGAGCTGCTGGAGGCGGCGAGGGATGAGCTGGACCGGCTGGGGGGGCATATGCTCCTGGGGCGGTACTATCTGGCTGTGGGGGAGAGGGGGAAGGCTCTGCCCCATTTGGAGTATGTGCTGGAGCATGGAGGGGAGCACCATTTCCGGAGGGACGCGAAGGCGTTAAAAGGGGAAATGGAAGCATAAAAAGGGGGCCGCGCTGTACATTCCGCAGCGCGGCCCCCTTTTCCGTGGAGAGATAAGAGTGTGGGGAGCTTGGCATTTCCCCGGAAATGGGAAGGCTTGACTGGGTGGGAGGGGGACGGTATAATGGAAAAAATGAAAGGGGAGATGCCTGGTGAAGCGGAATATTTTGGCCCTTGGACTGGCGGCAGTCCTGTGTCTGACCCTGGGGGGGACGGCCTGGGCTGCCGGGAGCGACTTTGTCATTGAGGACGGAGTTTTGATGGAATATAAAGGCTCCGACACCGTGATCACCATCCCTGAGGGGGTCACGGAGATCGGCGACAACGCCTTTGCCTGGGGCCAGACCCACTCCATGGCCCCTTATGAGGCGGAGGAGATCATCCTGCCCAAGAGCCTTACGAAGATCGGGGATCACGCCTTCTGGGGCTGTGTGAAGCTGAAGGCTGTGGACATCCCCGCCGGGGTCGCCGAGATCGGCCCCAACGCCTTTGCCTCCTGCCGGAGCCTCGCTGAGGTCACTATCCCCGGCACAGTGAAGAAGGTGGGGCACAGCGCCTTTATGGACTGCACCGCCCTGACCTCCCTTACCATTGAAAGCGGGGTGGAGGAGTTGGGGAATTCCGCCTTTGGACAGTGCACCGCCCTTACCGAGGTGGTGATCCCCGACAGCGTCACTACCCTGGGCCCCGGCCTGTTCTATGGCTGTACCTCCCTGCGCCGGGCGGTGCTGCCCGACAACCCCCAGGTGGCGGAGCGCTGGAAGATGGGGAGCACCGTCAACCTCTTTCAGGAGTGCGAAGCCCTGGAGGAGATCGTCAACTCCCCCTTTACCTATGAAGAGAAGAACGTGGAGACCAACCGGGCGATCGAGGGCTGGGTGAATCCCGGGGCCTATGTGACAGCCCAGAGCGAGCGCATCGCCAGGCTCTCCAATGAGATCTGCGCCGGGATCTCCGGCGACTACGAGAAGGCTCACGCCATCTACCGCTGGGTGGCGGGGAACATCGCCTACGACTATGAGTATTTCTATGGCCGGAAGGAGGCTCTGGCCACCGCCCCGGAGGAGGTGCTGGACGCCGGGATGACCGTGTGCACCGGCTACGCCCGGCTGACCCAGGCCCTCCTCCAGGCCCAGGGCATCCCCGCCCTCCACATCCGGGGGATCAGCACCAACGGCCTCACCGATAAAAACGGCAGCTCGGGCCACGCCTGGAACATGGCCTTCGCGGAGGGCCGGTGGGTGATTTTGGACTCCACCTGGGGCCGGGCCAACACGCTGGACGAGGCCACCGGAGAGCTGCGGGATAAGGGTGGGGAGATCGTGGAGCAGTGGTTTGACCCCAAGGAGCTCTTCTTTGCCCAGAGCCATACTGCCCGGGTGACCTTCTCCGCCCAGCCGGAGGACATCCCCTCGGACTGGGCCAGGGAGAGGGTGTGGGAGGCTATCTGCGGAGGGCTGGCGCCCAACGACCTCCAGGGGGCATACAGGCAGGATATCACCCGGGAGGAGTTCTGCCGGCTGATGGTGGCGCTGGTGGAGAAGGCCACGGGGCGGGCGGTGGAGGCCGCTCAGTCCCCCTTCACCGACACCAGCCATCCGGCGGTGGGGGCGGCCCGGGCGCTGGGCATCGTGACGGGGGTGTCGGAGACCAGCTTCAACCCCGGGGGCTCCATCACCCGGCAGGAGGCGGCGGTGATGCTGGCCCGGACGGGGAGGGCGCTGGGGCTGGCCTCCGGGACGGGAGAGAGCTTTGCCGACGAGGGGGAGTTCGCCCCCTGGGCGGCGGAGGGGATCGGGTATGTCTCCGGGCTCATTGATGGAAACGGGGAGAGGGTCATGGGGGGCACGGGGGAGGGAAAATTCTCCCCTGGGGGAGCCTACACCCGGGAGCAGGCGGTGGTCACCGCGCTGCGGCTTTTGGAGTGTAGGGGAAAATAATAAAAGGGAGACGGGCCGGAGGGCCCGTCTCCTTTTTTCTCTGGGGTCAGGGGCGCAGGCTGGCGGCGATGGCGTCGGCCATGGCCTCCAGCTCTGGGGCCTGGGATTGGGAGAGGGTGGACCGCAGGGTCAGCTTGGGCTCCAGAAGGGTGCAGCCGGTGAGCTCCCCGGTGACGAAGGAGGCGAGGAGCTTGGCGGCGGCGGGGTTCCAGGTGCCGTTCTCCATCACCGCGAAGGTGCGGTTCTGGAGGTTCAGGGCCTTCATATCCTCCAGGAGATCCCGGATGGGGGGGAAGAAGTCCATGTTGTAGGTGACGCTGGCCAGGGCAATGTGGGAGCAGCGGAAGCTCTCGGCGATCAGGTGGGAGATGGGGGTGGTGGAGACGTCGTAGAGGCTTACGTCCACCCCCCGTTCCGCCAGGGCGATGGCCAGGGCCTCGGCGGCCTGCTCGGTGCCGCCGTACATGGAGCCGTAGACCAGGAGAAGGGCGTTATCTTCGGGCTGATAGCGGCTCCAAAGATCATATTTTCCCATGAACCAGGCAAGGTCTGTCCGCCAGACGGGGCCGTGAAGGGGGCAGAGGAGCTTCAGCCTGTCCCCCAGGGCGGCGGCCTTGGACAGGAGGGCCTGGACCGGGGGGCCGTACTTGCCCACGATGTTGGCGTAGTAGCGGCGGGCCTCGGGGAGCCAGGCGTGGGGGAAGTCCAGCTCGTCATTGAAAAGCTTGCCGTTGAGGGCACCGAAGGTGCCGAAGGCGTCGGCGGTGAAGAGAACGCCGTCGGTCTCCTCAAAGGAGACCATCACGTCGGGCCAGTGAACCATGGGGGCGGCGTAGAAGGTGATGGCGTGGCGGCCGAAGGAGAGGCGCTCCCCCTCCTTGGCCACGATCCGCTCCCCGCCGGCGGGGGCGAAGCCGAACTGGTCCATAAACCGCTGGGCGGCCAGGCTGGAGACGACGGCGGCATTGGGCCACCGCTGGAGGATGGCCCAGAGGCCGGCGCCGTGGTCGGGCTCCAGGTGGTGGAGGACGATGTAGTCCAGCGCCCGGCCGTTGAGGAGGTGGGCTACATTCTCCACCAGCTGGGGGGCGGCGGACCAGTCCACGCAGTCGAAGAGGACGGTTTTTTCGTCCAGGAGGAGGTAGGAGTTATAGCTGACCCCCTGGGGGATGGGGTGGATATTTTCAAAGAGGGGGGTGTGGCGGTCGTTGGCGCCCACCCAGTAGAGGGTATCGGTCACTTTGCGGACACAGTGCATAGAAAATGATCTCCTTTGTATATATTTCTGCCTTTTATTGACAGAACCCCAAACATGGGGTACAATATTTCCGAGGAAAACAGAATAGTGCAGCAGTCCTGGGGAGTTGCAGCTCCCCAGGACCTGCGCGGGTGACGAGACCACCCACACAACGGAGAAATCCGCACTACGACGTTATTATACCCTTTGTACCCAATACATAGCAAGGGGTTTTTGCGAGTGTGCGCTGTTTTTTGCGTGCCGTGCTGGGGTGCCATACCCGCACGGCACGTTTTGTTTTTCCTCGCGGGCAAGGGAAAGGGGGGCGTGAGCCCCCCGGACCCGCCGTGAGAAAAACAAAAAGAAAGGGGTTCAAACAATGAAACGCTTTCGAACCGCACTGCTCGCCGTATTCATAGCCGGGGCTTTTGTGATCCCTGCGGCGGCGGACAATGTCTCCCAGATCATTGGGGACAACAACACCGTGGTCTTTATTGACGTGCCGGAGACCCACTGGGCCGCCAATGAGATCCGCTACTTTGCCTCCCAGGGGATCGTCAATGGAATGCCGGACGGTTCCTTCCAGCCAGAAGGCAGCGTGACCAGGGAGGCCTTCGCCAAGATGATGGTGCTGACCTTTCGGGCCACCCCCAGCACGCAGGAGGAGCCCACCTTCTTGGATGTAGGCAGTACCCGGTGGTCATACTCCTATGTGGAGGCCAGTAAGGATTTTCTTACCGGGTACACCAGCCCCTTTGACGGAACAATGACCTTCCACCCGGAGGAGTACGCCACCCGGGAGGATATCGCTGTGGCTTTGGTTCGCATGATGGGGCTAACGGAGAAGGACGCATCCAACCCCGGCTATGCCAAGTGGAAGTTCTCTGATGGTGACAGCATCTCTCCCAGTTTACTTCCCTATGTGAGCGTGGCGGCAGAGCGGGGGCTCATCAACGGCTTCACTGATGGAACCTTTGGGCCCCAGCGCCCAATCTCCCGGGCGGAGACAGTGGCGTTGTTGAACCGGGCCTCCAAGCAGGCGGTGACCACCGCCAATGGGGAGATCCCCCTGGAGGTCAGCGTATCTTATGACAAGGAAAATCCTAAGATCGCCTATCTCACCATCGGCTCCGCCGAGGGAACAACGGTGACGGTGGACGGACAGAGCGTGGAGATGTCCTCTGGCTATTATGACGATGATTATGTGGGGCTCTATACCTATACCTTTGAGGCGGAGGGCAGCAAGGAGTTTACTGTTGCCGCCACGAAGATGGGAAAGAGCCGAACGGTTCAGGCCACAGCAAAGTATGAGATCGGAGCGCCGAAGCTGACCGTCACCGAATGTCCTACTAATGTATCAAAAAAGGAAATTACCATCGGAGGAACCCTGTATGATGACAATTATGGCGTCACCCTGACCATCAACGGGGAATCCGTCAATGTACGTTATGGCAGCTGGTCGAAGAGCTTTATTCTGAAAGAGGGAGAAAACACCTTCACCATCATAGGATCCAACAGCGCCGGGAAAACGGTGACCGAGACCCGGACGGTAAACTTCTCTGTCGGTGGGCCCCGGCTGACCATTACGGAGTGCCCTTCCAACGTATCAAAAAAGGAAATTACCATTGGAGGAACCCTGTATGATGACAATTACGGCGTCACCCTGACCATCAACGGGGAATCCGTCAATGTACGTTATGGCAGCTGGTCGAAGAGCTTTATTCTGAAAGAGGGAGAAAACACCTTCACCATCATAGGATCCAACAGCGCCGGGAAAACGGTGACCGAGACCCGCACAGTGAATTTCTCCGTAGATGGGCCTAAGCTGACTATTACGGAATGTCCCGCCACTGCGACAAAAAAGGATATTACCATCCGAGGCAGACTGAGCGATTCCAATTACGGCGTCACCCTGACCATCAACGGGGAACCGGTTAACGTACGCTATGAAGAATGGAGCAAGAACGTCACCCTGTCCGAGGGCGAAAACACCTTTACCATCGTCGCTTCTAATGAGGCGGGGAAAGCCACCACAGAGACCCGCACTGTGGTTTTCAACATAAAGGCCCCCACCATCCGCTTTTATAACTGCCCCTCCACAAACGCACAGGAGAGCCTCACTATCACAGGTAATGTGGAGAGCGGCTACGGTGACATTCGCCTGTTCCTGAACGGAGAGAGCGTCAAGCTGAGCTCCGGCGGGGATTTTACCATGGATGTGACCCTCTCCCCCGGAGAAAACACGTTCGAGTTCCGGGCAGTAAACGCCATGGGGAAAGAAACCACGGAGATAAAGACGGTGGTTTATGAAAAAGAAGCCGCCGCAACAAAGAACACTGAGGACTGATCATAAAATGAAAATCAGGCGGCGCTGTACTTGGTACAGCGCCGCCCGGCTTTTTCATTTTTAACTTTTTCCTTACTCGGCCAGGGTCTTGACGTTCTCCTGGAAGAAAGTCACGGCCTCGTCCACGTTCTCGGCAATGAGGAAGAGGAACCAGTCGCCCTCCACCACGAACTTGGCGTTCTCCACCTTGGGAAGGTTTTGGGACAGATACCAGGTGAAGGTCTCCTCCTGGCTCTTCCGGTAGGACTCAAAGGCGGCCTCCAGATCCTTCTGGCTGCCCTCGGCCATCTTGCCCAGCACCAGGGTGTCGGGGGAGATCATCATGGGCATGAAGGCCACGCCCTCGGTGATCTGACCGGCGGTGAAGCCGTGGGTCTCGCCATAGACCTCCACCAGCTCGTCGGGGGTGGACTTCATGCCCCGGCCGGTGCCGGCGGTCTCCAGGAGCTGGTAGGCCAGCTTCATCAGGGGAGCGTTGTTGGGGGTGACGATAGCGTAGCTCTCCCCGGCGTCGGTGGAGTTATCGGTGACGGTGATCCCCTCCAGCTTCTCCAGCACGGAGAAGGGGACGTAGGTCACGCCCTCAATGAGGAGAGCCTGGGCGCCCTCCACCTTCTCGTCATTTACCGAGATGGACATGTCGTTGAAGTCGGCCACGATCATATCCTTCTCGTAGAAAAAGGTGCTGGTATAGGAATAGGAGTCCCAGGAAGCGCTGCCGTGGTCGGCCTGGAGCACCGCCCGGAGGGGCAGGTAGCCGGTGGGGGCGGTGGGGATCTCGCTGAGCTTGACGGAAACGGTCTCGCTGCCCCAGCCGGGGACTTCCCGGTCATACTCGTAGCCCTCCAGGGTCTCGCCGTTGACGGTGATGACCTTGTCGTAGCTGCCGGCGTTGGGGTTGGGGGAGATGAGCATACCGTCCACCGGAGCGGAGATGGGCACGATCCGGGCGCCGTCGGCGGGAGTCCAGCCCTCAGGCCGCCCGTCAGCCAGGGCGGCGGGAACCAGGGTGGCGGCCAGGACGGTAGCCAGAGCCGCGGCGGAAATGCGCTTGAAGTTCATGTTTTCAGTCTCCTTTTTCGGGAATTCTCTTTGGAGGGCCGTCCCTTGAAGGACGGCGATCCTTATAGTACCGTAGCTTTGACGAACGGTTGCGGAAAAAGTTCCATAAAAAAGAAAAAATTTTTTGGAAAGAAAAAGAAATACAGAGGGTATTTTTTCTTTTGGAAAATACCCTCTGTATTATAAGAGTGGGGATCAGCTCTTGATGGTGCCGTCGGAGTTAAAGACGGGCAGGGGGCCCAGGACGGTGATATCGGCCCGGTTCAAGGCGTCCCCCTCGGCCAGGATGGCGGCCTTGCCGGAGACGATCCCGCCGGCGGCCTTTACCAGCTTCTCCAGGGCGTGGAGGCTCTCTCCGGTGGAGATCACGTCATCCACGATGAGGATCCGCTTGCCCTTCATCCGCTCGCAGTCGTCGGCCCCCAGGAACAGATCCTGCTGGCGCAGGGTGGTGATGGAACGGACGGAGACATGGACGGGATCCCGCATATAGACCTTGGAGCCCTTTCGGGCCAGGAAGTAATAGTCGGCGCCGGACTGGCGGGCCATCTCGTGGATCAGGGGGATGCCCTTGGCCTCGGCGGTGATCATGTAGTCGTAGCTGTCCCGGGGGATCCGCTTGAGCAGCTCCTCGGCGCAGGCGGTGGTGAGCTCTGCGTCCCCGAAGAGGACAAAGGCGGCGATGTACAGATCATCGGTGACGGGACACAGGGGAAGGTGGCGCTCCAAGCCGGCGATGTTGATATTGTAGGTCATGATGGCAGCTCCTTCCAGCAGTTATTTGGCCCGGGGGCCTCTAATTATTACACACTATTATACCGCGAAGGGAGGGGAAAAGCAAGAAAGGGAAATGTGAAAAATAAAAAAGCTGGGCAACGCTGCCCTTTTCTGCCGGGGTTCTCCCCTGCTTATTTTAGAAGGCTTTTTTCCGTTTCATTTTCCCCTCCGGTCGTACCAGGCCTTATTGAAGCAGCTTCCCAGGATGATGATGTTGCCGCAGAGGTAGAGCCAGACCAGGAGGATCATCACCGACCCCAGGGAGCCGTAGACAAGAGAGTACCGGGAGGACAGGCCGATGAAGTAGGAGAAGAGGATGGAGGCCAGCACCAGAACGGCGGAGGCCAGAAAGGCGCCCATAAGAATGGGGGGGCGGGGCTGGATCCGGGGGGCGGTGGCCCGGTAGAGGAGCATGACCACCGCCATCACCAGGAAAAACAGGATCAGGAAGCGCATCCACTGCCATTCCCAGGGCAGGCGGACATGCTCTAACCAGGAGAAGCGGCGGATAAAATCCTCCAGCAGGTGGAAAAACCAGTTGCCCGTCAGCACCACCACCAGGGACAGGTAGATGGTCAGCAGGAACAGAACGGAAAAGACCACGCTGGCCACCACCTGCCAGAGCCCGGTGTAGCTTTTCCGCTGGTAGATATCATCCATCACATTCATCAAGGAGCGGATGGCCGCCGAGGCGGAAAAGAGCATCATCACCGCGCCGCCCAGCAGCAGGGGCTGGGATTGGTTGGTGGTGATATAGCGGACATACTCAGACAGAACGGCCAGGGCGCCCTGGGGGATAATGCCGGAGGCCTCCTCAAGAAGGGAGTTTACATCCAGGTTCAGGGTGCCGATGGCGGCGTTGACACAGATGAGGGCGGGGAAGAAGGAGAGGATGAGAAAGTAGGCCAGCTCCGCCGCCGAGCGGGAGACATGCTTGGAAAAGTAGAGCTCTATCATATCGTAGGCGAAGCCCAGCACGGGGGCTTTTCTCAGGCGATCCATAGCGCGCCTCCTTTCCTGGAAAACTGGGCCGGAGCGTGGGGAAATGGCCCGGCCGTTATTTCAAGAAAAAACCGCCTGCGGAAAGGCAGGCGGTTTGGTGGATCCGTTGGGTACTCAGGCCAGCTTGTTCAGCTTCAGGGTCATCCCGCTCTTCTTGTGGGCGGCATTGTTCTTGTGCAGGATCCCGCGGCAGACGGCCTTATCCACCGCCTTGACAGCCACCTTGTAAGCGCCCTCGGCCTCGCTGCGGTTGCCTTCCGCCACCGCGGCCTCAAACTTCTTCAGCTCAGTCCTCAGGGCGGACCGGGCGGTCTTGTTCTGCAAAGCCTTGGCCTTGTTCACCAGAACCCGCTTCTTAGCAGACTTAATGTTCGGCAAACCAAACACCTCCTCCGAACGACGATTTTTTGGGCACGATGCCCGTGCAGGTATCTATTTTAGCAGACTGATCCGAAAAATGCAAGAATTATTTTCACAATTTCCGATTTTTTCGTATAGGGGGAGAGTTTCTGCCCAAAATAGGAGGGAATGGAAAAAAGAATCACTATATCTTGTGTTGGAGGAGGTTCCAAATATGCTGGAGCGACGGACGGATCTGGCCCTGGAGGCCCGGGAGCTGCTGGGGGGAAAGGGGGAACTGCCGGGAATTCGAAGCCAGGAGGCGGAGGCGGAGGGCTTTCCCCTGACCACGGTGGAGGTGACGGATGAGGAGGGGGCCAGGGCCCTGGGGAAGCCGGTGGGAACCTATCACACCCTGGATCTTACCGGGCTGGAGCGGCGGGAGGAGGGGGCCTTCCCCCGGGCGGTAAAGGCTCTGGCCGGACTATTGGCGCCCCTGCTGCCCCGGGGGGAGACCCTGGTGGTGGGGCTGGGAAACCGGGCCATCACCCCCGAC
This sequence comes from Oscillospiraceae bacterium, assembly GCA_022792495.1. Classification (GTDB taxonomy): domain Bacteria; phylum Bacillota; class Clostridia; order Oscillospirales; family Oscillospiraceae; genus Vermiculatibacterium. The sequence goes on from JAAWBD010000046.1 coordinate 10,010, forward strand.
GCCATCGGGCCCCAGGCGGCAGACCGCACCCTGGTGACCCGGCATCTGGTGAGCATGTCCCCGGAGCATTTTGGCTCCTTTCGTCCGGTGGCCGCCCTGGCGGCGGGGGTACTGGGCACCACGGGGGTGGAGAGCGGGGAGATCGTCCGGGCGGTGGCGGACAAGATCGGGGTGAAGGCGGTCATCGCTGTGGACGCCTTGGCTGCCCGGCGGGTGGAGCGGCTGTGCGCCACGGTGCAGGTCTGTGATACGGGGATCGCCCCGGGATCCGGGGTGGGGAACCACCGCTTTGCCCTGAATCGGGAGAGCCTGGGGGTGCCGGTGATCGCCGTGGGGGTGCCTACGGTGGTGGACGGGGCCACCCTGGCCGCCGACCTTCTGGAGGAGGCGGGGGGCAGGGCGGATCCCCAGGCCCTGGCGGGGGCTCCGGGGGCCACCCTGATGGTGACTCCCCGGGACATCGACCAGCGGGTGGCCGACCTGAGCAAGGTCATTGGCTATGGGGTGAGCCTGGCCCTCCAGCCGGAGCTGGGGCTGGAGGAGCTGGAGATGCTGATAGAGTAAAAAGCGGTGAAAAATAGAAGAAATTTTTATAACAAACCGGGGAAAAACCGATAAAAAGAGGCAACGCTGTGCACAGTATGGCGCTGCCCTGCTTTTTCATTTTTCATTTTTGCCTCCCTGCGTGCATATGCTGTCCTATCCGTAGTCATGATCCGTTGCCGTACACAGGAGGGACAAGCGATGAGAAAGATCCGTTGGGGGCGCATGGTTCGGCGGGGCCTTGCAGTCTGTATGGTTGCCGTCTCCCTCTGGCTGCTGCTGGCAGGGGCCGCCGGAGGGGCGGCCCATCCGCTGGCGGAGAGCGAGGCCTTTGTCACCGCGGCCCTCCGCACTGAGCTGGGCAGCCAGGGGCAAGGCGGGCCGGGATTCTGGGAGAGGCTGGCCCTGTCCCAGTCGGCGCTGCTGGAACGGAATCTGCTGGGGGAGGAGGCTCCGCCGGAGCCGGCGGCGACTCTGGAGCCCCTGCCCAACGCCCAGCCCGCCCCGGATCACGACGATGTTCACGACCAGCCCCAGGTCACCGCCGCGCCGGAAAGCATTGTGGAACGGACTTTGACCCCCACAACCTCCCAGGGGTATGCCACTGGGGCGGGGCTTTACCTATATAACCGTACCGATCTGGAGGTGGATCTGGCCGCCGCGGCCCGGCGGGAGCTCCCCTTCTCCCTGGCGCCCGGGGCGCAGGGACCCCAGATCCTGATCATACATACCCACACCACCGAGGCCTACACCCCGGATGGGGTGGACGTATACGCCCCCAGCGACAACAATACCCGAACCCTGGAGGAGACCTATAACATGCTCCGGGTGGGGGATGAGATGGAGCGGGTGTTCACCGAGATGGGGCTTGGGGTGATCCATGACCGGGGGGTATACGACTATCCGGCCTACAAGGGGGCGTATACCCGCTCCGGGCCGGCGGTGGAGGAGTATTTGAAGCAGTATCCCTCCATCCGCATCGTGCTGGACGTTCACCGGGACGCTCTGGTGGGGAGCGACGGCACGGTGTATAAGGCGGTGACCACCATCGACCGGGTAAAGACCGCCCAGGTCATGCTGGTCATCGGCTCCAACGCCGCCGGGGGGGATCACCCGGGCTGGGAGGACAATCTGGCCCTGGCCACCCGGCTTCAGAAGAGCCTGGATACCCTCTACCCTACCCTGGCCCGGCCCATGACCCTGCGGCAGTCCTCCTACAACCAGGAGCTGTCCCCCGGCTCCCTGCTGGTGGAGGTGGGCACCCACGGCAACACCCTACAGGAGGCCCTGGCCGCGGCCCGGGATTTTGCCCGGGCGGCGGGGGCAGTGTTTCTGTCTTTGACAGAGGAGGGATAAGGAGCTTTCATATTTCCGGGGGCGGAAACATATATCTTTCACAGAACGAACACATTGGGGAGTGTTGCGCGTGAAAGGAAACATGGAGGAACGGGCCCTGCACCTGGCCCAGTACATCATAGAGAACCGGGCCACCGTCCGCGCCGCGGCGGAGAAGTTCGGGGTCAGCAAGTCCACCGTCCACAAGGATCTCAGCGAGCGGCTGCCCGCCTTTAACCGGGCCCTCTACCTCCAGGCGAAGGCGGTGCTGGAGGAGAACAAGGCCCAGCGGCATATCCGGGGGGGCATCGCCACCAGGAAAAAATACAAAGGGAAATAAAACGTTATAAAAAAGTAAAAACCGCCCGAAACTCCTGTGATAAAATAGAAAAAACAGGGGGTGGGGAAACATGGAGAAGAGAAAAAAGACCCGGCGGAGCCGGAAAGAGCTGCCCCCGCCGCCTCTCAAGGAGGCGGCGGGGCTTTTCGCGCTGGCGCTGCTGGCCCTGTTCCTTGTGCGGGGGAGGAGGCCGCCGGCGGTGCCGGCGCCGGAGAGCTACCCCAGCTGGATCCGGGAGGCCCTCCTTCCCCTGAACCCCTGGTCCCGGCCGGGCACCGGGATGGAGGCGGTGCGGGGGATCGTTGTCCATTATGTGGGGAATCCGGGCACCACCGCCCAGCAGAACCGGAGCTACTTTGCCGGGCTGGCCAGAAGCCACGAGACATACGCCAGCAGTAATTTTGTCATCGGTCTGGAGGGGGAGGTGCTCCTCTGCGTGCCTCCGGGGGAGGTGGCCTACTGCTCCAACGACCGGAATGGGGACACCCTGTCCATTGAGGTGTGCCACCCGGATGATACGGGGAGGTATACCCAGGCAAGCTATACCTCCCTGGTGCGGCTTGTGAACTGGCTGCGGGAGTTCTATGAGCTGGAGCCGGAGGACGTGATCCGTCACTACGACGTGACGGGGAAGGCTTGCCCCAAATACTACGTGGATCACCCGGAGGAGTGGGAGGCCTTTCGGCGGGAGCTGGCGGAAAAGGAGGGGGAAGGGTGAGGCTCCCGGGGTGGGGAGAGACGGGATAGAGACATACAAAGACCAAAGAAGGAGAAGCGCCCGGGCCACTTTTTTGGGGTGGGCCGGACGCTTTTTTATCGGATAATAGGCTCCAGGGAATCAAACAAGGGGTCGTCAAAAAAGGTGCGCAGACTGATCTCCAGGCCGTCGCAGAGCTTTTGAAGGGAGACCACCCCGGGATTTTTGCTCTTTTCGTTAAGCATACTGTATATGGTGGATGGAGCCACGCCGCACCGGTTGGCCAGCTCGTTCACGGCCATGTTCCGCTCCGCGCATAGGATCTGGATCCGCAGAGCCACCGCGTCCTTGGCATTCACAGGAGCACCCCCTTCTGATAAGAGCATAATAATTTTTGCGATATATCGTGTGGGATATACCGCAAATCAGAAAGGTGTGCTATAATAGAAAAAACCTGTATGCCCCAAAGGGGCGCAGACAGATCACAGGCAAGGGGTGAAACAAGGATGGAAGGCCATTTGGAGGAGCTGTTTGCCAAGGCTCAGCCCTTTGGGCGGGGGGAGCTGGCTCTCAGCGAGGGCTACACCCAATGCGCCGGCGCGGCCTTCGGGGTGGAGGATCAGATGGAGCAGCGGTTCGGGCCGGCGGCGGCCCGGCTGCTGGACGAGTACATCCAAGCCCATGAGGAGGTGGAGCGGTTTAAGGCGCTCCACTACTTTTGCCAGGGCTATTTGGCGGGCAGGGCCGAGGAGGAGAAATAAAGCTGGGGCCGCCCGGGAGGGCGGCCCCAGCTTCTGTTTTGATCAAAGCAGGCTCAAAAAAGCCGCGACCGCCGCCAGGCTTACAGCGATCACCGCCGCCGAGGCCGCCAGCTCCAGCCAGCCGGAGATCCGCTCCCGGGGGGAGGGAGCGTGGGTGGAGACGGGGGAGGCCTCCCCTGGCTCCGGAGCACTGTCATTGGCGGCCTCCACCAGACCCTTCCAAGCGGCCTTGGTCTCCAGCCGCTGGCGGCACCGGGCAAAATCCAGCACCTCCCCCGCTCCCTCTGCGGGGGCCGGCGCGGCGACGGGCACAAAGGTCACCAGATCCGCTCCGCCGCTGACCTTGACCTTTCTCGCATTCAGATGATAGTAGATGGTATCCATACTTTATGCCCTCCTGTTGGATGTGGTAGCCTTACTCTACCAGATCCCAAGTCCAAACAATGGGACTTAAATGCAACTTCCGGAAAAGAGACGGAAGATAGAACGTCTGTTCTTCTACACTATACAACATATGTTCGAATTCGTCAAGAACAAATTTTCGATTTTCAGAAAAATTTTTCTCTTTCAGGAAACTTTTTCAGGCTTGCAACGTCTAAAGGCATAAAAAGGGGCCTTTTGCGCCGAGATGACGAAGGAGGAACGGAACCATGAAACTGAGGAAGTTTGCCGCTGCAGTGACGGCAGCGGCCCTAAGCCTGTCCCTGGCGATCCCCGCTTTGGCTGATGGCTCCGCCGACGCCCGGCTGACCCGGGTGACCCTGGCGGTGAAGGGGACGTTGGGCATTGGGGACGAGTACACAGGGTTTTACGGTGAGCCTGACGAGACCGCCCTGGGCACCCGCTGGAGCCTGACCTGGGAGAGCGAGGAGGAGGAGCTGAACATCACCGCTACCGACGAGGGCAAGATCCTCTCCCTGAACCGCTGGGGCAACGGGGGGAAGGTGGAGCCCGTCATGGCCGGAGACCGCGGAGGGCTCACCTTTCCCGCCATGACCCGGGCCGAGGCGGAGGAGAGGGCCGAGGCCTTTCTGGACAAGGTGCTCTCCGACAATGAAAAGGTAACCTTCTCCGATGAGGGGGAGGAGTCTCTCTCCGCCACCGAGTACTCCTTCCAGGGGGCCGTGGAGCTCAACGGGCTTCCCTCCCCCATGACCCTGTTTGTCCGCGTCCGCCTCTCTGACGGGGAGGTGACCCGGTTCTGGCGGGGGGATACCTCCGACTACGCCGGAGCCCCCGGGGCGGCGGAGACCTCCACCACCGCGGAGGCCGCCCGGGAGCTGCTGAAGTCCACCCTCTCCCTCCGGCTGGAGTATGCGCTGGAGCAGGACGGCGAGGGGGAGACGGAGAAGAGGGCGGTGCTTCGCTATCTGCCCGATTCCACCGATGAATTCTACGTGGACGCCGCCACGGGGGAGCTGGTAAACCTTACCCAGCTCCGGGCTGAGCTGCGCCAACAGCACACCTCCGCCGGGGGCGACCGGAATATGGCCAATGCCAGTCTGAAGGCCGAGGCCGCCGACAGCGAGGCCGGCCCCACCCTCACCGAGACCGAGCTGGAGGGGGTGGCCAAGCTGGAGGGCGTCCTGGATAAGGAGGCCCTGGATAAAAAGATCAGAGCCTGGGAGGAGCTGGGGCTGTCCAAGTACACCCTGGGCTCCGCCTCCTACACCGTAGACCGGGACACCGGGGAGGTGACCGCCCGGGTCTCCTACGCCAGAAACGGGGAGGAGGGGATCTACCGCCGCTATGTGACCCTGAACGCCAAGACTGGGGAGCTGCTCAGCATGTACGGCAGCAACCCCTTCCGGGCCGTGCTGTCCCAGGAGGACAGCCGGGAATATAACGCTCTGCTCACCGCCGGGAAGGCCCAGGCTAAGGGGGAGGCCTTCCTGGAGAAGCTCTGGCCCGGCCAGTTCACCAGGACAGAGCGGTATAACGAGGTGGATGAGCAGGCCAGGTCGGCCGACCAGAGATTTACCTTTGCCCAAAAGGTAAACGGCTATTTCTTCCCCGCCAACAGCCTTTCCGTTCAGGTGGACGCCACCGACGGCTCCATTATGGGCTTCTCCAGGGGCTTTGACGAGGAGGTGTCCTTCGACAGCGCGGAGGGACTTATTTCGGAGCAGGCCGCCATTGAGGCCTGGTGCGCCAGCTTCCCCGTGGAGCTGGGCTATCTGGAGGTTCCCGTGGCTCTGGACATGACCAAGGAGTTTGAGCTGCTGCGGAACGCTGGGTATAGCTACTATAATGCCCTGAAGCCCGGCTATGTGCTGGGGGATCGGGAGACCTGGTATACCGGGGTGGATGCTAAGACCGGGGAGCTGGTGAGATCGGAGACCGCTGAGCCCAGGAGGATGGCCTACGATGACCTGGAGGGGCATTGGGCCGCCGGGATCCTCAACGAGCTGGCCCGGTACAGCGTGGGCTGGTGGGGCGGCAAGGCGGAGCCGGACAAGGCCCTGACCCAGCTGGATTATGTGCGCCTGCTGGCCAGCGCCAACGGCTATGCCTTTTACCCGGAGGATGGGGATGTGGAGATCCTCTATGACTACGCCGTCCGCGGGGGGCTCCTGACCCGGGAGGAGAGGGATGAGGATAAGATCCTGACCCGGGCTGAGGTGATACGGATGCTCCTGAACAGCGAGGGCTACGGCGCTGTGGCCCAGCTGCCCGGTATTTTCCGCTGTGACTATACGGATGCCGGCGAGATCCCTGAGACCGACCTGGGCTATGCCGCTTTGGCCCAGGGGCTGGGCATTGTAGAGGGAGACGCCCAGGGCCGCTACGCTCCCCAGCGCCCTGCCGCCCGCAGCGAGGCTGCAGTGGTGCTGTGGAAGTATATGAAGCGGTGAGAGGATAGCATAAAAAAGTCCTGACGTGAAAACGTCAGGACTTTTTTGCCGGTTTTTGCCCGTGCCGGGGGCTTAGAAGGCGACCCGCTCCGCCAGGTAGGACTTCAGCTCGCTGACGGGGATGCGCACCTGCTCCATGGAGTCCCGCTCCCGGACGGTGACGCAGTTGTCGGCCTCCTCAGTGTCGCTGCCCACGGTCTGGAAGTCCACCGTAACGCAGAAGGGGGTGCCGATCTCGTCCTGGCGGCGGTAGCGCTTACCAATGCTCCCCGCGTCGTCAAAGTCCACCATGAAGTCCTTGCAGAGGTCATCGAAAATCTTCCGGGCGGGCTCGGAAAGCTTCTTGGACAGGGGCAGGATGGCGCACTTGAAGGGGGCCAGAGCGGGGTGGAGCCGGAGGACGGTGCGCACATCGTTCTTCTCGGCGTCCACCACCTCCTCGTCGTAAGCCTCGCACAGGAAGGCCAACGCCACCCGGTCGCAGCCCAGGGAGGGTTCAATAACGTAGGGGATAAAATGCTCGTTCTTTTCCTGGTCGTAATAGGTCAGATCCTTGCCGCTGGCCTCCTGGTGGCGGCCCAGGTCGTAGTCGGTGCGGTCGGCGATGCCCCACAGCTCCCCCCAGTCGGTGAAGGGGAAGGCGTACTCAATGTCGGTGGTGGCCCGGGAGTAGAAGGCAAGCTCCGCCGGCTCGTGATCCCGCAGGCGCAGGTTTTCCTCCTTGATGCCCAGGCTC
>JAAWBD010000047.1 GCA_022792495.1 Oscillospiraceae bacterium
GAGCTGGGCCGCCCGCTCAAAGCGCATCTCCTCCGCCGCCAGCTCCATCTCGGCGGTGAGCTCGGCCTTGACCTCCTTGAATTGGCCCTCCAGCAGGCGGATGGCCTGATCCATGGCCTCCCTATGGCGCTCCGGCTCCATATCGGGACGGCAGTAGCCGTCGCAGAGACCCATGTGGTAGTTGAGACAGGGCCGCTCCTTGCCCACGTCCCGGGGAAACTTTTTCCGGCAGGAGGGCAGCTTTAGGGCGGAGCGGAGGGCCTCCACGATATCCCAGGTGGCGGAGCGGCTCCCGTAGGGGCCGAAGTACCGTGCCCCATCCTCGGCGGCCTTGTTGGCCAGGGAGAACCGGGGGTAGTCGGCCTTCACGTCCAGGCGGATATAGGGATAGCCCTTGTCGTCCTTCAGCAGGATGTTATAGTGGGGCTGGTGCCGCTTGATAAGGGAGTTTTCCAACACCAGGGCCTCGAACTCACTGTCAGCCACGATCACGTCGAAGTGGTCGATGGAGTGTACCATGGCCCGGGTCTTTTCCGTATGGGAGGCAAGGTTGGCAAAATACTGGGAGACCCGGTTTTTCAGGGCCTTGGCCTTGCCCACATAGATGACCTCGTTATGCTTGTCCTGCATAATGTAGACGCCCGGCTTCAGGGGCAGGGCGTGGGCTTTCTCTTTCAGTTCTTCGAAGGTCATGGACGGATCCTCCTTTCACTGGATATATAGGGCAGGTCTTACTTTTTCTTTCTTGTCTTCAAAATGCTGTCCCATGTCATTTCCTGAAGGCCCCGGCAAAACACGAAGGGTACCCCAGCGACCAATTGCGCTTGTTCCACTGCGGCCCACCAGGGATCCCCCGTAAAGGTCTGGGAGTATCCCCCCACCATGAGCCTTCCGATCAGGATGGAGGCAATCAGCATAAAACCTAAAACCTTTCCTCTCTTTTTCCATCTTTCCTTTTGTCGCACGATCTGTCCGAAGGAAAAGGCCGCCCCCATATTCTCCGGGTGGATGGACTCCACCAGGGCAAACTCCACCAAACTGAACAGCGCGCCACCGATACAGCCGAAAACAAGAATCGTTATAAAGAGTTGCCATATCTGCCGGTAAGCAGTATGGTGAAGATAAGTGGTAATACAACCCAGAGTGAGAATGAAGATCCCCGCAGTCAATACCCGTTCCAGGTTGTACAAAAACCTTTCCATCCCTTTGGAAATGCTGACAAGGAAACGCTGCATGGGGCACCTCCTTTTTCAATGGTACATTTTTTGTGCCCAGGTTGGTTTCAGAGTTTTTCTCCATTCAGCTCCAGAGGTTCTCATAACCCAAGCCTTCATAAATCTCCCGTATGCTGTCATTGAAGCACCAGACGGCAGGTCTCAGTCCCTCCACTCTCACACCACCCAGGCGGCGGGAGTTACAACGAATGTGCCGAAGGTTACGAGGTTGTCAGCGGCAGCGGCGCAAGAGGGATGGCAGATCAACCTGAGGGAGCCGCCGGTCAAAGGGACAATTTCTGTTCAAAAAAATCCGAACTTCGCAGAATAAAATTCAAGGCAGAACCTCCTCCACGATGTGGATAAAAGGGGCGAAGGCGCTGGGGAGCGGGTAGACCTTCTCCCACTCCTCCCGATCCGCCCAAACCCAGCCGGGGGGTAGCTCCTCCCCCTCTGTCCGGACAGTGTAGGCCGCCATATGCCATTCCTTGTGGGTAAAGATGTGCTTCCCCGTTCCGGCAAACTCCACCTTCCCCTTTACCGGACAGGACCAGGGGGAGAGCTCGTTGGGATACTCCCACAGCCCTGCCAGCAGCCCCCGGGCAGGGCGGCGGCGGAGAGCCACCTTCCCCTCCCTAAATATTATGTAAACTATTCTTTCCTCGATCCTCCGCTCCTTTTTAGGCGCCTTTACAGGCAGCTCCCGGGCTGTATCCCGCAGATGGCCCAGGCAAAACTCCCGGGCGGGACATTTTTCACACAGGGGCGCCCCGTTGGGCAGACAGACCGTAGCCCCCAGATCCATCATGGCCTGGTTGAAATCTCCGGGCATGTCCCAGGGGATGACCTTCTCCAGAGCGGCGCGGATCTCCTCCTTCACCTGGGGTCGGGTCACCTCCCGGTGGTCATCGGTGAGGCGGCTCACCACCCGGAGCACATTCCCATCCACCGCCGGCACAGGAAGGCCGAAGGCGATGGAGGCGATGGCACCGGCGGTATACTCCCCCACCCCGGCCAGGGAGCGGATGTCCTCATAGCGGGAGGGAAACTCCCCACCAAAGTCCTCCATCACCTGCCGGGCGGCCTTCTGGAGGTTTCGGGCGCGGCTATAGTAGCCCAGCCCTTGCCACAGCTTCATCAGCCGGTCCTCCCCGCACTCCGCCAGGGCCTCCACCGTGGGAAGCTCCCCCATAAAACGGCGGTAGTAGTCCAGCACCGCCGCCACCCTCGTCTGTTGGAGCATGATTTCGGAGACCCACACGTGGTAGGGGGTGGGGTCGCTGCGCCAGGGCAGGGTACGCCCCTCCTCCCGGAACCAGAGGAGCAGCGGAAGAGGCAGTTTTTTCAATTGTTCCACGGCTTCCTCCCCCTTTCAGTCTGTCGTTTTCATCATATTAATCAGAATTATTATAGCCGTTTTGGGGCGGGATTTCAACGGCAAGACGGCCCTCGACGCAGAAAAGGAGCGGCCGGAGATCCGGCCGCTCCTCTGTTTCCTATTAAACCGCAGTCTCAAAGGTCTCGCAGAAATTTTTCAGCATCTCTGCGACCTCGGCCCGGGTGGCGTTCCCCTTGGGATCCAGCAGATCGCCGCTCTTACCCCGGAGCACCTTGGCCCCAACGGCCCAGGTCATACCCTTCTTGGCCCAGCCGGCCACCAAGGTCTTATCATTGTAGATCTCCATGCTGCCCGCCAGAGCCTCGTCATAGCCCTTGAAGGCGGCATAGCGGCTCAGGATGGTAGCCATCTCCTCCCGGGTGATGGCCTTCATGGGCCGGAAGGATCCATCCCCGTAGCCCATCACGATGCCGTTGGCGGCGGCCCAATCCACCGCGTTGGTGTACCAGACCCCCTTGGGCACGTCGGAGAAGGCGGAGGCGGCGGAGGCGGCGGGCTCCCCCTCCATCCGGTACAGAACGGTGACAATCATGGCCCGGTTGGTGGGCAGATCAGGATCAAAAATAGCCTCCTTGGTGCCCTTCATCATCTCCCGGTCGTAGGCAAAGCGGACGGCATCATAGAACCAGTCCTTCTCGCTCACATCCAGGAAAGGCAGGGGCTGAGCCAGGGGCACCTCGTTCTCCTCCAGTTCCTCCTCAACAGGCTCGGCGGAGGTTCCCGTTCCACCGGAGGAAGCTCCGCCAGAGCTGCCGCCGGAAGAGCCTCCCCCGCCAGAGGAGCCACCGCCACTGGAGCCGCCGCCCGAGGGAGCAGTGGTGTTGGTCACGGTGACCACGCAGAGCGCGGTCACTCCGTTCACCTCAGCGGTAATATTGGCACTGCCTACGCCCACAGGGGTGACCACGCCGCCGGCCACAGTAGCCACCGCCTCATCATCGGAGGCCCAGGTGACCTCCCCCTCGGCGGTGGTGTCCGCCGTCAGGGTGACAGGTCTGCTGACCGTATACCCCACCGTCATAGCCAGAGCCGTCTGGCTCAGGGTCAGGGAGGTGGAAACTCCGTAAGTTCCATCCTCATTCTCCACGGGCACAAAGCCCTCGGCACAGAAACGCTTCTCCACAGGAAGCTCAAAGCTGCCGCCGGAGACCAGGATCTCTCCCGCCTTCTCCCCGTCCTGTCCAAGGCTCAGCTGCTCATAGGTGGCCTCTCCCACCGTCAGGGCGCGGAAATCTCCGCCCTTGATCTGGATCTTGGTCTCGCTGTCCCCGTTGTCATACCTTACAGCCTGGATCTGTCCAGTGATCACCACATCGCCGTCAATGGTGGTCACAGAGTCATAGGCGTTTCCGCCGTCCGTATAAGAGTAAGCCACGATGGGCAGCAGGCCCTCAATCTCACCGCCGGTAATGGTGGCTGTTGCCCAGTTCTGGATCCCGGCCCAGGCCCTGGGAGACTCCCCGTGAGCCTGGGAGGTCACTTGGATCTTCCCCCCCGTCATGGTCAGCTCACTGTTGTCATCCATCTTGACCACGATACCCCAGCTGCTGGAAATCAAGCCTCCCTCCAGAAGCATGGAGGCCTTCCCCGCTCCGTTTCCCTTGTTGTTGATCACGGAGGGAGCGTTGCTCCGCCCACACTGGGAATAGATATGGCCTCCCTCCACCGCCAGGGCTCCGGTGTTCATGATGATATAATTGTGTCCCTTGTGATCGGTGATCCCTGTCTCATCCCGGGTGATCCTGCCTCCGGGCATCCCGTCCTCCCGGAGAGCTCCGCTGTCCCGGATGGTAAGAGTACCGTTGTTGGTCACCACATTTCCAGGGGCCGCAAGCTTCCCGTTCAAGGTCTGGCCATTCAGATCCAGGGTGATCCTCTGCTCCTCCGCCACAGTGATATTTTCAGTGGTGCCCCGCAGCAGGGTGATGGTGGTCTCCTCGCTCCCCGCCCCGTCAATGGCGGCCTGGAGGGTGAGGTAGAGCCTGGCCTCGTCCCCCTCCCCCGCCTGGGCTACCATAACATCGCTGGTCTCCAGCTTGCCAAAAGTCCTGCTGTCAATGTCATATTCAGTATAGTAGCTGCTGACGATCACCCTGGGCTCTTCCCCCTCGGCGGGAACATACTCCACATCGTCCGGGTTGTGATGGCTGCCGCTTCGGGAGCTGTCCTCGGCGCGGGCCTCCCTGGGGTCGCTGTCCTTATACTGGTAGTAGCTTTCCCGAATGTCAAAAACACCCTGCTTGGAGGAATCAAATTCCAACGCCCACAGGCAGTTCACAAAGGCGTTCCTCTCAAAAACCAGCCGGTCGGCGATCCCGGGGAAGGAGTTATCCACCCCCAGGGCCCGGTTGGCATTCATGAAGAGATTGCCGGTGACGACGATACTCCCCGTCTCCTCTGTGGCCGTCAGGCCGATCACGCTGGTGCGGCTGTCTCCATAGGCCTCCGACTCCAGGTTAAAGTCATTGTCCCGGATCTCGCTGTTGTCGCCCGGGCCGGCCAGGGCGACCCGGGAGTGGGCCTCCACCCTGTTGCCCACAAAGATCACAGGGGCATTGGGCTTAAAGCCCTCGGTCATGACCAGATTGCCCACACTGATCACACCGCCAGCCATGGTGAAGTCACAGCCGGTCACGGTGAGCCTGACCTCTCTGTCCTCTCCGGCGCTGTGATAGATATACCAGCTGTTGGCCGTAGCCCTCAGCTCCAGATCCCGCACTGTAGCGCTGCCCTTGGTAAAGCTGAACAGGCCCTTACCCCCGCTGATCACAGGCTTGGTTCCGTCTGCCTTGGCCCGGCCCTCAATGGTGATATCCTTGCCGGGATTGACAGCGCCCTCCAGGGTCACATCCTTCAGCACCGTCACCGTCTGGCCCTCTTCGGCCTCTCTGATCGCCTGGGCCAGGTCGTCGTACGCTGTATCCCCCACAAGGGCAACCGGAGTTTCCTCCCGGGGCTCCAGCAGGGGTTCAGGCTCCTGAGGAGTCGGTTCTCCGCTCTCCTCCACAGGCGTCTCCGTCTCAGCCGCCGGGGGCTCCGCAGTCTCCGTATCGGCGGGGGACTCCCCGGGAGCTTCCGCCTCTTCCGCCTCCTCCGCGTCAGGGGCCGCCGGTGTCTCGATGGTCTCCTCCAGGGGGACGTCCGACAAAGTCAAAGTTTCCTGAGCGAATACCGCTGTGGGTAACAGACTGAGCAGCATACAGGCTGTCAGCAGAATCGCAGTCAACTTCTTCATGGTGCAAGTTCTCCTTTCTAACCAGTCCATCTTCTGTTGGGCTGGGGCAAAAAAATATTGCCCCCAGGGCTCCATAGAATAAAGCCTATTGTTGGGCCCCCGGCCCAACACAAAAGGGATATCCCTTTTGGCCCGCAGGCTTTTTAGGGCGGATCGGGAATCCTCCAGACCCGTTCTATGAAATTTAGATTTTTCTTTTACCCTTGCCCCATAGCGCTGTCCATCAGCAGGATCAGCTCCAGTACGCTGCGGAAGCTCTCCTCCCGCTCGCCCTCCAGCCAGGATACGGAACCCTGCCAGCTGGCGTTCTGCCGAAAGAGGATCCGCACCCCAAAGGTGGCCAGCCGCCCCTTTCGCTCCGCTCCAGCGGAAATCTTTCCTCCGCTCAGCCCCGGGCTCTGGTCGGTGAAGGCCCTGTTCAGGGTGAAGGATTGGGGAAAGCTCATCCCATCCAACAGCTCCTGCAGCTTCACCAGCAGCTGGCTCAGGCTCTGGAAGGGAATCCCTTCGGAACAGGCAGGGTTATAAAACCGTCCCACAGGGACGCCGTTATCATATTCATCCACGCAGATCGTGGTGGTTCGATATTCGTTTCCCCGCAATCTCTCGCCCATTCCTGTCCCTCCTTCCTGTTCGCCCTTCGCCTCTCTCAGCTTACTGGGGTCATTATAGCATGGTCTGGTTACAAAACCGGTTACATTTCCCTATTTCTCTTTCATTTTATTTTGGCAAGATGCATAAATTTTTACCCAACTTTTTGTGCATCCTGCTTCGCATCATTGGGAGAGAAGGACTTTATCCCAGTCTCCGCTGGAGCTGCTCCGGGTTCTCAGCCCCCGCCAGGGCGGTGTCCCGGCTGATCCGTCCCGCCCGGTAAAGCTCCAGAATGGACTGATCCATGGTGATCATCCCCTCCGTAGCCCCGGCGGCGATGGCGGAGTCGATCTGATGAGTCTTGCTGTCCCGGATCAGGCTGCGGATGGCGCTATTCATCCGCATGACCTCGAAGGCAGGCACCAGCCCCCCGTCCACATCGGGGAGCAGCTGCTGGGACACCACCGTCCGCAGCACCATGCTCAGCTGTACCCGCACCTGGCTCTGCTGGGTGCTGGGGAAGCCGTCGATGACCCGGTCGATGGTGTTGGCCGCCCCCTTGGTGTGAAGGGTCGCCATAAGCAGATGCCCCGTCTCGGCGGCGGTCATAGCGGTGCGGATGGTCTCGTGATCCCGCATCTCCCCCAGCTGGATCACATCGGGGGCCTGCCGCAGGCAGGAGCGCAGAGCGGTAAGGTAATCCTGGGTATCAATGGCGATCTCCCGCTGAGAGACGATGCTCCGCTGGTTGCGGTGAAGGAACTCAATGGGATCCTCCAGGGTGATGATGTGGGCCTCCCTTGTCCGGTTGATCCGATCCACGATACAGGCCTGGGTGGTGGACTTTCCGCTGCCCGCCGTGCCGGTGACCAGGATCATGCCGTCGGTCTCGTCGGCCAGATCCATCACCATCTGGGGGATCCCCAGCTCCAGATAGTTGGGGATGTTGAAGGCCACCACCCGCACCACCGCAGCCATGGATCCCCGCTGGTGGTAGGCATTGACCCGGAACCGGGCCAGCCCGGGCACCGAGAAGGAGAAATCATCATCCCCCTGCCGCTGGTAATGCTCCATGGGCCGGTTGGCCTGGCCGTAAAGCTGGGAGATGAGCCGGCTGCTCTCCTTGGGCATGAGCCGCTCGGTGCCGATGGACTTCAGGTGCTTGTCCAGCTTCTCGCACACCGGGCCCCCGGCCACCAGAAAAAGGTCGGAAGCCTTGTCACTCACCGCCCGCTGCAAATACTCCATCAATTCCGCCATGGATGGTTCCTCCTATGTATAAGTTGGGTATTCCCTGCCCCTTAAAACAGGAACTCTCCGTCCCAGAGCTCCAGACTATCGTCAAATTCCCACTCCCCGATGGGGGCCGCCTGCCAGCGCAGGATCGTATATTCCGCCCCCTCCAGCCTTACCTCCACTTGGAGCTCCAGCGCTTCGGAGATGGGACAGACGTAGGAATAGACCCCCTCGTTCACCGTTACATCCACCTCGGAGATCCCCGCCGGGGTGACCCCGCCCCGCAGCTTGGCCAGGACGGCCTGGGCCTGCCGGTCGGCGGCGTAATAGTCCTCCACCGCCTGGGCGGAGGCCTGAGCCAGTCTCCCATCCGCCCGGACGGTAGACAGGCTCAGAAGGGCAAAAACGGTAAGGCAAAGCACCGCAAACACTGTCAGCAGGGAGATGCCCCCGGTGGCGGGGACAGAAAACCGCTCCCCTCTGTTCTCAGCCATGGCCCCTCACCTCCCCCAGTCCCACGGTACACAGAGGGATGACCGCCCCTACGGCAAAGCCGTTTTCATCCCTTTGATTCCAGCTGGCCGTCACTCTTTCCCCGTTGTACCACAGGGTGAAAGCGGCCCGGCCATAGCTGGGCTCCTCATTCCAATCCTCGTCGAAATACCGGCTCCAGCCCCCCAGGCCGTCGGTCTCCCCGGCGAGCTCCGCCAGGTTCCCGCACTCTCGGATCTCCCTGGCCAGGGTCTCTGCCTCCTGCTGTGCCCGATCCTTGTCCTCCTGGGAAATGGCGGCGGCCAGATCGTTCTGCCAGGCCACCGCCAGCTGGAAGAGAAGCTCCTCCTCTTCTATATCATAGACGCTGACCTGGGCCAGCCCCAGGCCGGGCTGACCGCTTTCCTCCGCCACCGCCGTCAGCCGGTAGGCGGGATCGGCCTGGGCCCACGCCGTCCCGGTGACAGGCTCCCAGTCTCTGTTATAGGTCTGCTGGAGCAGTCCCTCTGAATACTCCGCCCCCAGGGTCTCCGCCCCTCCGGACAGGGCCTCCTCCCAAGGCCCGCCGCTGTGGCGGATGGCCTCGGCAGCGGACTGGCAGACTTGGACGGCCCGCCCCCGCGCCTCCTCCCGGCGGGAGAGCTTATCAGACAACACAAAGGCCTGGAGGCACAAGGCTGCTGCCAGGGCAAAGACCAGCAGCATCACCATCTGCTCCATAAGCGCCAGCGGCGCCTTGCTTTTCATGCCCCTTCCCCCTCTCCGCTACGCAGGGACAGCAGAAGGGAGCTCTCCTCCCCCGCCTCATCAGTGGCTGCGATGGACAAAAGCCCATCCTCCAGGGATAGCTCCAGGGCCTCCAGGGCCATGATCCGCTCCCCGTCCGCCGGGCCCAGAGGATCCTCCCGGGAGACATATAGCTCCATCAGATACCCCTCGTAGCAGTAGATCCGGGTCTCATACTCTCC
Organism: Oscillospiraceae bacterium; assembly: GCA_022792495.1. Lineage (GTDB taxonomy): Bacteria > Bacillota > Clostridia > Oscillospirales > Oscillospiraceae > Vermiculatibacterium. The sequence continues at coordinate 9,139 of JAAWBD010000047.1, forward strand.
CTCCTGAAGCACCAGGGCAGAGACGCCCAAAAACTCCTCCACCGCCACCCCGTCCAGGGCGTCGGCCTGGCGCACCCGCGTAGCCACATACTGCAGAACCGTCCGCCTGTCGTAGGCCTCAGCGTCCCGCTGGGTCAACCGACCGTAGGCCCTGGCTCCGGTGAGCAGCACCGCCAGCACACAGACGGCAAACACACCAAAGAGCAGCAGGGCCCCCAGGGAATCCATATGATGTTGTATCTCTCGTTTTTTCATGGCTTTCGTTCCAATACTGTGATATCCGGCATCAGATTAGGGGCAAATATATCATAGGCCACCGTGTACCGCTCCTCGTCCACCTGAAGGCCGTAGTGCTCCTTCAGATATTCCAGATCCGGAGGATACCGTCCCTCCACAGCATAGCAGGACACGCAGCCCCGGCGGAGAGCCTCCTCCAGCTGCCGCAGATCCTCCGCGCTCCTGCCCACGGTCAGGCTGTCCAAGGCCCCGGCGAACAGCACCAGGGCCAGCACGATCCCCACCGGCAGAGCCAGCCAGCCCAAGCCCCCCCGCCTCGCTCCACTCCCTCTTCTCATCATACCGTCACCCGATGGCCGACATGATGTGCATCAGAGGTAGCATCACCGACAGCAGGATCAGCCCCACCAGAGCCGAGCAGGTCAGCACCAGGGCGGGCTCGATCCGGCTCACCCGCTCCTCCAGGGCCAGGTCGCTCTCCTGGGCCAGATCGGCGGCGATCCTGGTCATAGCCTCGTCCCCGGAGCCCCCCCGCCGGGCCAGCTCCAGCAGCCGGCACTGGGCGGCGGGCAGCAGTCCGCTGCCCCCCAGTGCCTTCCCTAGGGGCTCCCCATTCTCCAACATAGTCCGGCAGCTCAGGCACCGCTGAACCGCCCCCGGGACATCCTCCGCCAGCTTGGCCGCCAGGGTCAGGGACTCCTCCAAAGGAAGGCCGCTGGACATGCCCATGGCCAGAGCCTGGGCCACCTGGGCAGTCGTCATTCTCCGGGAGATCCCCCTGTCTCCATACCGCTCCCGCCAAAGGCCCAGGAGCCTCTCCCGGAAGGATCCGGAAAGCCCGAACCCCAGCAGAAAAAGAGCCGCCAGGGCCAGCAGGAGCCAGAGTGCCGGCATGATCCCGTCCAGCCACCGTCCCAGGGTCAGCAGCCCCCCGGCAAGACCGGTGAGCCGCCCCCCCAAGGAGGCGTATACATCATCAAAGATGGGCAGCACCTTCACCAGCAGCACCCCAATGACAACCAGCATCAGCCCCAGCATCACCGCCGGGTACAGCAGGGCGCTGCGGATCCGGCGGCTCATGCGTAGCCGCTCCTCATAGTACCGGGACAGGGCGGCCAAGGCCTCCTCGGTGCGGCCCGACCGCTCTCCCACCTCCACAAGGCCCCGGACATAGGCGGGAAAGCCTCCTGCCGCCTCCATGGCGGCGGCCAGCCCGGCCCCGGCGTCCACCTCCCGGGCCATATCCTCCAGCAAAGCCCTTCTCTCCCCCTGGCTCTCCTCCGCCAGCAGGGCCAGGGCGTCCCCCACCATCACTCCCGCATGGAGGAGCATGGACAGCTCCAGGCACAGCCCAGAGATCGCCTCGTTTGTCATCGTCTTTTTCATGGTCTCGGCCGCTCCCATCTCATGATATATAAAAAATGAGCCTGCGGGATGACCCGCAAGCCCATTTTACCTCAAATCTCTTGGTTCGTAAAGAGAAATCCTTCCAATCAGTAAAAGTATTTCACCACATAATTGTTCCCATCTCCAATATACTCCATAATGCTCTCATCGCCGCTGCCCGAGGAGGCAAAGGTGGGATCCATCCGCTGCCAGACCGAGCCGTCAAAATAGATAGCCCCATCCACCCAGCCCGTCTCCTTGCTCCACACGCTGATCCAGGCGTGGTAGGCGGGCTTGGCTGTCCCCACATACCCCGTCACCAGCTTGCAGGGAACTCCCTGGCTGCGGAGCATAGCGGTCATCAGGGCGGCATAGTCGAAGCAGATACCCTTTCCCTTGGCCAGCACATCGTCCAGCACCGGCAGGTATCCGCTCTGGACGTTCTTCGCCAGCTCCTTGTCGTAGGTCAGGTGCCCCACCACAAAATCGTAGACCTTCTCCACCTTCTGCAGGGGATCGGTAAGCCCCTCGGTGAGCTCCTTGGCCTTGGCCAGAGTATTCACCGCCTCGGCGTAATCCACATACTGGTTGGGCCGGAGGAAAGGTGCAAACTCATCCTTAAGCTCCACGTTAAAGGTGACCTTCCCCACCACGGCATACTTCCCCGTGGCCGGATTCTGCTCGTAGACCTTCACGGTGTACTCCCCATTTCCATCTGCCAGGGGAAAGGTCGTCCAGGTCTGATCCTTGATGTCGTAGGTATATTCGGTGCCGGGCCCGATAACCTTGGTTTTCAGCCGCTTGTCGCTATCGGCAGTGAAGTTCACCATCACATATCCGTCCTGGATGTTGGAATAGTCGATGGTAGCCTTCTGATTTTTAGAGACCTTGGTTCCCGAAGCCTCCGGCAGCAGCAGGGTGGACAGGGCGGGCGCTCCCGCCAGGGCCACCAGCTCCTCCTCAATGCAGACCTCCTCCAGGGCAGTCTGTTCCACAAAGTTTTCCCTTTGCTCCCGCTCCGCTCCCACGGCACAGCCCGCCAGCAAAGTCAATGCCAAAGCGGCTGCGCACAGTCTGATCTTACTCATCTTCAAGCCGCTCCTTTCCAACTTGGATTTCAGGGGCAGGGCGCTCCCCCCCTTTTTGTTGGCATCAGTATATCATATGCCTCCGGAAAATGGAAGTACTTTTTTATAAAAATTTTTCTTTTTTGTTATTTTTGTGTAACCCCACTCTTTCTCCCCACCTATTAAAAATAGAATTGCAAATTTTGTATATTTGTGCTATTCTTAACTATGAAATGCCATTTGTCAAAACCTTGGATCTCATGTGCGGGGTGGTGTGCTCTCATGGAATCGACGCCATTGGAAATCCAGATGCTGGGGGAATTTTCTCTCCGCTCCGGCGGCAGCTGCGTCAGCGACAGCAACAACCGAACCAAAAAGATCTGGCTGCTGCTGGCCTACATGATCTACCACCGGATGCGCCCCGTCCCCCTGAGCGAAATGGTGGAGCTCCTGTGGGAGGAGGCGGGTAGCGCCAACCCCCTCAATGCCCTGAAAACCATGCTCCACCGGGCCCGTGCCACTCTGGATCCCCTGTGGGAGAACGCCGGCCGGGATCTGATCCTCCGCAAGGAGAATAGCTACGCCTGGAACCCGGATCTCCCCCTGACCCTGGACATCGATGATTTTGAGCGCCTGTGCCGGGAGGGCAGCCAGGCAGGGACGGAGATGGAGCGTATCCGCTTGTGGCTGCAGGCCCTTGCCCTCTACCGGGGGGATTTTCTCCCCAAGCTCTCCGCCGAGACCTGGGTGATCCCCCTGGCTACATACTACCACAATCTATATGTGGATACCCTTCTGGAGCTTTTGCCCCTTCTGGAGGGCCGGGATCGCTGGGAGGAGTGCGAGCTTCTCTGCCGCCAGGCGGTGGAGCGGGATCCCTTTATCGAAAGCTTTTATTTCCACTGGCTGCGCGCCCTGCTCCGGCTCCAGCGGCAGCGGGAGGCCGTCGCCGCCTACGAGGAGATGAGCCAGCTCTTCCTGGTCAACTTCAGCGTCATGCCCTCTGACGAGCTCCGGAGCCTATACCGGGAGGCCCTGCGGGAGGTCAACGAGAACACCGTCCCGGCCGGCGTTATTCTGGAGCAGCTGCGGGAGCCCCCCGACCAGGGCGGCGCCCTTCTGTGTGAATACGACGTATTCAAAACCATCTATCATTCCCTGGCCCGCTCCATTCTCCGCAGCGGAGACGTGGTCCACCTGGGCCTGATCTCCATCCTTCCCCAGAGGGAGGGGGAGCTGTCCCGGCGCAGCCTGGATCGGGTGGTGGACAATCTGCGGGAGCTGATCCGCACCACCCTTCGCCGGGGAGACGTGGCCGCACGGTGCAGCGTATCCCAATTTATCATCATGCTGCCCCAGGCAAATTTTGAAAACAGCCGCATGGTCTGCGACCGGCTGATCCGAACCTTCGCCCGGCAATATCCCCACTCCCCCGCCCGGCTCCAAGCCTCCATCCACCCCATGGAGCCCAACGAATAACTCCCTACCATACATAAGGATGTGATCCCTATTCCTGTCCATCCCACCCCCAAAAAGCATAAGATCCTCATCGCCGACGACTCCGAGATGAACCGGGCCATCCTGGCCGACATGCTGGGAGAGGAATTTGATATTCTGGAGGCCTCAAACGGCGCCCAGGCAGTAGAGCTGATCCAGGAGAACGGCTCCGAGCTGTCTCTGATCCTCCTGGATATCGTCATGCCCGAGGTGGACGGCTTCGGCGTGCTGGAGGCCATGGTGAGCAACCACTGGATCGAGGACATTCCCGTCATTATGATCTCCGCCGAAAGCGGCGCCAGCCAGATCGAGCGCGCCTATGAGCTGGGCGCCACCGACTTTATCACCCGGCCCTTCGACGCCCTCATCGTCCACAAGCGGGTGGTGAATACCATCATCCTTTACGCCAACCAGAAAAAGTTGGTGAGCCTGGTGGCCGCCCAGGTCTACGAGGCCGAGCAGCAAAGCAACCTGATGATCGATATCCTCAGCCACGTGGTGGAGTTCCGCAACGGGGAGAGCGGACTCCACGTCCGGAATGTCCACGCCATCACCGAGCTTTTGCTCACATGGCTGCGGGAAAACGGCAAATATCCCCTGACCCAGGCGGATGTAGCCACCATCTCCACTGCCTCCGCCCTCCATGACATCGGCAAGATCGCCATCCCCTCAGCCATCCTTAACAAGCCCGGCCGTCTTACCCCCCAGGAGTTCGAGACCATGAAGACCCATACTACCATCGGCGCCGACATGCTCCGGGATCTGCCCATCTATCAGGATAAGCCCCTGGTAAAGATCTCCTATGAGATCTGCCGCTGGCACCACGAGCGCTATGACGGCAGCGGCTATCCCGACGGTCTGAAGGGGGAGGATATCGCCATCTCCGCCCAGGTGGTGGCCCTGGCCGACGTCTATGACGCCCTGACCAGCAAGCGGGTCTATAAGCCCCCCTTCACACACCCCCAAGCTCTGAAAATGATCCTGGGGGGCCAGTGCGGCGCCTTCAACCCCATCCTTCTGGAATGCCTCACCCAGCTGTCCGACGCCATCCGCAAGGAGCTGGAGCAGACCGACCTGTGGGCCTTCCCTCAAAGCGCCTTCGATATCACCGGCGAAGTCCTCCAGCATGAGGATGTCTCCGTTTCCAAACGAACCCTCCAGCTCCTGGAGCACGAGCGGATCAAGCACGACTTCTTTGCCGCCCTCACCGACGAGATCCAGTTCGAGTTCACCCTCTCCCCACCCCAGGTGACCCTCTCCCCCTTCGGGGCCAAGAAGCTGGGCTTTTCAGAGGTGGTGAAGGATCCCTTCCACAACCCCAGTATCCTCTCCCTGGCCGACCCCAAGGACTTCCAGGGCTTCTCCGACGCCATCCGGGGCACCTCCCCCGGCCAGCCCGTGGTAAAGTACGACTGCCCCATCCTCGTAGACGGGGAACCCCGCTGGCACCGGATCCTGGCCCGGGCCACCTGGTCCACCGACGAGCCTCCCCGGTACATGGGAGCCATCGGCAAGATCATTGATATCCACTCCAGCCGCATGGAGCTGGCCGACCTTCAGCGCCAGGCCTCTCGGGATCCCCTCACCGGCCTTCTCAACCATGCCAGCGCCCGGAAGCGGATCACCGTCCGCCTGGAGGAGCGTCCCCAGGGTAAATACGCCCTCATCATCTTTGACCTGGATCACTTCAAGCAGGCCAATGACACCCAGGGCCACCTCTTCGGCGACCAGCTGCTGTGCCACATCGCGGAGAACCTCCGCCAGACTGTCCGTGGGGGCGACATCGTGGCCCGGGCCGGAGGGGACGAATTCCTTATCTTCCTGGAGTATAAGTCCGACCCCCAGGCCGCCATCCAGCGGATCTTCTCCTCCCTCACCGGCGAGTACCAGGGCTTCCCCATCTCTCTGAGCATGGGCGTAGCCCAGGCCGATGTGGTAGGCTCGGACTACGACGCCCTGTTCAAGGCTGCCGACAATGCCCTCTACACTGTAAAGCGGAACGGCCGCGGTCAGTTTCGCTTCTATGACCAATCTATGCGGGATACTCTCTCCACCATCTCCCCCATCGCGGAAGAGAGCCTTACGGATCCCAGAGAGGAGGATAAAAAATGACCCTGCAGGAGTGCTATACCGCCTTAGGCGGCGACTATGACGAGGTTCTGGGCCGGCTTCGCAGTGAATCCCTGGTTCAGAAATTTGTCCTGAAATTCCCCGCAGATCCCAGCTACGATATGCTCCAGACCGCCCTGGCCGCCCAGGATTGGGCAGAAGCCTTCCGGGGCGCCCACACCATCAAGGGGGTGTGCCAGAACCTGAGCTTCACCACCCTCTACCGCTCCAGCTCTCTGCTCTGCGAAGCCCTGCGGGAGGGCCATCCCCCCCAGGATCCCGCCCTTGCCGGCCAGGTGACGGCCGACTACCGGGCCACCCTGTCCGCCATCCAGGCCTACCAGACCCAGCTGCCCGTCTAATTTCAACCGCGGAGGGATCAGATTTCCATGAATGTATTTAAAAACAAGACCACACGGTTCCTCACCGCAAGCCTGGTCGCGGTAGTCCTCCTGTGCGTCTGCGTGTTCTCCTTCCTGGCCTTCCATATGAGCCAGGTAAGCACCCAAACCATCAATCAGGTGGGAACCCTTTACATGTCCAACATGAGCCAGCAGATCTCCATGCACTTCGGCACCACCATCTCTCTGCGCCTGGATCAGCTGGACGCCATCGTGACCACCACTTCGCCCCAAAGCTTTCAGGGCTATGACCAGATGTGCCAGGAGCTGTCCTACCAGGCCAGCGTCCGGAACTTTGAGTGTCTGGGTCTCTACTCCTCCGATGGCGTCTTTGAGATGCTCTACGGCAGCCAGATCACCGTCTCCGACCCAGAGCCCTTTCTGGAGTCCCTGAAAAATGGGGAAAAGAAGGTCGCCATCGGCACCGATCCCAACGGGGAGAAGATCATCCTTCTGGGCATCCCCACCACCTACCCCATGGGAAACGGAAGCTCCTCCACCGCCCTGGTGGCCGGACTTCCCGCCGCCTATATCAGCGATACCCTCTCCCTGGAGGAGAATGACGACCATGTCTACTCCTTCATCCTTCGCCGGGACGGCTCCTTCGTGATCCGTAACGCCAACACCTATCGCAACAGCTATTTCGAGCGGGTTCGGATGCTCTACAGCGATGTGGGCGGCAAAAGCCCTGAGACCTATCTCATTGAGCTTCAGCAGGCCATGGACGCCCATCAGGATTATTCCACCGAGAGCGTCATCGACGGCGACCAGCGCCATATCTACCTCACCGACCTGCCCTATTCCGAGTGGTACCTCCTCACCACCATGCCCTACAGCACCATGAACTCCATCGTCAGCGGCCTGAGCCGCCAGTGGGGTTACACCGCCCTTCTGGGCGGAGCGGTGCTCCTGGCCGCCCTGCTGTTCGTATTCTCCCGGTACTTCAAGCTCACCCGTCAGCAGATGGAGGAACTGGATCGGGCCTGGCGGGATGCCGACGCCGCCACCAAGGCCAAGAGCGAGTTCCTCTCCAACATGTCCCACGACATCCGCACCCCCATGAACGCCATCGTGGGTATGACGGCCATCGCCACGGCCAACATTGACGACCGGGATCAGGTGCAGAACTGCCTGAAAAAGATCACCCTGTCCTCCAAGCATCTCCTGGGCCTCATCAACGACGTGCTGGACATGTCCAAGATCGAAAGCGGCAAAATGACCCTCAGCATGGATCAGATCTCCCTGCGGGAGGTGCTGGAGAGCATCGTCTCCATCGTCCAACCCCAGATCCGGATCAAAAACCAGCAGTTCCATGTCTCCATCCACGACATCTCCACCGAGAATGTCTATTGCGACAGCGTCCGCCTCAACCAGGTGCTTCTGAACCTCCTCTCCAACGCCATCAAGTTCACCCCTGAGGGAGGTTCCGTGACGGTGACCCTCTACGAGGAGCCCTCCCCCAGAGGGGATGAGTACATCCGCATCCACCTGTCGGTGAAGGACACCGGCATCGGCATGTCCCCGGAATTCAAGGAAAAGATCTTCGACTCCTTCGCCCGGGAGGATAATACCCGGGTGCACCGGACCGAGGGCACCGGCCTGGGCATGGCCATCACCAAATATATCGTGGACGCCATGCAGGGCACCATTGAGCTGGACAGCGAGCCCGGTCAGGGCACCGAGTTCCGGGTCACCCTGGATCTGGAGAAGGCCTCCACCCCCGAGCAGGAGATGATCCTCCCCGAGTGGAACATGCTGGTGGTGGACGACGACCAGCTCCTCTGTGAAAGCGCCGTCACCTCCCTGCGCTCCATCGGCATCCGGGCCGACTGGAGCCAGGATGGGGAGAGCGCCATCAAAAAGATCCTACAGCGCAGGGAGAAGCAGGATCCCTTCCAGATCATCCTTCTGGACTGGAAGCTCCCCGGCATCGACGGCATTGAGACCGCCCGCCGGATCCGCCATACCCTGGCCAGTGAGGTTCCCATCCTCCTGATCTCCGCCTACGACTGGAGCGAGATCGAGGAGGACGCCAAATCCGCCGGTATCAACGGCTTTATCTCCAAGCCCCTGTTCAAATCCACCCTCTACCACAGCCTGAAGCAGTACGCCGGCCACACTGAGGCCGAGCCCGACCCCTCCCAGCAGGCCGTGGATCTCTCCGGAAAGCGGGTCCTCCTGGCCGAGGACAACGAGCTCAACTGGGAGATCGCCAGCGAGCTTCTCTCCAGCCTGGGCCTCAGCCTGGACTGGGCGGAGAACGGCCAGATCTGCCTGGATATGTTCCAAAAGTCCGCCCCCGGCTACTACGACGCTATCCTCATGGACATCCGTATGCCGGTAATGACCGGTTACGAGGCCACCCGGGCCATCCGCGCCCTGGATCGCCCCGACGCCGGGCTCCCCATCATCGCCATGACCGCCGACGCCTTTGCCGAGGATGTAAAAAAGGCCCTGGACGCCGGCATGGACTCCCACGTGGCCAAGCCCATCGACATCCGGGAGGTCTCCCGCCTTTTGAAGCGTCTTATGCAGGAGTGAAAATCCGGAAAGAAAAAACGAGCCGCGCTGTACCCGGTACAGCGCGGCTCGTTTTATTTTCACCTGTTTCAGGAAAGGCATGGCCGCCAGGGACATTTCCCCCTTCTCTCCCCTCTTTTTAGCCCCCGACCTTTAATTTTCCCTTCCCGCCTGAATACAATGGTAAAAGTCCAAAAAAGAAAGGGAGGTTCCGCCCATGCTTTCCGCCTGGCTCATCCTTATGCTCCACACCCTCTTTTTCCCCCTCCGCCTGGATCAGGACAGCCGCTCCTTCCCCCGCGCCCTGAAGCCCGAGGAGGAGCGGGAATACCTGGACCGCTACGCCGCCGGGGATCAGGCCGCCAAGGACGCCCTCATCGTCCACAACCTGCGCCTGGTGGCCCACATCGTGAAGAAATACTACACCCAGTCCTGCGACCAGGACGACCTCATCTCCATCGGCACCATCGGCCTGATCAAGGGCATCTCCACCTTCAAGCCCGACCGAAACGTCCGCCTGGCCACCTACGCCAGCCGCTGTATCGAAAACGAGATCCTCATGCACTTCCGCAGCCAGAAAAAGCTCCAGGGGGAGGTCTCCCTCTCCGACACCCTGGAGGCCGAGGGGGAGGGAGGCTCCCTGTCCCTCATGGACGTGATCCGGGTGGAGGACAACATGCTGGAGGATCTCTCTGCCAAGGACGCGGGCAAGACCCTCCGGGTTCGGGTGGAGGAGTGTCTGGATGACCGGGAAAAACTGGTCATCACCCTCCGCTACGGCCTCACCGGAGCCACCCCCCTCACCCAGCGGGAGATCGCCCAACAATGCGACATCAGCCGCAGCTATGTCTCCCGCATCGAAAAAAAAGCCCTGGAAAAGCTGAAAGCCTCCCTGGAAAAAGATCTATGCTGAAAAAGGGGCGGGACGCCGACGCGTCCCGCCCCTTTTTCTTTAATGGAACCCCATCTCGTCGCTGAGATCCTCCATCACCTGTCCCACCGTCCGCATGGCCTTCTCGGCGGCCTTCTTCACGTTGGTTTTCTTCTGGGGGGCCAAAACCGCGCCCATGGCCATCCCGGCCATCACTCCCATGGTGATCCCCTTAGCAAACTCGTGCTGCTTCAACGCTCTCCACCTCTTTTTCTTGAAATTGAGAACCTGCGCTCCCACCCTTATTATTGCCCATCTCCCACAAAAAAGTCGTTGCGAAATCCCCTGTTCTCCTTTATAATAAAAATGGAAATTTAGGGGCCTCCGGCCCCCCTTTTTATGGCCTGCCTCCAAAAATTTCCCCTGGATGTACCCTTCCGTACAACTTTTTCTCCTCTTCCCCCCCACAGCAGAGGCCACCACCCACAAGGGCAAAAGCCCCCCAGAGCGTGCCCGAAGCTTGTTTTCTTTTATTCCAATTGGAAAGGAGCCTCCCCTTGAAATACCTCATCCGAAAAGGCCGGCTGGTGGATCCGGTCAGCGGCATCGGCGGCGTAATGGATATCCTCCTGGAAAATGATAAGGTAGCCGTCATCGGCAGCGACCTCTCCGTCCCGGACGCCCAGGTCATCGACGCCTCCGGCCTGGTGGTCTGCGCCGGCCTGGTGGATCTTCACGCCCACCTGGGCCAGCCGGGCTTCGAGCACCGGGAGACGGTGGCCTCCGGCTCTCTGGCTGCCGCCGCCGGGGGCTACACCACCGTGGGCTGCCTCCCCAATACTGATCCCCCCATCGACGTCCCCGGCGGGATCTCCTACCTCCAGGAGCTCTCCGCAGCCGTCCAGGGGGCCCGGCTTCGCCCCATCGCCGCCCTCTCCAAGGGCCGCCTGGGCCAGGAGGTCTCCGACTTCGAGGCTCTGAAGGCCGCCGGGGCCGCCGCCCTCTCCGACGCCGCCCCCCTCCGCAGCGCCAACCTCCTCCGGGACGCCATGATCCTGGCCCACCGCCAGGGCCTGGCGGTGCTGGCCTTCTGCGAGGATCCCGACCTGACCCAGGGCTTCGCTATCAACGAGGGGCAGGTCTCCCGCCGCCTGCGCATCCCCGGCCGCCCCGCCATCGCCGAGGAGCTCCAGGTCATGCGGGAGGCCATGCTGGCCGAGGAGACAGGAGCCGCCGTCCACATCTGCCGGGTATCCACCGCCAAATCCGTGGCCATCCTACGCCGCTACAAGAAAAAGGGTGTCCGCCTTACCTGCGAGACCTGTCCCCCCTACTTCACCTTCACCGAGGAGGAGATCCTGGAGCAGGGCCCATCCGCCCGACTGGAGCCTCCCCTGCGCTCCCCTGCCGATGTGGAGGGGATCCTGGAGGGGCTGAAGGACGGCACCATCGACGTCATCGCCTCTGACCATACTCCCTTCTCCGAAGCGGAGACCTCCCTGCCCCTGGTTCGTTCCCCCGCCGGGGCCTCCGCCCTGGAGACCACCCTGGCCGCCTCCCTCACCGCCCTCTACCACACCGGGCTTATGAGCCTTTCCGATGTGCTGCGTAAGCTGACCATCGAGCCCGCCCGGATCCTGGGTCTCCCCAACGCCGGCCGCCTGGCCGTGGGGTGCGAGGCCGACCTCACCATCCTTGACCCTAACGAGGAGTGGATCGTAGAGCCCTCCGCCTTCCTCTCCCAGGGCCGCAACACCCCCTTCGCAGGAAAACGGCTGAGGGGAAGGGTGAAATACACCATTGTGGGTGGAAGGATCGCCTACCAAGCCACCTGAAAGGAGCTTTTCCATGAAAAAAGTCTATCTCATCGGAGCTGCCGCCTTCCCTCTGCTGGGGCTTCTTCTCTGGAAGCTCCTCTTCCCCCAGATATCCGGCCTGGACGGGATCTATATCTTCCTGCTGGGGGGCTTCTGCCTCTGGTCTGCCGCCGCCTGTCTCCTGGGGCTGCTGTCGCCAGACTCCTCCCGCAGCTTCCGCTGGGCCTACGGCGGGGTGTTTCTGGGGCTCTTTCTCTCCCAGCTGTTTCAGGCCCTTTTCCACTTCCCTGCCTACACGCTGACCAACATTGTCCTTCTGTCCACCCTCTACCTGATCCAGCATCTGGAGCACCGCAAGAAAGACGAATAAATTCACACGGAAGGGGCTGAGCCCATGTCCTTTGACCATCTGCAAAGCAAGATCAAAACCAAAAAATGTCCTCTCTGCGCCACCGTGGCCCCTCCGGCCGGGATGGAGCGGGAGGGGGCGGAGGCCTTCTGCCGGAATGTTTTGGAGGCAGTCTCTCCTATTGTCCCCGCCATCCGTTTTCCCCTTCCCCCCTATCTCGCCTTGGGCCAGAAGGGTCTGGCCCTTTTGGAAGCCCTCCTCCCCCTGGCCCGGCAGGAAAAGCTCTTCACCCTGATCCAGGCGGACTTCGCCGATACGGATACGGCCAAGGCCCTTCTGTCCCAGCCATTTGACGCAGATTGTCTCATTGTCTCCGGCTACCCCGGCGGGCCCCAGCTCCCCCCTCTGCTGGAGCTCTGCCGCCAGGAGGACAAGTGCTTCTTCCTCCTGGCCCGAGTTGCCGAGGGTGGGGAGCTGCAGGATCTGGTGGCGGGGGACCGGCTGGTCTACCAGGTGGTGGGCGACCTGGCCCATCGACTGGGGGGCAACGATTTGGGCCAGCTTGGCTATGGCCGCTCAGGTATCCTTTTGGAGCATGTCTACCCCTCAGACCTGCGGAATCTCCGCAAGCGCTGGGATCGTGATTTTCTTCTGGTCTCAGGCACTGCCGAGGATATCCGCTTCGCCTTCGATCAATATGGGCGGGGGGCTATGGCCCTCCTCCCCTTCCCCGCCTCCCCGGAGGAGGCCCGGGCCACCGCGGAGGGGCTGCGAAAGGAACTGAAGGATTTTGTTACCATTTTGTAACCAAAAACGGAAGGGTTTTTCTTCCTTTTGTCGCGCTTTTGAATCTTTCCTGTAAGGAGGTGGAGAGGGCCCATGACCACCGTTTATCTGATCCGCCACGCCCAGTCGGAGGGTAATCTCTACCGCCGGATCCTGGGCTGGCAGGATGGAAAATTGACCCCAACGGGCCGGGAGCAGGCCGCCGCCCTGGCTCCCCGGTTCCGGAATATCCCACTGGACGCCATCTACTCCAGCGACCTGCTCCGGGCCAGGGACACCGCCCAGGCCATCGCCCGGATCAAGGGCCTGGAGATCCGGACTGAGGCCGGGTTTCGGGAGGTAAACCTGGGGGAGCTGAGCGACATCCCCTACGGGGAATTTCTCCACCGCCAGCCCCAGCTGTACGAAGCCTTTTTTGCCTGCTCAGCCCAGTGGGATCCCCAGGAGGGGGAGAGTTTTCAGCAGGTGGCGGAGCGGATGACCGACACCCTGTTCCGGACGGCGGCCCGGCACCATGGAGGAACGGTGGCCATCGTGTCCCACGCCATGGCCATCCGGTGTCTCCAGGCCGCCCTTCGGGGCAAGCATCCCGGGGAGTTTGCCGGCGCACCCCTGGGAGAAAACACCGCCGTGTCCTGTTACGAGATCCAGGGGGACAGGTTCCGGGTGGTTTTTGAGAACGACGTCTGCCATCTGCCTCCCAGGCTCACCGCCACGGGGCTCCGGGCGGGACGGGAGCCCACCCCGCTGGTATGGTTCCGGTCTATGGATCTGGGAGTGAGGCAGGAGGCCCGGTTCTACCATAACGCCCGGAGGGACGCCTGGGAGGGGCTTCACGGCTCCCTGAAGGGCTTTGACGGGCCGGGATTTCTGGATGAGGCCCGGGAGCAGCTGCTGTGGGATCCCAGGGCGGTACAGCAGGTGATGTTTCAGGAGCAGCCCATCGGCCTTCTCCAGCTGGCCACCCTTCAGGGGGCGGCGGAGGGGGTGGGGCACGTCCCCTTCTTCTACCTTCGGGAGGACTGCCGGGGCCGGGGGATCGGGGGACAGCTGCTGGGACAGGCGGTGAGCGTTTACCGGGATATGGGGCGGAAGCGGCTGCGGCTGCTGTGCGACCCGGAGAACGGCCCGGCCCAGCGGTTCTACGGGCGGCACGGATTTATCAAAACCGGACAGGCCCCGGGGAGTATGGGGATGCTGGATGTGCTGGAGATGGAGCTGTAGAACAGGTGGACAACAAAAACTGGCCCTTTAAGCTTGCATTCTTCTTTAAAAACTCCCCAGTCTCCTATATGGAGACTGGGGAGTTTTGACATATCATGGCCTATGGATCAGGCTTGGTTGGCTATGACTGCATCAATTACCAGCTTCATGTGGTCGATGCTCTCCTGTAATTGGGCGTAACGGAAAAAGCCGGAACTGACCACGCTTTCCCTCTTGCTCTGCCAGGATTCGGGCTTTAGCTTGGGATATTCGCCGGGGGCCCGAAGGCAGAAGTCGATATTCTCAATGGTCTCCTGCCAGCGCATTTGGACGGAGACAGCCTCGTACCGGGGGGTGTCGGCGGAGGGGTAGGGGAGACTGATCGCCTCGTCTGTGATGGCCTTTAGGGCCCGAACAGCCTCGAAGAAAGTCTCCTCCGTGAGATCCTCCCTGGTATCAAGATCCTCAAAACCCGTTATCAGCTGGTCGGCATACTGCTGGGTTTTGAGGGAATATTCCGCCGCATAGTCAAGCTGTCCCTGAGTGGGAGGATCGTAGAGGTAGAGGTGCTCAGTCCCCCAAATGGGGTCGGGGAGCCACAGGATGGTTTTCCCACACAGCTGGGCCACATTCCGTATGGGCAGATAGAGTTCACCCCGTAGGGTCAGGGGGTAAACAGTCTCTCCCACAGCGTTGGTCAAGATCCACTCCTGCCCATCCACCTCTATGAGGATATCAGGGCGGAGTTCTACCTCGACCCCTTGTTCCTCCTCTAACTCATCCCGCGCTCTCATCTCTTCCGTTCGTTTCTTCTCAAAGGGGGCGGTTCCAACCGCAATATAGAGGGGCAGAGTCTTTCTCAGGCCGATAGTCAACCGCGCATTTTCCTCATCCCACTCTATGGACGCTCCCAGCCACAGCTCAGCTGTCCGAAGGGGTATATAGACGGTTCCATTATAAGAGGGAAGTTTGGCCCGATAATCCTCCCTATCCCAAAACCCCACCACAACATCTTCGATATATATATTTTGTACCCCGGTATTCCAGGAATTCCAGTATTGAGCCTTGACTTGAATTGGGGTATTTGGCTCTGCCACAGCATGCGCAGGCATCGAAATTGCAGCTCCGAGGAGAAGCGCGGTCAAAAGCAAATGAACCACTCTGTTTTTTCTTGCCCTTCTCATAATCATTCTCCCTCTCTACTGTTTGGCCAAGACTGTTTCATCACATAGCTTGATACGTATAGCGAACCGTGCAGGAGGAGACATTCACATATCCGGCATCAGTGGCGGCACGAACCTCAATTTGATCTTCAGACTTCAACTCAATTCCGTTTCGTTTCAAAAAATAGGTATAGTCCGTTGTCGCCGGGCTTATCTCATTTGTCCAAGTTTTTGCCTGCTTTTGGCTTATAAGGCGGATATACATTTTGCTCACTCCTCCGCCATACTGCATTCCCGTAAATTCAACCAAAAGGGAGTTACTGTCCTCCGTCAGCTTCCCCCCTCCCACCAGACGCCAGGGGGCTGAAAATTCTGTATCCAGAATGGTGGGGATACTGGTCTCTTTACTTAGAACCGTAAAAATATCATTCACTCTGGGCATCCGGATATTTTCAACCTTGAGAACTGCGGCACGGACGATCTCCACCTCATCGGCCTTCCGCGTCCCCGCAGGGATGGGAACCTCCAGGAGTCTTGAGGTGACCCGATCCCCATCCGCAACAAAAATCTCGCAGGAAACACTCCCTCCCGCATGTTCAGACAGGGCCCAGGCTTCACCGGGAAGGGCAAGGGCCGGGGTGGAAAGGTTCAGCGCTATGGTCAGAGCCACAAACATACTGATCACTTTTTTCATCATGACACATCCTTTCCGTTTGTTTATTTTGCCGCAAGTAACAATGTTTCTTACGCTTTTATTATAGCATTTTGAACATACCCTGTCAAGTTTTATGGTAAAAGTGTTTGCTTTGGCAAAAACGGAGATTTTTCTTTTTCTTTCGGCTTTTCTCTTTACGAAATCCTTCGGGCAGTATATAATATTTTTATCTGGCGTTTTCTTAACAAAGAGGGATACTGCCGCGTAGTCAAAGAGGAGGGCGAGCCTTTGAGCGCTACCAATGTGATCTCGATGCTGGGTTCCATCGCGCTGTTTCTGTTCGGAATGTCCACCATGACCGACGGTCTGGCCCAGGTGTCGGGCGGACGGCTGGAGGGGATCCTGGAGCGGCTTACGGACAATGTCTTTAAGGGGGTCCTGCTGGGGGCATTGGTCACCGCCGTCATCCACTCCTCGGCCACCACCACGGTGATGTGCGTGGGCTTTGTCAACGCCGGAGTGATGAAGCTGGAGCAGACGGTGGGCATTATCATGGGGGCCAACATCGGCACCACGGTGACCGCCCAGTTCCTGCGGCTGGCCAGCATCTCGGACAACACCAACCCCATCCTCACCGCCCTGCAGCCCGCTGTTCTGGGCCCAGTGCTGGCGGTGATCGGCATCATCCTCTATATGTTCATCTCCAAGGGCAGCAAAAAGAGCATCGGGCAGATCTTCATCGGCATGGGCCTTCTCTTCATCGGGATGAACTCCATGACTACGGCGGTGGCCCCCCTGCAGAACGAGCCCTGGCTGGCCGACCTGATGGGCGCCCTCACCAACCCCGTGCTGGGGATGCTGGTGGGCGCCATCCTCACCGCCATTCTGCAGAGCTCCACCGCCTTCACCGGTATTCTCCAGGCCCTGAGCACCACGGGGGTGATCCGGTTCAACATGGCTATCCCCCTCATTATGGGGCAGAACGTGGGCACCACCCTCACCGCGGTGCTGTCCAGCGCGGGGGCCAACAAGAACGCCAAGCGCACCGCCCTGATCCACCTCTTTTTCAACGTGATCGGATCGGTATTTTTCCTGGTTCTCCTGTACGCAGGCAACGCCATCGTCCACTTCACCTTCTGGGAGAGCGTGATGGACATGGGAACCATCGCCAACTTCCACCTGGTGTTCAACCTGTCCTGTACGGCGCTGCTGCTGCCCTTTAACAGGCAGCTGGTACGGCTGGTGGAAAAACTGGTGCCCGGAGAGGCCCGGCAGCTGGACGACCTGTCGGTGCTGGACGAGCGGTTTCTGTCCACCCCCTCGGTGGCCCTGGAGCGGGCCCACGACGCGGTCATCGCCATGGGCACCTACGCCCACAGCAACTATAAGCTGGCGGTGGAGCTGCTGAGCCACTACGACCCCAAGAAGCTGGAGGAGCTGAACGAGACCGAGGTGGCCCTGGACAGGATGGAGAACGCCCTGGACAACTATCTGGTGAAGCTCACCGACCGGCCGCTGAACCAGCAGGACAGCGCCCACGTGTCGGAGCTTCTGCACACCCTCTCCGACTTCGAGCGGATCGGCGACTACGCCGTCAATGTAGCGGAGTGCGCCACGGCCATGCAGGAAAAGGGGATCTCCTTCTCCCCCATCGCGGTCCAGGAGCTGGACGCCCTGACCCGGACGGTGGACGAAACCATTGAGAAAACCCTGGACTGCTACCGGGAGCGGTCCTATGAGCTGTCCCTCCAGGTGGAGCCCCTGGAGGAGGTGGTGGATCTGCTGAAGGACGACCTGCGGGCCCGGCATGTGGAGCGGATCAAGACGGGGGACTGCACCATTGAGACGGGCACCCAGTTTTTGGAGCTGCTGATCAACCTGGAGCGGATCTCGGATCACTGCTCCAATGTGGCCATTGTGATCCTGCGGCAGACGGCCCCCAAGGATGACCTGGTGCACACCGACACCCACGCCTACACCCACGAGCTCCACCACGGGCACAACCCCCAGTTCGAGCGGATGTTCGCCGCGAGCAAAGCCAAGTATTACGACCCGCTGAAGGAGATCGACCCCCTTCTGGGGGAGGACTGAGAAAATGAGAAGGCCACGCTGTACCGAGGTACAGCGTGGCCTTTTTTGTCGGGGCTTTTATTTTTCGCCGTCCAGGGGGAGGGGCTGGGGGGGAGCGGCACTGTCCAGAGCCTCGATCTGGGCCTGGATGGCGTCCAGGGCGGCGTCCCGGTCGGTGAGGCCGGCGGTGAGATCCCGGATCCCCTGGCCCGCCCGATCCAGCTCCTGGGTAAGCTGGGCGGTGGCGGCGGAAAGGTCTGTCCGGAGGCGGTCGTAGGCCTGACGGGTCTTAGCGAACCAGTCCTTCACCTGCTCCTGGTGTCGCTGGGCCCGCTCACGGCCCTCCCGCTCGATGGCCTGGGCCCGGCCGTGGGCCTCCAGCTCAATGCTGGCGGTGCGGTCCTTCACCGCCTCGTAGGCGGTGGCGGCGGGCAGCACCTTATCCAGCT
This sequence comes from Oscillospiraceae bacterium, assembly GCA_022792495.1. Classification (GTDB taxonomy): domain Bacteria; phylum Bacillota; class Clostridia; order Oscillospirales; family Oscillospiraceae; genus Vermiculatibacterium. The sequence continues at coordinate 27,719 of JAAWBD010000047.1, forward strand.
GATCCTGGAGCTGGTCGGAGAGGGTGCGCAGATCCTCCCGCTCCCCCTCCACCTGGCGCAGGCGCTCCTCCTTGTCGGAGAGCTGGCCGGCCAGGCGGCGGTTCTCCTCCTCCAGGGCGGCCAGGCGGAGCTCCTGAGCGGCGGCGCAATCCTCCCCCTCCGCCCGGGCCAGCTTCTCCTCGGCCAGCTCCTTCTGGAGGGCGGCCAGCTTTTCGGCGTGCTCCTTGGCGCTGCGCTCCAGGTAATTCATCACATCCTGCTTCTGAAAGCCGCCGAAGGTGGCGGTGCGGAACTGAAATCCATTCTCATTCATGGAGATTACCTCCTCTTTTCCCTATTCAGGAATCATATCATATCACATATTTCGACGGATGACAACCTTGGAAAATAAAAAGGAACTTTTTCCCGGTTTTTTCGTCCAAGGAAGTAAAGTATTGGAAGGGAGCTGACCGCTATGAAATACCGGCACATCATTCCTCTGGCCCTGTGCCTATCCCTGCTGGGAGGGTGCGCCAGGCTCCTGGCCCAGCCCCAGGGGACGGTGAAGCCCTTGCCCGTCCCCCAGGGAACGCTGCCCCCGGTGGAGGCCCTTGTCTGCCTCTCCGAGGGCGCTCTGGAGGGGTATCAGGCCTTTGGGGTGGAGCTGCTGCGGAGGAGCCATACACCGGGGGAGAACGTGCTGGTATCCCCCCTGTCGGCAGCCCTGGCTTTGGGGATGACCGCCAATGGGGCCGCTGAGGGAACCCTTGAGGAGTTCGAGGCCCTGTTCGGGCTGAGCCGGGATATGCTGAACTCTCTGTGCGCCCGGCTGATGGCGGACTATGCCCAGCTGGGGGGCTCCACCCAGGCCACCCTGGCCAACTCCCTGTGGGCCGACCCGGACATGGCCCTGGCCAATGGGTTCGTGCTCCGGTGCCAGGAGACCTATGGGGCGGAGCTGTTTCAGGCGGAGCTCCAGGATCCGGAGACAGTGAAGGCGGTAAACCGCTGGGTCAGCGAGGCCACCCGGGGGCTGATCCCCTCGGCGGTGGATGGGTTCGGGGAGGACACGGTGCTGGCCCTGGTGAACGCCATCTACCTGAAGAATCTGTTTGAGCAGCCCTTTGAGACTCCACACTCCGACTGGGAGATGGACTTCACCGCCGGTGATGGGACGGTGAGCCACCCCAAGGGGATGAGTAACGGTACCCGGCGGGAGGAGTATATTGATACCGAGGACGGGCAGGGGGTCTTTCTTCCATACGACGACGGGCGGCTGGGGCTGCTACTGATGCTGCCCAGGGAGGGGATGACCCTGGAGGAGTATCTGGCGGGATGGACGGAAGGTACGGTTCCAGACCTTTTGGCTGCCCGGAAGGAGAGAAAGGTGAGCCTTGTCTGTCCCAAGTTTAAGGCGGAGTGGAGCGGGTCTTTGAAGGAGGCCCTCACCTCCATGGGGCTGGAGGAGGCCTTTGACCGGGATCGGGCTGACTTCTCCGCCATGGGCAGCGCCCAGGGGAATCCCCCCTGTATTGGGGAGGTGCTCCACAAGACCGTTTTTGAGATCAACGAGAAGGGTACCGAGGCCGCCGCAGTGACGGTGGTGGAGATGGCGCCCACCTCGGCTCCGCCGCCGGAGGATCTGGTCTACCTGCGGTTTGACCGGCCCTTTTTGTATGGGATCGTGGATCGGGAGATGGGTATTCCTCTGTTTCTGGGGTGCGCAGAGGACATGACGAAGGAATGATGAAAAGGCGGCGCTGTACTAAACCGTACAGCGCCGCCTCGCTTTTTCCCTTTATCCTTTACCTTGCCAGGTAGATGGCCTTCATGGCCTTATACATCATATAGCAGTCCAGCTTGGAGGTGGTCTCGAAGGGGGAGTGCATACTCAGGACAGGAACGCCGGCGTCCAGGGTGTCGATGTCCCGCTCGGCCATATAGCAGGCCACGGTGCCGCCGCCGCCGGCGTCCACCTTGCCCAGCTCAGCCATCTGCCAGATCACCTGGGCCTGATCCAGAACCCGGCGGGCAAAACCCACCACCTCGGCGGAGGCGTCGCTGGCCCCACCCTTGCCTCGGGAGCCGGTGTACTTACACAGGCCCACGCCGTGGTTGATAAGGGCGGAGTTGCGCTTCTCGTATACCTCGGCAAAGTTGGGGTCGTAGGCGGCGGTCACGTCCGCGGAGAGACAGAAGGAGTGCTCGTAACAGGTTTTCAGGGAAACCCGCTGGGCGTCGCACAGGTCGCTCATGAAGGTGTCGAAGGCAGCGGACTTCATACCGGAGACGCCGGTGGAGCCAATCTCCTCCTTGTCGGCCAGCATACACACGGCGGTATGGGCAGGGTTCTCGGTCTCCAGCAGGGCGGCCAGGCAGGCGTAGGCGCAGACCCGGTCATCCTGGCCATAGGCGCCGATGAGGGAGCGGTCGAAGCCCACATCGCTGGCCCGGAAGGCGGGAACGGCCTCCAGCTCGGCAGAGATGAAGTCATCCTCCACCAGGCCATACTTCTGGTTGAGGATGTCCAGAATGGCCAACTTCACCCGGTCGGCTCCCTCGTCATCCTTGAAGGGCCGGGAGCCCACCAGGATGTTCAGGCTCTCGCCGGGGATGGCCTCCCCCAGGGGCTTTTTGGACTGCTCGGCCCCCAGGTGGGGCAGCAGGTCGTCCACAGTGAACACCGGGTCGCCGGGGTTGGCCCCGATGGCCACCCGGATGGCCGAGCCGTCGGCACGAACCACCACGCCGTGGAGCTCCAGGGGGATGGTGACCCACTGGTACTTGCGAACGCCGCCGTAGTAGTGGGTCTTTAAAAAGGCCAGCTCGCTGTCCTCATAGAGGGGGTTGGGCTTCAGATCCAAGCGGGGGGAGTCGATGTGGGCCGCCCCGATGGAGACTCCGTCGGCCATAGACTTTTCCCCGATAACGGCCAGCACCACCGCCTTGCCCCGGTTCACCCGGTAAAGCCTGTCCCCAGGCTTTACCGTCATGCCCCGGGTGAAGGGGGAGAAGCCCTTGGCCTGGGCCAGGCGGATCACCTCGTCCACCGCCTCCCGCTCGGTCATAGCGGCGTTGAGGAACTTCTTGTACTCCTCCCCGTAGGCGCCGATAAAGGACGCATCCTCCGCTGTGAGACGGTCATAGCCGTTTTTGGTATCGCTGAACAGCTGCTCCCGCCGAAGCTGGGCGGGGGTTTTTACCTTGTCATCCATATGGATTCCTCCTTGGTCATTGTGTGGTTAGGATACCACGAATTTATGAACTTTTCTATGGCTTGGGAAAATTTTTTTGTAAAGGGCCTGTTCTCCCTAAGGAGCAAGGAGCCACTGGAAAAGGGTCTTGGCCCGTTGGGCAAAGCTTTCCGGAGTATCCTCCGGGCGATTTTCCAGAATGTGATCGGCGTGGGCGCGATAAAAGCTGTCAGGCTGCTGGGCCTCCACCCGGCGGCGGGCATAGGCCTCGTCGATCCCGTCCCGGGCTATGATCCGCCGGAGGCGCAGCTCTTTGGGCGCCAGCACCGCCACCACGGCATCGCACTTGCAAACCAGGCCGCTCTCCACCAGGGCGATGGCGTCGATGGCCAGGGCGGGGCGCTCCCCCTCCCTGGCGGCCGCTATGCCCTCCTCCACCGCCGCCACCACAGCGGGGTGGGTAATGGCGTTCAGTTCCTCCAGGCGGTGGGGATAGACCGCGTCGGCCAGGCATTTGCGATCCACCTCTCCCTCTCCATTCAGGATATTCTTCCCGAAGGCTTTGGTGAGGGTGGCTTTCAGCTCCCCACTCTCCCGAAGAAGGCGGTGGTAGAGCTGATCCGCGTCCACCACCTCCGCCCCCAGGTCACCCAGGACATGGAGGGCAGTGGTTTTCCCCGCCCCGGTGGGGCCGGTGATGCCGATGACCCTCATCAGGTGTTGGCGGAAACTTCCGCTTCCACTGCGTCCTCGGTCTCCGCCATGGCTTGGAGGGTCTTTTCCAGCAGCTCATCCAGCTCCCAGCCCAGAAGCTCCGCCCCCTGGGCAATACACTCCCGGGAGCAGCCGGCGGCAAATTTTTTATCCTTGAACTTCTTTTTCAGGCTCTTGAGCTCCATGTCCTTGGTGGACTTGCTGGGCCGCATGAGGGCGGCGGCGCCGATGAGCCCGGTGAGCTCGTCGCAGGCAAAGAGCACCTTCTCCATCTCCAGCTCGGGCTTGCAGTCGCTGCCTGTCATGCCCCAGCCATGGGCGCAGACAGCGTGGATGAACTCAGAGGTGAAGCCGGCCTCCTTCAGAAGTTCAGCGGCCTTGACGCAGTGCTCCTCCGGCCATTTTTCGAAGTCCACATCGTGCATGAGGCCCACGGCAGACCAGAAATCTTTCTCCTCCCCGTGGCCCAGGTCTCCGGCAAACCAGCCCATCACCGCCTCCACGGTGAGGGCGTGGCGGATGTGGAAGGGCTCGGCGTTGTAAGCTTTCAGGAGGGTCAGGGCCTCGTCCCTGGTCTTGCCGATGGTGAGGGTGGACATGGGGATCATCCTTTCTGTTTTTGAGACTTGGGCCGGGGGTAAGCCCCCGCCCTACGGGTTTTATGGGGGCGGGCCGATGGATCATGAGGCTCTGTGGGGATCGTCCGGTTTCGGGCGATTTGGGTGGGGCGGCAGGGGGATCATTTCAGCTTTTCCAGGGCCTGGGCCTCGGTTTCCACAAAAAACACCGTCTTGCCCCGGTTGCTCTCCCGGATGAAGTCCTGGAGGGGCTTGCTGGTGTATCCGGAGAAGTCCCCTAGAATGGCTACTTTCATCTGGTAGTTGACGAATTTTTGCAGCACCTCCCCGGCCAAGCCGGTGGACAGACGGAAGAAGTCCTCGCTGAGCGCCTCCTTGGGGAAGATCAGAGCCTCACAGCCCGTCTCATACCGGGCGGAGGCGATAAGCTCCATAGCATCCCCGCTCTGGGACACAGGGGTCTCCCAGGTGCGGAGGATGGCGATGGTATCGGTAAGTTTTTCGAAGTTCATGGGTATATCTCTTTCTATCTCTTTTCATTCAGCTCCCCCTCCACCAGCTCCAGGGCCAGGGTGATCTGGGCTTTGTAACGGGCGGGGTCGGGCTTGGATCCCAGGGTCTTGACCACCTCGTTCAATTTATGGACGGTGGAGGCGATCTGGCGGCGGGCCTCAGTCAGTTCCTCTCTGGTGTAGTCCATGGC
>JAAWBD010000048.1 GCA_022792495.1 Oscillospiraceae bacterium
TCACGGAGAATTCAAATTGCAGAGCGGTATTGGTCGCGGGACCATTCTTGATATTTTGGTCGCCATAGGGGAATTGTGAGATTTGTGCCTTCTGCTTAGGGTTTGGCTAACTACACAGAGGGCAGCATCTACAAGGTGCTGTCCTCTGCCTTTATGTGGGGTAGTATTGAATAACGCTGGTATCATGGGAAAGGAAACATTGCGTTTTTAGGATGAAAATATCCTTGACAAATGTCCTCTTGTGATATAATAAGGTTTATCTCTCTGCAAGAGGAGGCTCCGCCATGAAATATAGATTCATCGCCTTTGACATTGACGGTACCCTGACCGACAGTGAATACGCCATTCTTCAGTCCCTTCAGGACACCCTGACCGCCCTCACCGGATCGTCCCCCTCCAGGGAGGAGCTGGCCCCCATCGCCCTGGGCCTGCCGGGGCTGGATACTTTGGCCCGGCTACAGGTTCCCGACATCCCTGCCGCCTTTGCCCTCTGGTCAGAGAATCTTTGGGGGCTTCGGAACCAGATCACCCTTTTCCCCGGGATCCTGGAGCTGTTGGAGGAGCTGACCCGCCGGGGCCTTGTTCTGGGAGCGGTGACCTCCCAGACGGTGGAGGAATACGAAGGGGACTTTGCCCACTCTCCCGCTGCCGCCCACCTCTCTGTTCTGGTTCGGGCCGGGGAGACGGAGCGGCCCAAGCCCTCCCCCGATCCCCTTCTCCGGTTCATGGAGTTGGCGGGGTGCCGGCCCTCGGAGCTTCTTTTTGTGGGTGACCGGGAGGGGGATCTGCGCTGCGCCCAAGGGGCGGGGGTGGACTTCGCCCTGGCCGGATGGGGAAACCCCACCGGGCAGATGGACTGGACATACCGGCTGGAGAGGCCGGAGGATCTGCTGAAGCTCCTGTAGAGGAGCCCCTGCCATGAATAAAGAGGAAATCTACGCCATGCTGCTCCAGCGGCATATCTGGCATGAGATCACAAAGCATAAAGCTGTTTTCCACATGGGTGAGCTGGCCGACGTGGAGCTTCCCTACCCAGATTCCGATGGAAAAAATCTGTTTGTCCGGGATGACAAACGGCGGAGCTACTATCTCATCACCGTCAAGGGCGACAAGCGGGTCAACCTAAAGGAACTCAGGCTCAGCTGCGGCACCCGGCCCCTGAGCTTTGCCTCTGCGGAGGAGCTCAAGTCCCTTTTAGGCCTGGCCCCAGGCTCGGTGACCCCCCTGGGCCTTCTCAATGATGAAGCCCGGCTGGTACATTTTTTCCTGGACGAGGCCTTCCTTTCAGAGCCCTCCATCATTGGCGTCCACCCCAATGACAATACCGCCACCCTCTGGTTGAAAGCGGGAGACCTGATTTCTCTTATTGAAGAGCACGGAACCCCGGTTTCCATCGTAAGCTTTTAGCCCCCACATGATAAAAGAGAGCGCGGGCCTGTTATCAGACCCGCGCTCTCTTTTCAAATTCTCTTAGTGGTGCCTTCTCCCGTAACGGCTCCCGCGTCCGCCGTGGTGTCCCCTGCCGCAGTAGCCGTGGTCGTGGCTCCGGCAGCCCAGAGGGCAGTCATGGTAGTGGCTGGGGTCGGTACAGCCCTGGGCACAGTGATGGTAGTGGGTAGGGTCGGTGCAGTCGGCCCATCCACAGCCCATGCTGCTGCAAAAGGCCGACGCCGTCTCCTCGTCCACGTTCTCCCAGTACTGTCCACAGTGAGGATGGGTGAACTCGGTACAGCCCAGGGGACAGTCGTGGTAATGCGCCGGATCGGCACAGTCCGCCGGGCAGTAATGATAGTGGGTGACGTCGGTACAGTCCGCCGCCCCACAGCCCATGCTGAACCGAAGCTCCGGCTCAGCCTCATAACCAAACTCCCAGCACTGATTACAGTGGGGATGGGTGGGATCTTCACAGCCCACAGGGCAGGTATGCCAATGGGTGGGATCCGCACAGTCCACAGGGCAGCTATGGTAGTGGGCCGGGTCTGTGCAATTCTGAATATCACAGCCCATGCTGGTCAGATAAGCCGCCTCCGCCGGGGGAGACACTGTCTGAACCGGCTCAACCTCGGGTGTATAGCCGCTTACCAGAGGGGCGGCGCAAAGGAAAGCCAAGAGCATTCGTTTCACGGTGTACTCCTCCTTATCTTGATACCTCTATTATATCCCTTTTCCTCCGTTTGTCAAGGCGCCCCCGCCGCCAGGAGCTGCCTGGTATACTCCTCCCTGGGGTGGTCAAAGACCTCCTTCACCGTCCCCTGCTCTATGATACGCCCCCGCTCCATCACCAGTACCCGGTGGCAGAGCTGGTAGACCACGTTCAGATCGTGAGAGATGAAGAGAAAGGAGACCCCCAGCTCCCGGTTCAGCTTTTTTATCAACCTCAGGATCTGGGCCTGAATGGTCACGTCCAGGGCAGAGACCGGCTCGTCAGCAACCACGAGCCCCGGCTCCTGGATCAGGGCGGCGGCGATACTGACCCGCTGCCGCTGTCCCCCCGAGAGCTCACTGGGCCGGGCTGCCAGACATTCCCGGGGCAGCTCCACCCGCTCCAGCATCTCCAGAGCCCTGGTTCGCCGTTCCTCCCGGTCTAAGCCTCCCCGGATACGCAGCGGCTCCTCCAGGTGCCAGAGCACAGGATAGGCCGGATTCAAGGCGCTGTATGGATCCTGAAACACCATCTGGGGCCGGTCTGTATGGAGCTCCACCTCCCCCTCATCAGGCTCCAGCATTCCCAAAACAGCCTTGGATAGAGTGGACTTCCCCATTCCTGAGCCACCGACCAGGCCCAGGATCTCCCCCCGGCACAGGTCAAAGGTCACATTCTGAAGGGTCGGATGATACTCCCCCCTTTGAAACAGCCCCCGGCGGCGGTAGCCGCAGGTCAGGTTTCGGACTGACAGGATCCGCTCCGACTTGCTCATCCCTCCCCCTCCCCTCTCCAGGTGGGGATAGCGGCGATGAGGCGGCGGGTGTACTCCGCCCTCGGCCGGCGGAAGATCTCCTCTGTCTCCCCCTGCTCCACCAGCCTTCCCCGGCACATCACCGCCGCCCGGGCGCACAGCCTGCGCACCACACTCAGGTCGTGGGAGATAAAGAGCATGGATATCCCCAGCTCCCGGTTCAGCCTTCTCAGAAGCGCCACGATCTGGGCCTGGACGGTCACGTCCAGGGCGGTGGTGGGCTCGTCCAGCAGAAGCAGCTTGGGCCGGGTCACAATGGCCGCCGCGATCATGGCCCGCTGGAGCATACCCCCGGACAGCTCATGGGGATATTTCTCGCAGATCTCCGCCGGGCGGTCAAGCTCTGCCAGGGCCATGGCCTCCAAGGCTCTGGCCCTCCTCTCCCCTCTGGAAAGTTTGGTGTGGAGCTCCAAGGCTTCCTCCACCTGACGGCCCACCTTCATCAGGGGATCCATGGCGGACATGGGCTCCTGGAACACCACCCCCATATCCTTCCCCTGGAGCTGCCGCATACGCTCCCTCGGGGCATGGAGCAGCTCCTCCCCCTCTAGGAGAATGGAGCCGGAATACTCGCACTCATTCCGGGGCAGCAGCCCGGCAATACTCATGGCGGTCACCGATTTGCCCGAGCCCGACTCCCCCACCAGCCCCAGGGTCTCCCCCTTTCGGAGGGTAAAGCTGACCCCGTCCACGGCATACCGGTCGCGGGTGTGAAATTTTACCCGGAGATCCTTTACCTCCAGCATCAGCCCACCCCCCTGTCCCGGCTCTGGAGCCCCTGGCCTACAAGGCCCACTCCAAAGACCAGCAATACGATGACCCCGCCCGCTCCCAGGGCATACCAGGGGGCGGCGGAGAACATCCCCTGCCCCTCGGAAAGCATATAGCCCAGGGAGGCGTCAGGTGGGGTGACCCCGATCCCCAGATAGCTCATGGAGGCCTCCGCCAGCACCGCATTGTTAAAGCCAATGGTAAGGGCGGGCATCAGGCTGTAAAGGGTGTTGGGAAGGAGATGGACAAGGAGGATCCTCCCATGTCCCGCCCCCATAAGCCGGGCGCTCTGGACGTAATTGGCTTCCCGCAGAGAGGCGTAGGCCGTCCGGGAGATCCTGGCATAGCCTGGGGCAAAGACCAGCCCCAGGGCCAGCACCACGTGGTACTTATTTCCCGAACCCAGCAGACTCAGCACCACAAGGGCCAGCAGAATGCTGGGGAAGGCGGTGATCGCGTCATTGAGCCGGGTCAAAGCTCCGTCTACCCAACCGCCGAAATAGCCCGTCAAGGCCCCGGCCGTCACGCCCAAAACAGCCCCCAGCGCCACAGTGGACAGGGCGATGGCCGAGGTGGCTCCCGTTCCCTTCCAGACCCGGCTGAAAATGTCCCGGCCAAAATTGTCGGTGCCCAGCCAGTGCTGAAGGCTGGGCCCATCCAGCTTGGGGCCCACCGCCATGGCGGTGGGGTCATAGGGCGTCCAAAAGCATCCCAAAAGAATAAAAACAGCCATGAAACCGGTCAAAATCAGCCCGGCAGTCAGACAACCATTCCTTTTTTTCATTCTCCACCTCCCAGCCGCAGCCGGGGATCGATCCGCTGCTGGATCAGGTCGGCGATCACCCCGGAAAGCACCACCCAGAAGGCCAGGATCACCACGATGGCCAGCACCACCGGGTGATCCCGGTTGGAGATGGAGGCCACCAGCAGCCGACCCAGGCCCGGGATGGCGAACACCTGCTCCACCACCACCGCTCCCGCCGCCAGCTCCGCCACCGTCTGGGCCAGAAAGGCCACCACCGGAGGCAGGGCGTTCTTCAACACATGCCGGCGCAAAAGCTGGGTGCGGCTGTTTCCCCGGGCCGCGGCGGTGCGGACATAATCCTTCCCCAATTCCTCCGCCACGGTGCTTCGCAGCATCCGAACCGTCATGGCGGCCCGGGGGATGGCCAGGGCCAGAGCGGCGAAAAAGAGATACCTCAGGGCCCCCCACATGTTCTGTCCCATGTCGGGAAAGCTGCCCACCGCAAACCACTTGAGCGCCACCCCAAAGCCCCAGGACAGCAGGATCCCTGTGAAGAATGGAGGCGCCGCCATGCACAGCTGGTTCAGGGCGGTTCGGAGCCCCTCCCCTCTCCCCGTTCTCCCGGCAGTAAGCAGGCCCAGAGGCAGGGAGACGGCCAACACCAGCAGAAAGCTGAGCAGACTCAGGCACAGGGTCACCCCCACCTTGGGGACAATGAGCTCCCACACAGGCTGTTTATACTGGTAGGATATCCCCAATTCTCCCCTGAAAAAGCCCCCCAGCCAGTCCAGATAGCGAACTGGCAGGGGGCGGTCAAGACCCAATTGGGCGCGCAGAGCGGCCAGGCTCTCAGGGGTGGCCTGAGTGCCCAGCATGATCTCCGCTGGGTCTCCCGAGATGAGGTCAAAGGCCACAAAGGCCAGCAGGGAGACCAGAAGCATGGTGGTCAGTCCGGCGACCACCCGCCGCGCCGCGTATTTCACACCTTATTCTCCTGTCCAGCCCAGGCCGGACAGATCCAGGACATAGATGGGATAGAACCGGATCCCCTCCAGTCCCTTCCGCACCGCCACCAGGTCGGCAAGATCCTGGATATAGACGTTGGCGGCGTTCACTGTCAGCTCCCGCTCCAGCTCTCTGTAGAGGGCGGTCTGGGTATCGTCGTCATAGGTAGTCTGGGCCCGGGCGTAGAGGGCGTCATAGCTGTCGCTGCTGTAATTGATAAAATTCCGTTTGGCAGAGGACTCAAACCGGGACAGAAGGGCCCGGGCGGTCATGGTGGAGGCGTCCAGCCCCACCACGGTGGACTGGAACTGCCTTCCGGAGTACACCTCAGAGAGCCAGACCCCCCACTCCACCAGCTGGAGCTTGGCTGTGATCCCCACCGCCCTCAGCTGCTCCGCGATCACCTGGGCGGTATCCACATGGGGCTGGTAGTTGGATGGGACGGTGATGGTCATCTCGAACCCGTTGGGATAGCCCGCCTCAGCCAGCAGGGCCTTAGCCTTCTCCACATCATGGGGATAGTAGCTGGAGAGGCTGTCGTCAAAGTACTTTCCAAAGGCGGGGTACATGCTGGAGCCGATGGGGCTTCCGTAGCCGTCAAAGGCCAGGTCGATGATCTGCTCCCGGTCAACGGCGTAGCACAGCGCCTGCCGTACCCGCAGGTCGTCAAAGGGCTTTTCGGCGTGGTTGAGGTAGAGGGCCTGCACCAGATTCATGGTTCCCTCCGCGGCGTAGAAATCCTCTCCCAGCTGTTCCACCTGGGTGCTGGTAAGGTGGGCGCATAGGTCGATGGCCCCGCTCTCCATGCTAAGAAGAAGGCTGTCGGCATTCTCCATGATTTTCAGGGTCACCTTATCCAGCTTGGCCGGGATTCCCCAATAATCCTCAAACCGCTCCAGCACGATATTGTCCTGGGCCGAACGGGAGACAAACCGGAAGGGGCCCGTACCCACAGGGGCGGTATCCTGCTTATCATAATCCTTGGGCAGGATGGCGGCGGTGAGGTAGGAGAAGAACTCGTTGTCCGGCTCAGAAATGGTGAGGGAGACGGTTTTCTCATCCACCACCTCCACCCCGGTGACAGCGGAGAAAGCCTCCACCAGGGAGGAGCCCGCCGTCTCATCGGCGCAGCGCTGGAGAGACCAGGCCACATCCTCTGCTGATACTGTCTGGCCGTTATGGAACTTCACCCCCGGACGGAGGGTGAAGGTATAGGTGGTTCGATCCTCGGAGATGACATAGCTCTCGGCCACAGCGGGAACCAGCTCTCCCTCCGGGGTGGGCTTCACCAGCCCTTCAAAAACATTGAACATGATCTCCTTGGTGCCCGCCGCCACCGTCCGGTGGGGATCCAGGCTGTCGTCCAGATCCTGGGCGATCCCGACGGTGGCCTCCTTTTTCCGGGCCGTATCCTCAAAAACCACCCGATCCGGCTCCTCCTCGGGGCTCCGGGTCTGGGTGGTCTCTTCTCCGCCGCAGCCACCCAGCAGGGACAGCAGCAGCCCGGCGGACAACATGCCCGCCCACAGTTTCTTTTTCATCATGATCATCCTTTCATCACTGCTCCCTTGGGGAGTCAATGTGTTGGAGACGGCAGCTCCCGCCCCCGGTCTGTTTTTGGACGCCTTTTCTCAAAGAGATATCCCGTGAGATGACCTCTCTAAAAAGAGTAGATCTCCCACGGGATGTAGTTTACACGATATGGCCCCGGATTGCAAGGACTTTTCCCCGCCTCCCTCACATCATCCGCAAAATCTCCCGCTTGAGCCGCTGGATGATCCGTTTCTCCAGCCGGGAAATGTAGCTTTGGGAGATGCCCAGCAGGTCGGCTACCTCCTTTTGGGTCTGTTCCTGCCGCCCATCCAGGCCAAACCGGAGGCTGATAATGACCCGCTCCCGCTCCTCCAGCTGATCCAGGGCCTGGGAGAGGAGCTGGCGATCCACGTCCTCCTCCAGGGGCTTCTCCACCGTGTCCTCCTCGGTGCCCAAAATATCACTGAGAAGCAGCTCATTTCCATCCCAGTCGGTATTCAGCGGCTCGTCAAAGGAAACCTCCCCCTTCTGGTTGGCGGTCTTTCGAAGATGCATCAGGATCTCGTTCTCAATACACCGGGAGGCGTAGGTGGCCAGCTTGATATTTTTGTCCGCCTTAAAAGTGCTCACCGCCTTGATAAGGCCGATGGTGCCAATGGAGATCAGATCCTCAATGTTGATCCCCGTATTTTCAAACCGCTTGGCGATATACACCACCAACCGCAGGTTCCGCTCGATAAGCGCGCTCTTGGCCCCCTCGTCCCCCTGCCCCAAGCGGGCGATGAGAGCGGCCTCCTCCTCCTTTTTCAGGGGCGGAGGCAGCGTGTCGCTGCCCCCGATATACATGATCTTCCCAGGAAGCAAGATCCCCCACTGGGCCAGGAGGGACAGAAGCCTCCATTTCAGCCTGCTCAAATATTTTCCCATATTCGTCCCTCCACAACATGAAAATAGAACGGTGAAAGACAGCGGCTTCCCTTTTTCCGCCAGCTTTTTATCCTTCCGCCTTTGTTTTTTAACTCTTTTACGCTCCGATCAGCGCGTTATACCCGCCCCCGTCCGACACGGGGGTGGGAGACAGCGCCACCAGGATGGGCCCATAGTCCTCCCCGCCCACCTGGGCCCGGTCTACCCGCACCGCCAGCAGAAGGGCCCAGGGGATCCCCACCGCCCGGTAGGGCAGTAACCGCCAGCGGCGCCCTTCCCCCCTTCGCTTCTCCAGGGCTCCGATGGGATCCCGTAGCTCCTCCGCCCCAGGGCACTCCCCCATTGGGAACAGCTCCCGCAGCCGCTCCCCCTCAGCCACCATCACCGCCTTCCCTGTGACTGGGTCGGTGAGGGTATTGCCTGTATCCACCAGGACGGTGAGCCGGCAGACGCGACCCTCCAGCTCCAGCCTGGCAGGGGCCAGCTCCCCTCCAGTGTGGCGGGCGGTACGGCGGAAGATCAGGGTCAGGAACAGGTAGCAGCCAGCTGCCGCCAGAAGGGTGGTTTTCAGATCCAGCACCGCCGGAGCTCCCAAAAACAGCTGGAGGGCCAGCACCCCGCCCCCAAAGGCGGCGGAGACCCCGAAAAACACCAGGCTTACCCGGAGGAGCCGCTTGGCCGAGCCGAAGGCCACCAGGCTCATCCCCACAGGGACTGCCAGCTTGCACAGAGGATGGGAGAGAAACTCCAGGCCGGGCAGGATGGTCAGGGCGGCGTAAAGTCCCCCCAGGACCGCCCCCATCCCCAGGCGGAGACGGCGGAAGGGCTCCCCCGCCAGCCTGGCCGCCGAGAGAAGGAGAAGATAGTCCACGATGGCGTTCAGGAGGAACACCTCGTCTATGTACACTGTCATGCCCGTCCCTCCTTACCCCGCTATTATAGGCCAAGCCAAATCCAAAAAAGGGCGAAAGGGTGGTGGGACAGAAAGATAAAGAAAGCGACAAGACCCTTCCCGTCCCATTCAGAACGGAAAGGGTCTTGTCGCATTGGGTCGATCCCCCGGTTGGATGCAGATGACAAAGCCCTTGGACGAGCTTTGTAAAAGTCCCGGAGGCATTTGCTTCCGGGGCTCTTCACGAATCGGCTACACCAACTCCTCCACCACCGGGATCAGGTCGGTGAGGGAATCCAGACAGCGGTAAAGCCTCTCCCGCAACTCAGGACTGGGCTGGTACTGGTCGGGGATCATCACCGTTTTAGCCCCCGAGGCAATGCCGCCCTCACAGCCGCTCTCAGAATCCTCGATGATCATACACTCCTCCGGTGAAAAGCCCGCCCGCTCCATAGCCAGCAGGAAGATATCCGGGGCCGGCTTTCCCCGGCCCGAGGGCACCATATCTCCGGAGACGATCTCATCAAAATAGGAAAGCAGGCCCAGCTCCGTCAGCTCCGCCACCGCCCGGGTATAGATGGTCGAGGTTGCGAGAACTATCTTGAGCCCTTTCCCCTTGACGTAGGCCAATAGCTCCTCCGCCCCCGGCTTGGTATGGATCAGGCCCTTTGCGGTCTGCTCCAGCCACCACTGATCCCGGTTGCCCATGGCCTCCTCCACAGGAAGGGTGGGGTAATACTCCCGATACCGCTTCACAATGTCCGCCCGGGGCCGGCCACAGTTACCGACGACAAATTCCCGAGGCAACTCCACCCCGTACTCCTTTCCCAGCTCCACCCAAAACTGGATCGCCAGCCGCTCCGTGTCCAGAAGGGTGCCGTCCATGTCAAATACCACGCATTTCAGCATCCTGCCATCTCCTCCTTTTTTCTATAAATATATCAAATTCCACCCCCACGCACAAGGGGCATCCCGTCCGAAGCGCCGCCTCCTCAGGCAAAAAAAGCTGGTTGAACCTACAAAAATTCTCTTGACTTGGGGCTGGGGGCGTGATAAAATACCATCACCTATGAAAAGGGCTCTTTTTTTCATGTCCGTTTTTACGGTGTAACGGATCATGAAACCCTCTCCCTCCCCGCGAGGTCATAGGGAGGCAATCAATGCCGGTTCAACACCGCCTCGCATAAGCTCCCTTGGGGGCTTTTTCGGGCTGGAACCGGTAATTCGCCGGGACCGGCTTTTTTGTTGGCCCGGCAAGTAATAAGGAGGTGCCGAACGTATGGCAAAAGCTGGCAACCGGGTGAAGATCACCCTGCGGTGCAACGA